>WQYN01000030.1 GCA_009781225.1 Micrococcales bacterium | reverse complement strand
GGTTTGCCCGGACAAAGGCCGAGCAGCAACGCCGAAAGGAGGCGATCAACCGATGGTCAACAGTTTTGTAAGCCCCGCCTACCAGGTGCTGCGCGTCCCCGTCGAGAAGATCCGAGCCAACGCGTATAACCCGAACGCGGTCGCACCCCCAGAGATGAGGCTCCTGTACCGGTCCATCAAGGAAGACGGGTACACCATGCCCGTCGTCTGCTACAGACTGCCAGACCAGGACGCCTACGAGCTTGTAGACGGGTTCCACCGGTGGCGCGTCATCACCGAACACCCAGACATCTACGAACGAGAGGGTGGCTGCCTCCCTGTCACGGTGATCGATAGGCCAATCTCGGATCGAATGGCATCAACGGTACGACACAACCGCGCTCGCGGCACACACTCAATAGAGCTCATGGTCGGGATCGTTGGCGAACTCGTCGAGGCTGGAATGAGCGACGCGTGGATCCTCAAGCATCTAGGGATGGACGCCGACGAGCTGCTAAGACTCAAGCAGGTCAGCGGCATAGCGGCCCTGTTCGCAGACCGCGAGTTCTCGCGCGCATGGGAAGTGGCCGTGTGAGGCTACTTGTCGGGGCTGCGGGAGTCGAACCCGCGACCCGCTGGTTAAAAGCCAGCAGCTCTACCGTCTGAGCTAAACCACGGGCACGGAGACAGGCCCTAACCTGCGGTGCAGGCGGGCCTGTCTTGGTGAGCGTCTCAGGGGCGCTCTGCCGCTGCGGGTGGCTAGGAAGCACCCTGGGCACTAGTCCCGCGACTTTCCCGGTACAAGATACCACATCGGCCCCACGTCCCACTTGAGAACGTGATCCGCTCGACGCTCAGGAACAAGCCAAACCTGCTGGTCGCCGTCCACCTCCTGGAGGCCCACGCAAAGAAGGCGCCCCGGCCCAGACATTGGACCTATGTCCTATGAAAGCAGGTCACTCGGATGGCTTGGGCGGCTCAATGGCGAGGGTGGGTATGACGGCGGCGAGCCTGCCCATTCCGGTTGTCAGCTCTGCGACGTGTGGGTGGCGGTAGCCGTCCGTGGTCCTCTCGTCGGTGTGGCGGACGATCCTGGAAATGATCGCCGTTGGTACCTCAAGCTCGCCGAGGAGTGTTACCAGTGTGTGCCGCGAAATGTGGCCGGTGAGTCCCATACTGCGTAGCGTTGGTCCGCCCTTGCCTTTGATTGCCTCCAGTGTGGCGTCGTTGATGACTTCGGCGGCGTGGATTGTTTCCAGCCACGCCCGGTCGTCAAGCTTGGGAATGACTGGGGTTCCGTCGGCGTGGTGGAAGAGGAGGCCGTGTGGGTTGGGCTGATCCTTTGTGGCGGCGGCCCACAGGCGCAGGAGTTCTGTTAGCTGAGGGATGAGTGGGACGACCTTGCCTATCTTGGACATCTTCGGGCGGACTAGGTGCAGAGCCCCTTTGAGTTGTCGTTTTTCGTACCAGCTTGGCACTCTCCAGGTCGCCTCTGGGCACCAGCCGTGTCGTCGGTATCCGCACCGCCATGCCTCGTTTGGGTCGTCTGGTGGGTTCCCGCAGCCGTGCTCGCGGCGTAGGTCCTGGAGCTGCCAGTTGACGGTGTAGGCCCCGAAGCTCAGTGTTTCGCCGTTGACGGTTGTCCGTTCTGCGTCGAGCTGTAGGTCGGCGAGCGTGGCACCTAGCGCTTCGGATTGCCGCAGACCGGTCAGGGCCTTGAAGACCGTCAGGATGCCGAAGACGTCACCCCTTGCGATGGAGGCTCTGATGACCGCGAGGAGCTGGTCTGAGGTTAGGGCCTGTCGCTCCGTTGTTGTTGGCTGACTTGCTTGGCGTGTTCTTTCGGCTTTCCTGGCTGGGTTGTCAGGGATTACCCGTTCGGCTACTGCGTAGTCGCAGATGCGGTTGAGTGTCGAGTGAGCGTGTTTGACGACCGAGGCGGACAGCGTCTTGCCGTCTCCAGCGAATCCTGGTGCCTCCAGGGTCTTGCGCATGGCCGTGACGTGTGACGGCAGGAGGGTTTGGATGCGTCGCTTGCCGATTGTGGGGACGATCTGGTGGTTGACTGATGCCCGCGCAGCGTCATACGCGTTTGGGGTGTGGGTTTCTGCGGCGACTTCAGCTAGCCAGCGTGCGGCGAAGGCGGCGACGGTTGGATTGTTGGTGACTGGCGTGCCGTACTTGGCTACTTGCTCCTTGGCGGCGTTGAGCTTTCTGAGGCAGTCTGCTTGGTTGACGGCGACGACTTCGTGTCGTCCGGTGCGGCCGTCTGGCGTCTTGTATGTCAGGACTGCGCGCCATCTCTTGCGGCGTGGATCCCATGCTGGGCGATGCACCCCTGCTGTGCCTCTTCCGCGTTTGCGTGGAGCAGCCATGCAGCCAACTCTAGCATGGGTCCAACAAAAGGTCCAACATTTCTTCCGTGCAGACATGCGCCGCTTCTGTTGGGCTGCGGTTGGATTCCTCGCGTCACCTGGGCATCTATGCTGGTCAGGTGGTGGCTCGAACCGGCGTCGATCCGGTGACCTCTCGCTTTTCAGGCGAGCGCTCTTCCTACTGAGCTATCGAGCCTCGGCAGGCGTGGGGCGCGCCCCGCACCGACCAAAACGCCCAGCCAACTGAAGAACCAGCTGACCAGGCGTCACAGCGACCCCGACGGGACTTGAACCCGCGACCTCCGGCGTGACAGGCCGGCACGCTAACCAACTGCGCTACGGGGCCTTGGATGGACCGAGGACCGATCATATCAGCGTCGCCACCCCAGCGACCAACCAACCGACCAGTGCCCGTCTCGCAGGGGCCCGAGACCCGAGGACCTGTCACCTTGCGGTTGAGGGGCGCCCTCCCTCGCGCCGTGCTGCTCTCTGAACTCAAAGCCGCGAAGGGAACCGGGACCCGGGCGCGCGGGCGTCGCGCACCTGGTTTCGGTGTACGCTGGTTGCGCATGACCTGACAGGGGTTGCCAACGATGGCGGTTCCAATCCACGTCCGAAAGGCCGCGGAACATGCGAGACGCGATCGTCACCTGCATGGCAACGACGAGGATGGCCATCACAGCGATAGTCGGCCCAGCAGAAGGGGGCAGCACGTGTCGAGTGTGGCGCGGGTGTCGTGGCTTCTCGCCCTTGCGGTCTTGATCGCGGGGTGTGGGTACGGACAGGAGGGCGACCTGGGACCGAATTCTTCGGCGTTCGAAGGCTTGCCCGCCGATGTGGTCGCTGAGCGCTTGGGTGACCCCGTTCTCAAGGGAGTCCTGAGGGACGAGCCAACAGGAAGCCGAGCAGGGATGGCGCAACTCAACGTCTCGTCGACTGTTTTTTGCCGAGATGTCTTGCGGGCAGAGCGGCGATGGGTTACCACAGGGGAGCAACCGGACGTTCCTGGTGTGGTATCACCTGCCAACCCCGAGCCTGGTTTCGACGCATTCATGGATAGCTGGGTTGAGATGGTTCGTGAGGCGATCGATAGCGGAGATCCAGCAGTGCTGCGCGAATGGCTCGTCCTGACTGGAGGTTGCCGAGACGTCGTCGCCGATCCAAGTCTCAGCGCCACACGGACGGTGGCAGATGTCCTGGCGCAGTAACGCGGGGCTCGCAGCGCTAGCGGTCGCCCTCTTGGCGGGATGCACTGGTGGTGACTCGCCGCCTGGACAGCCTCTTGCCACCGTCTCCAGCACTGAGACCGACGTCGCACGCGTGCTGCGGCGTGACTTCCAGATCGTCTACGAACTGGAGGCGACGACCGACGAATCCTCTGGTGTTGTCTTGTCGGCTCCACGCGGGACCGTCCTCACGTCGGTAGTCCCCCCTGAAAGCTCAGTCAGCGTGGGCACCGTTGTCGCACGCCTCGGCATCGATTCAGTTTTCCGTGCCGAACTGGCGAAGAGCGCGTTGACAAGTAGGATCGACGCGTCCGCTCTTCGTTCGCTCGACGAGACCCCGCGTGAGTTCGCGGCCCCTATTGCTGGAGTATTCGAACTCGAAGGAGCCGACGCGAGGATCGTGGCCAGAGGTATTGACGTAGTGACGCCGCTAACAGGAGTCCAGGAGCTTCGCCTCAGCCGAGTCAGCTTGACCGGGTATGCGACAGTGGAGACAATCGTAGGACAGCGAACGGTCAAGTGCTCTTTCACCTGGATCGCTCGCGAGGGCGAGGAAGACTCCGCGACCGGCGGTCCCATCTTCAGGTGTCGACTCCCACGGACCCTGGAGACTGTCGGCGGCTTACGGGCTCGACTGAGGATCGTGGGCCCACTCCTCCCTTCAGCAACGCTCGTTCCAGACTCCATGCTGGGAACGGACGATAGCGGATACAGTGTCACGGTGCTCAAGGACGGCGAGCCAAAAACCATTGCCGTTGAGGTGGGGCCAAGCGACGGTGTCGTCCGCGTCGTCACTACCCCGCTGCCAATCGGGGCAGAACTCGTTCCGCCCACAGAATCCCCGTGACCACGCATCCGGCCGTCAGAGTCCGTGACATCGTCCTCGACTACCATTCCTCGCGAGGCCCGGTGCGAGCGCTCGATCACGTGTCACTCGACGTGGAGGCTGCATCCTCCACTGCCGTCGTCGGTAGGTCGGGGAGCGGCAAGTCCTCGCTCATCGCCGTCATGGGGTTGATGCGTTCGCCGTCGAGTGGCGAGGTGTGGGTGGACGGCACGAAAGCAGAGGGCATCGCGAGGCGGGCTGCGCTCCGCAGCACAGAGATCTCAATGGTGTTTCAGTCGTTCCATCTCGAACCACACTTGACCGTGGTCGAGAACGCCATGCTGCACTGGTATCTGTCAAGCGGAACAGAACGATGGGGTGAAGCCCGTCGAAGAGCGATGGGGGTGCTCGACCTGCTGGGGTTGGCGGGTTTGAGGGAGCGCCGTGCCGCAGATCTGTCGGGTGGAGAACGCCAGCGTGTCGCAATCGCCCGCGCCTTGTTCGCGCGCCCTCGGATTCTTATTGCAGATGAACCGACCGGCAACTTGGACGAGACCAGCGCGGCAACGATTTGCGACATCCTGTACGGCGCAGCAAAGGACTCAGGGTGTGCGGTCGTGGTGGTCACACATGATCGGGTCGTTGCCAATGGGGCGGATCGTGTCGTCCACCTGGTCAAAGGGAGCATCACTGAAGAGGCAGCAGGTGAGATGCCGTGATCCGCACCCTTCGGCTCTCCCTCCTGCTAATGCGCCGTTCACCGCTGAGGAATGGGATTCTCATCGTGTTGACCTCGTGCGCAATAGTGATTTTCGTGCTCGTCTCTGAGTTGTCGCGAGTCTCGCAGGAGGGGCTCGACTCTGCGATCGTGCAAGACTCGGGCCTCCAGGGATCCTACGAAGTCGCGCTTGTCGCAGAGGTGGGAGATGTTGCGCCGACGATCGCCCGGGAGCATGTCATGGACGTCGCTCGCGAGCTTGACCTCACGGTGTGGGGTGAGTGGGTGGACCTTCCTCCCGTGAGGTCCGAGTGTCCACCCTACGAGCAGTTGGGGGAGCAGTCGCTGCGAGTCCTATGGAAGGAGCCGGGAAGGGTGTTCCCCCTGCCGTTCGGACAGACAGGGGATGTCGACGCGACCTGGTGCATCGAGGGTCAGCCAATTCCAGCGAGTGCCTTGTACCTTCCCGAGGCGAATGACCGTGCGGTGTTCGGAGATCGCCTGTACGTTCACCCCGACTACGAGAGGCTCGTGTTGCTGAGCACGACTGGACCGGTGGTTCAAGGGTTCGTTGTGGTCACCGGGGTGATGGAGGACTGGACAGATGCGATCCGGCAAGCGATGAGTGGAGCGTTTTCCGAAGCAGCGACAAGAATTGGTCTCCCACCCGAGAGCTTGTTCACCGTCGGGCGCCTTGATCAAGACAGCCTCGGGATTCGCGAGGCGTCACAGGGCGTGGCCACGACATACGGACTGATCGGCTGGGGTGTGCTGTCGCTCGGCGGAGTTGCCGTCATCTCGGTGCAGACGCTCGTTGTTCGTCAGCGTGCGTGGTTCTACGGGCTCACGCGTTCGATGGGGATGAGTCGCAGACGGGTCGCCAGCATGTTCGCCCTCGACACGTCCATCATCATTCTCGGAGCGCTCACGCTCTCTGCGCTGATGCTGATCCTTGGATCCGGGTCAATCAGCACGTTCGCACGCACGGCCTTTGGGGTGGAGGCCAGAGTCTTGTCGTCGTCTGCGGCGATCAGAGTGATTGCCGGCATGGCCGTGGTACTTGCCGTCGCCATCGGCGCTGCTGTGGTGACCGCCGGTCGACGTGATCCGCTCGAGTCACTCGAAGCGCCACGAGACTGACCCTCCGGGGGCGCCTTGCTGTTGGGCACCCAAACCATCCGCTGTACCCCCAACGGGATTCGAACCCGTGCCGCCGCCGTGAAAGGGCGGTGTCCTAGGCCCCTAGACGATGGGGGCGTACGCCGCGCCATCATAGGCGTTTCCCCCGCGTTGGGGCAAAGCGCCGGCGTGCGTCTTGCAGACCTGGGAGGATGGAGGGGTGATCGAGATGACGGACGAGCAGTTCGAGCTGTGCGTGGACAGGGCGATCGACATCCTGCCCGAGGAGGTGGCTCAGCTCATTGACAACGTCGCCGTCATCATTGAGGACACCCCTCCCCCGAGCGACCCACCCGACCTCTTGGGTCTCTACGTCGGCACCCCGCTCACCGAGCGGTTCGGCTACGGCGGGATCGGCCACCTTCCCGACCAGATCTTCATCTTCAAGCAGCCCACGCTCGCCATCTGCGACACCGTCGGCGACGTCGTCGACGAGGTGGTGACCACCGTGGTCCACGAGGTCGCCCACTTCTTCGGCATCGAGGAGCGGCGTATCCACGAGCTCGGCTGGGGATAGCGCCCTCAGTTCGACGGAGCCGGGGTGGTTCTTGTACGGTAGTGCCATACGTCCAGTTCCGGTTTTTCGGGGTCGCTCCGCCGCGAGGAGAGGGCCGCGTTACGATGCAAGAGGGGGTCACGCCATGGGGCGCGGCCGTCAGAAGGCCAAGCAGACCAAGGTCGCACGCAAGCTCAAGTACTACACCCCGGACACTGACTACCGGGCGCTGGAGCGCGAGCTGTCGAATGCGCCAGATGAGCCTGCCGAAGATGATCCCTACGCTCAGTACATCGACCAGTTCGAGGACGAGGAGGAGTGGCAGCCGCAGCCGCGCTGACATCGCTCGCCGCGCCCCCGTCCCCCAAGCGCGATCCCCTCAGTGACCCTCTGACACCGTGCCCCGCCCCGTAACAGCACCCACCGCCCCCAGCCGACACCGCTTCCTCCACCCCGCCCCGGGAAACCCGGGAGTGGTTTCGTTGAATTGGCGTTCGGTGTCTTAAGGGAAACCACTCCCCAGTTTGAGGGGAAGGGGAACTGGAGGGGAGGGCAGGGGCAGGCAGGGGCAGGGAAAGCGCCACCCCCTCAAACCCGGTACTCCCCCTGCATCACCACACGCCCTCCCTCGATCGCCTTGGTCCCCTGCGTGACGTCCCCGCCCCCACCGCGCCCGCGCTCCACGACCTCGCCTATCACGAACGCCTCGCGCCCGGCGCGGCCCAACCACGCGATCCCCTCCTCCGCGCATTCCGGCGCCAGCACCGCGACCATCCCCACTCCCAGGTTCCACGCCTTTTCCGCCGCCTCCCAGGCGACCCCGCCCACGCCCGCGAACACGACGAACGATGCCGGCACCTCCCAAGCAGACCGCCTCACCACCCCGTCCAGCCCGGCAGGCACGACCCGCGCAAGATTGTCCGCCAGTCCCCCGCCCGTGACGTGGGCAAAGGCCCGCACTCCCTCGCCCAAGGCGGACATCAACCCCAGGCAGTTCGCCGTGTACAGCGCCGTCGGCTCGAGGAGCACCTCCCCGACGCTTCGCCCACACTCGGGCAGCTCCCTGTCCCACGCCCACCCCTCGCGCGCGACAATCGCCCTGAGCAGCGAGTATCCATTCGAGTGGAACCCCGAGCTTGCCATCCCGACCACGACGTCGCCCGCGCGCACCCGCTCGGGCCCGAGCACGTCATCGGCCTCCACAATGCCGACGGCCGCACCCGCGACGTCATACTCATCAACCCCCAGCAGCCCAGGGTGCTCGGCCGTCTCACCTCCCGCAAGAACCGTCCCCGTCTCTTGGCACCCCAGCGCAATCCCGCGGACGATGGCGGCAATCCGCTCAGGCACAACACGTCCCGTCGCGATGTAGTCAGTCATGACGAGGGGGGTGGCGCCACAGGCGACAAGGTCGTCCACGACCATGCCGACCAGGTCGATCCCCACCGTGTCGTGGATGTCCATGGCCTGGGCGATCGCCACCTTGGTTCCCACGCCATCGGTCGAGGTGGCGAGCAGCGGCTCGCGGTATGCAAGCAGGCGAGAAGCATCAATGAGCCCAGCGAACCCCCCGCCGCCGCCTCGTACGAGCCCGCGGTGCGTCGCGGCAACCGAGGCCTTCATAAGCTCGACAGCGCGATCCCCCGCGGCCGTGTCGACTCCGACCGCCTGATAGGTCAGGCCCGAACTCATGGGACCACTCCATCGGTCAACGGTGAGGCCCCGGGTGGCAGGGGAATCGGGTAGACCCCGTCGAAGCAGGCCATGCACAGCCGTCCTGGCTCCTGGCCTGTCGCCTCCATCATCCCCTCAAGCGAGATATGCCCCAAGGTGTCGGCCTCGATGGACTTGCGGACCTGCTCGACCGAGAGCTCAGGGGCAATCAGCTCGCGCCGCGTCGTGAAGTCGATGCCGTAGAAACAGGGCCACATGACCGGCGGTGAGGAGATGCGCACGTGAACCTCGGCGGCTCCGGCGGCTCGCAGCATGCGGGTCACGGCCCGCTGGGTGTTGCCGCGCACAATCGAGTCATCAACAACGATGAGTCTCTTCCCCGCGATTGTCTCGCGCATGGGGTTGAGCTTGAGCCGAATGCCCAGCTGCCGCAGCGACTGGGAGGGCTGGATGAAGGTGCGCCCCACATAGGCGTTCTTGGTCAACCCCTGGGCGAAGGTGATTCCCGACTCGGCGGCGTATCCGATCGCGGCAGGCGTCCCAGAATCCGGGACCGGAATCACGAGGTCGGCCTCAACAGGGTGCTCGCGGGCCAGGGCGCGGCCCATCGCCTGGCGCACGGAGTTGACGAGCCGCCCGCTCAGCATCGTGTCAGGTCGCGCGAGGTAGACAAACTCAAAGACACAGCCCGCCGGGCGCGCGGGGGCAAAGGTGTAGGACTGCGGGCCGGTCTCGTCGATCACGAGCAACTCCCCCGGCTCGACGTCCCGCATGAAGGAGGCTCCCACAATGTCGAGAGCCGCTGTCTCCGAGGCGATCGCCCATCCCCCGCCCGGGAGGCGTCCCAGCGCCAGCGGGTGTACCCCTTGCGGGTCCCGCGCCGCGTACAACCGGTCCTCATCCATGAAGACCAGCGAGAACGCTCCGGTTGCCCGCGGGAGAACCGCGAGCGCCGTCTCAGTCAGCGTGTGATCCGCGTCTCCCTCGAGCAGGGCGGTGAACACCGTCGTGTCGTCCACGCTCCCGTCGCCACCCGTCAGTTCAGCGGTGTTGGTGAGCGCGCCGTTGTGGGCAAGAGCAAGGGTTCCGTTGGCGGTCGGACTCAGGGTTGGCTGGGCGTCATCCCACGTCGATTGCCCCTTCAGTGAGTACCTCGTGTGCCCAACGGCGATGTGGCCCCTTAGGCCATCGAGGCTCGCCTCGTTGAAGACCTGGGAGACAAGGCCCATGTCCTTGTAGACCAGGATGTGTTGGCCGTCCGATGACGCGATCCCCGCCGACTCCGAGCCCCGGTGCTGGAGGGCGTAGAGGGCGAAGTACGCGAGCTTGGCGACCTCCTCTCCCGGGGCCCAGACACCAAAGACACCGCAGGCGTCTTGGGGATCGTGCTCAATGGGATCGAGATCACGGCTCACAGGGCCGTCGGGACAAGGCACTTACTCATTCTCCCACGGCGGGCCCCGCCAGAAAAGCTGACGGGACTCCCGGCGCGCTCCCCAACCTCAGGGGGAGTCGGGAAGCGCGCCGGGCCTCGCCGCCGTCAGGAGGGCGATGCGTCGGGGGTGCTCTTCGCTGACAATGGTGAGACGGATCACACCCCACCGATATGACGTCCGGTAGCCAAATGGTTGCTGCACGTATTCACATCACGCACGCACGTTTGTGCCACAAGCCCCCGAACAGGCAAAAGGACGATGACGGGACTTGCGTGCCCGTCATCGTCCTCTTGGGTGTTGCTAGCGAGAGTCGGAGCGTGCGCCGGCTGCCGCTTCGATGGTCGCGCGGGCGGCCTCTAGGCGAGCGATCGGAATGCGGAAGGGGGAGCAGGAGACGTAGTCGAGACCCACCGCGTGGAAGAAGTGGATGGACTCGGGGTCGCCGCCGTGCTCGCCGCAGACGCCCAGGCCGATGCCGGGCCGGGTGCGGCGGCCGCCCTCGACGCCAGCGTGGACGAGCGCGCCCACACCGTCGACGTCGATCGACTCGAAGGGCGAGACCTTGAAGATGTCGTCCTCGATGTACACGGGGAAGAACGCGCCCTCGACGTCATCGCGGGAGAAGCCCCACGTTGTCTGCGTCAGGTCGTTCGTGCCGAAGGAGAAGAACTCGGCGTACTCGGCGATCCGGTCGGAGGTCAGGGCCGCGCGGGGAAGCTCGACCATGCAGCCGATCGGGATCTCGAGGGCCACGCCAGACTCGGCCGAGACCGCCGCGATGATCCTCTCGGCGACGTCGCGGACCAGGGCAAGCTCGACGTGGGAGCCGACGAGCGGCACCATGACCTCGGGCTTGGGATCCTTGCCCTGCTTGATGAGCTGGGCAGCTGCTTCGGCGATCGCGCGGACCTGCAAGTCGAACAGGCCCTTGAAGACGATCCCGAGGCGCACGCCGCGCAGGCCGAGCATCGGGTTGGCCTCATGCATCCGCTCGACGGCGGCCAGGAGCTTGAGGTCCTCCTCGGAGACGGTCTCGCCGCGTTCCTGGGCGCGGCCAATGCGAACGGCCAGCTCAGTGTAGTTGGGCAGGAACTCGTGGAGTGGCGGGTCGATGAGGCGGACCGTGGTGTGCAGCCCGTCCATCGCGGCGAACAGCTCGACGAAGTCCTGGCGCTGGAGCGGCAGGAGTGCGGCGAGCGCACGGTCCTTGGCGGCCTCGTCGTCGCGAGCGAGGATGAGGTCCTCGATGAGCTGGCGGCGATCGCCGAGGAACTGGTGCTCGGTGCGGCACAGGCCGATGCCCTGGGCGCCGAGGCGGCGGGCGCGCGCGGCGTCCTCCTCGTTGTCGGCGTTGGCGCGAACCTTGAGGCGGCGGACCGAGTCGGCGTGGGTCAGGATGCGATCCACGGCCTGGACCAGCTCGACGACGGCGGTGTTCTCGCCAGCGCCGGCCACGGCAGCGTCCAAGCCCTCTTCGAGGTACTGGACAACAGCCGAGGGGACCACGGGGACAGCGCCGAGGAAGATCTCGCCGGTAGTCCCGTCGATTGCGATGACATCGCCCTCTAAGACCGTGGTGCCGGCGACCTTGAAGCAGCGGGCGCTCGTGTCGACATCGAGCGCCTCGGCGCCAACGACGCAGGTGGTGCCCATGCCGCGGGCCACGACCGCCGCGTGGGAGGTCTTGCCGCCCCGAGAGGTCAAGATGCCCTGGGAGGCGATCATGCCGCCGAGGTCATCGGGGTTGGTCTCGCGGCGAACGAGGATGACCTGATGGCCGTTCTCCGCCCACTGCTGGGCCGTCGCCGAGTCGAAGACCGCCGCGCCGACAGCCGCGCCGGGGCTCGCCGCCATGCCCTTGGCCAGCAGAGTCTTCTCAGCCTTGGCGTCGAACTGGGGGAACATGAGGTTCGAGAGCTGGGCGCCGGTGACCCGGTCCACGGCCTCGTCCATGTCGATGAGGCCCTCATCGACGAGCTGGGTGGCGATGCGGAAGGCGGCGCCGGCGGTGCGCTTGCCCACCCGCGTCTGGAGCATCCACAGCTTGCCGCGCTCGACCGTGAACTCGATGTCGCAGAGGTCGGCGTAGTGGGATTCGAGGGTGGACATGACCTCGCGCAGCTCGCCATAGGCGCGGGCGTCGATCTTCTCGAAGTCCGCCAGCGAGAGGGTGTTGCGGATGCCGGCCACGACATCCTCACCCTGAGCGTTGGGCAGGTAGTCGCCGTAGACGCCCGGGTGCCCGGAGGCCGGGTCGCGGGTGAAGGCCACGCCCGTCCCCGAGTCGGGGCCGAGGTTGCCAAAGACCATGGTCTGGACGTTGACGGCCGTGCCGAGATCGTCCGAGATCTTCTCGCGACGCCGATACAGCCGCGCCCGGTCCGTATTCCACGAGTTAAACACGGCGACGATGGCGGCATCCACCTGGGCGCGCGGCTCCTGCGGGAAGGGCTCGCCTGTGGCGTCCAGCACGATCTGCTTGAAGGTCGCCACGAGGTCCTGGAGGTCTGCTGCGGTCAGGTCGACGTCGGAGTCGACCCCCACTGCCTGCTTCTTGGCCTCGAGGGCGTTGGCGAACAGGTCGCCGTCGATGTCGAGGACCGTCTTGCCGAACATCTGGATGAGCCGGCGGTAGGAGTCCCAGGCGAACCTTTCATTGTTCGCAAACGCCGCCAGGCCGTGGACCGAGGTGTCGTTGAGACCGACGTTCAGGACGGTCTCCATCATCCCGGGCATCGAGAACTTCGCACCCGAACGCACCGACACCAGCAAGGGCTCCGTCGCGTTGCCAAGTGTGCGGCCGATGGTCTGCTCGACGGCGGCGATGGCGGCGTTCACCTCGGCAGCCAGCTCCGCCGGATTGGCTCCTGTGTTCATGTAGTGCCGACAAGCGTCGGTCGTGATGGTGAACCCGGGAGGCACGGGGAGCCCCAACCCCGTCATCTCGCCAAGGTTCGCCCCCTTCCCTCCGAGCAGGTCCTTGAGATCTTTGTTGCCTTCTTTGAAGCTGTAGACGTACTTCGGCACGCTGTGACCCTCCCAGGATCTTGGAACAAGTTGGGGACGACGCGAACGGCGTCGCAAACGCCTGTGATCATATCGCGAACCGGGTCCTGCTCGGCAGGCCTTTGGTACCTACGCCCGGTGTCTGAAGGGTCGGGCGGCGCGGGGCGTCGGTCCCACACGCGGGCACGTCAGGGCGGGTAGAGTTCGACCCGGCGGTTTAGCGCCCCAAGCGTCCCGCCTTCGCAAGGCACCGGCATGGGTGCCGAGGCCACTTATCAATTGATGGGAAGTGACATGCTGGAACGACTCCCAGCCCTCCGACGCGCACGAAGCTGCGCCGCGGCCCTCGCCGCAACCCCCTTCCTCGCCCTGTTCGGCTCCTCGGGTGCCTTTGCCGCCGGCCCCGATGGGCACGGTGGCGAGGCTAACCTCAAAGTCCCGTCGCTCAGTGACGTCAAGGTGATGGGCGGCATGAGCGGCACCGCACTGTTGATCATCGGCCTGTTCGTCTGCGTCGCGGGACTCGGCTTCGGAGCTCTGACCTACCAGAAGCTCCGCTCGATGCCGGTCCACACCTCGATGCGGGAGATCAGCGAGGTCATCTTCTCGACCTGTAAGGCCTACCTCATGAAGCAGGGACGCTTCCTGTGCATCCTCTGGGCCTTCATCGCCGTGGTCGTGGTGGTCTACTTCAAGTTCCTCTCGGACTTCAGTTGGGGGAGAACCGCGATCATCATCGCGTTTTCGCTGATCGGGATGGCCGGGTCCTTCTCCGTGGCCTGGTTCGGCATCCGAGTCAACACCTTTGCGAACTCGCGCACCGCCTTCGCCTCGCTGCGGGGCAAGCGCTGGCCTGTCCACGAGATCCCCATGCGCTCGGGCATGAGTGTCGGCATGGTGCTGATCTCGCTTGAGCTGTTCTTGATGCTGGTGATCCTCCTGTTCCTCCCTGGTGACATCGCTGGGTCCTGCTTCATTGGCTTTGCGATCGGCGAGTCCCTGGGAGCTGCGGCCTTGCGTATTGCCGGCGGTATCTTCACCAAGATCGCGGACATCGGCTCTGACCTGATGAAGATCGTCTTCAAGGTTGACGAGGACGACCCCCGCAACCCCGGCACCATCGCCGACTGCACGGGCGACAACGCGGGCGACTCCGTCGGCCCCTCGGCCGACGGCTTCGAGACCTACGGGGTGACGGGTGTGGCCCTGGTGACCTTCATCATCCTCGGCGTCCCCGACGTGTCGCTGCAGGCTCTGCTCTTGGTGTGGATCTTCATCGTCCGCGCCATCATGCTTATCGCGTCGGTCATCTCCTACGTGGCCAACGAGGCGATCTGCAAGGCGCGCTACGGCAACACTGACTTTGACTTCGAGAAGCCGCTGTCCTCGCTGGTGTGGGTGACCTCCATCGTCTCCATTGTGTTGACCTGGGCGACCACCTACGGCGTCCTGGGCTCGCTGGAACAGGGCGATGGGCTGTGGTGGAAGCTGTCCTTCATCATCTCGTTCGGGACGCTGGCTGGGGCGCTGATTCCCGAGCTGGTCAAGGTGTTTACCTCGACCAAGGCCAAGCACACCCAGGAGGTCATGAAGTCCTCCCGGCAGGGCGGGGCGTCACTCAACATTCTCTCGGGCCTGGTGGCCGGCAACTTCTCGGCCTACTGGCTCGGCATCGCGATCATCGGACTCATGGGTGGGGCCTACTTGGTCTCCACGCTGGGGTTGGTGGCGTTCATGCACGCCCCGGCCGTGTTCGCCTTTGGACTGGTCGCCTTCGGCTTCCTGGCGATGGGGCCGGTAACGATCGCGGTCGACTCCTACGGGCCGGTTACCGACAACGCTCAGTCGGTCTACGAGCTCTCCCAGATCGAGATGGTGGAGGACATCGAGGCCGAGCTTGCCGCAGGGCCCGACGGCTTCACCCCGAACTGGGGACCCGCCAAGCAAATGCTTGAAGAGAACGATGGCGCGGGCAACACCTTCAAGGCGACCGCGAAACCCGTGCTCATCGGCACGGCCGTGGTCGGCGCGACGACAATGATCTTCTCCATCATCATGGCGCTGACGAACGGCCTGACGGAAGGCGTGGAGAACCTCTCGCTCATCCACCCGCCGTTCCTCCTGGGATTGATCCTGGGCGGCGCGGTCGTCTACTGGTTCACGGGCGCCTCTACCCAGGCCGTGACGACGGGAGCCAACCGGGCGGTGGAGTTCATCAAGGGCCACATGAAGCTCGACGGCTCTCAGACCAAGGCCTCGGTCGAGGACTCGAGGAAAGTGGTGGAGATCTGCACTCAGTACGCCCAGCAGGGCATGTTGACGATCTTCCTGTCGATCTTCTTCGCGACCTTGTCCTTCGCCTTTGTTGAGCCGTACCTGTTCATCGGCTACCTCATCTCGATCGCCCTGTTTGGCCTCTACCAGGCCATCTTCATGGCGAACGCCGGCGGAGCCTGGGACAACGCCAAGAAGATCGTCGAGGTTGACCTCCACGAGAAGGGCACTCCCCTCCACGACGCGACAATCGTCGGCGACACCGTGGGCGACCCCTTCAAGGACACCTCCTCGGTTGCGTTGAACCCGGTCATCAAGTTCACGACGCTGTTCGGGCTCCTGGCCGTTGAGCTGGCAACCTCGCTGGAGAACAAGACACTGGTCCACGTGCTCGCCGCCGTGTTCTTCGTGGTGAGCGCCTTCTTCGTGAGGCGTTCCTTCTACGGCATGCGCATCGAAGACTCCGACGATGGCGACTCCGCCGACGCCGCCGAAGTCGAGGAGGCAGTAGCCGCCTAGGGCTGTTGGGGGGGCAAAAGTCACAAACCCAGGAGCAAAAGTCACAAACCCAGGTCCTGGCTCCCGCGGCAAATCCAGGCACTCCTGTGACCAGGGCAAACGCCGGACGTCGGTGAGGGTGGCAGCGTCGAAACCTGGATTTGTGACTTTTGCCCCCTGGGGGGGGCTGCCGCGCTCGGTGTCAGTCCGGCTCTGCGCCGAGCACGTCGATGGCCTCGCGCCGGGCCGCCTTTCCGAGCTGCCGATCGAGTGTCGCCAGGGGAAGCGCGCACGCCACGCTGGCGTCGAGAACGAACGACATCACGGGCGCCCTTCGTTCATGAGGGATCGAATCGCGAGCCCGTCGAGCCGAACGCCCCTTCGGGTTTCCCGAATCTTTGCCACGGCGCGGCGCTCCTCGTCGTGATCCACCTGGTCAACGGGGACGAGTCGCACAACCGGCACCCCATGACGGCTCACCGTGATGACCTCTCCCCGAGCAGCGCGGTCGAGGAGTTCCGAAAACCGAGTCTTTGCGTCGTGGGCGCCAACCGTCACACTCATCCCCTCAGACTAGGTCCAAAATCCAGCCACCGTACCGGGGTGGGAGAGCGGGGCGAAGGGGGGGTTGGTAGAGACTGGTCCAAAACCCAGCCACCGTACCGGGGAGGGAGAGCGCGAAGGGGGGGTTGGTGGACAAAGAAAAGGGGGGCGCGGTTTTCCGGACCCGCGCCCCCCCCGGGGTTTTATCCCCTAGGTCCCCCATCATCGGGGGAATGAGTGGGTGTTACTTGACGGCCTTGGCCTTGGAGGCCTTGGTCTTGGCGGCGAAGCCGGCCTTCTTGCCGGTGGCCTTGACGGTGAGCTTGGCGCCCTTGTCAGCGGCCTTGACCTTGTAGGAGGCCTTGGTCGCGTGGGCGATCTTCACACCGTTGCGGTACCACTGGAAGGAGACCTTGGCCTTCGGCGACCACTTGGCAACCTTCGCCTTGAGGGTCTTGCCAGCCTTGGCGATCCCGACGATCTTCGGGGCCGGAGCCTTGACGAACGCCTTGAGAGCCGAGGTCTTGCCGGACAGCAGAGCCGCAGCAGCAGCCGGATCGGCCGCCGCTGCCGCGAACACCGAGGCCGGGGCGATCGGCGAACCGGTCGCCTTGAGCCTGGCAGCCGCGATAGCGAGGATCAGATCCGACTGAGCTGTCGTCACTTCTGCCGCAGTGGCGTCACCATTGGCGTACACCGCCTTGGCAGCGGCCAGGAAGGCCGGCAGCGTGGCGATGGACGCGGCCACGTACAGGTCAGCAGTGGCCATGATCGAGTCAGCAACGTCGATCGCCGACTTCAGGCCAGCCTTCGCGGCCTGGAGCACCAGGGCGCTCATCGCATCAGCCAGCAGGCCAAACGCATCATCGACATGGTCGAACCTGGGCTCGGCCTGAGCGAGGATGCCCTCGGCAACGGCCAGGGCGGAGGCAACCCGTCCCCAGCTCGTCGGCGTGAACCTGCTCGAATCCATGGCCTTGACGACCTGCACCAGACTTGCGAGACCCGACGTGTCACCCTTCTCGACGACATTGGTGATCGCCGCCATGAGAGTCGCGAAAGCGGCATCGACGGCAGCCTGGGTGGCAGCCGCGTCACCGCGAACGGTCTTGGCAGCGGCCAGCGCAGCCTCGAGGGCGGGGATGTTCACCGAGACATAGTGGGTGCGGTTCGCCACGACGGTGTCGCCGATCACAATGGCCCCGTCGAGCGCGGAGAAGTCCACGACCGGATTCAGGCCTTCGGCGGCCGCTGCGAGGTCAGCCACAGATGCGTGATACACGACTTCAGCGACCATGCCCTTGGCGATCCACCAACGCGCGTCGGTCAGAGCATCGGCCAACGGAGCGAACGACTCGGGGGTGAAGCGGGCCGAATTGGCCTCGTACACCGCCGCGTAGAAGTTCACGACCGCCTGCAAGGCCGCTCCCCAACCGTCGTTGTGAGCAACGGAAATGTCGATCGGAACCGGAGTGACGGCATCGTCCGGCAGAGAGGCGGCGCGAGCCGTGATCTCGTGAGCACCGGTCGAGAAGGTCTTGACCGGGATGGTGACCGTACCGGAGATCTCGCCGAAGCCATTGGCCGTGAGAACGGACGAGGCCTCGAAGGGCTCGGTGTTGATCGCCACGGTGACCGGCTCGTTCGCGGCGAAGCCGCTGCCCGTCACGGTGACGACATCACCGGCGAGAGCCGGGTGGTTCGCCCACGTCGCCGAGAGCGCCGGAACGTCGCCAGCAACAGCGAAGATCCGCTGGCCAGTGCCAACCGCCGGGAACGTGATGGAGACAACCTGCCATCCGGCCGGTGCCTCATAGGGCTGGGTCGCGAAGACGTAGGCCCCCGGATCCGTCGCCGTCTCGGGAGCGAGGCGGTGCGGCGTCCACGTGATAACGGAGTTGTTGTACTGCGGTGCCAACGTTCCGTTCTGGACATTGCCCGTGGTCGAGGGCAGAACCCAGTTGGAGAAGGCGACCGGGTAGGCAACCGTCTGAGTGTCCGTGCCGTTGCTCAGCGTCAACGTCGTGGACAGGTTCGTTGTGCCCGTGTAGGCGGCGCCCACGAGCGAGAACTTCGCAGTGGGCCGCTCCAGCACGATCGTCTGGTTCGCAACCGGCTGGTAGGCATTCGCGTAGCCAATCGGCGCGTTCGGCCAGATCACCTGCAGGTTCTTGCCGTCAGCCGTGAAGTTCTTCGCGGCACCCGGTGCCAGTCCGACCTTCTCGAGCTCAAGGCGGTCATACAGGTTGGTCGTGGTGTTGTTGCCCATGTTCGTGCCAGTACCGCCCGACCACGTCACACCGTTGGCACCATCGAAGGAGCCGTTGAGCGCCAACCAGTGGCCGGTACCGATGACCGTCTTGCGGGTCTCGAGCCCATCGGCCTTGAGGACCCTGAGGATGCCCTTCTCGGAGACGGCCGTGCCATCTGCGGTGAGCGTCACGGTCATCTCGTAGTATCCGTCGGCCAAGAAGGGATCGACGGTCAGTGAGATCGGGAAGCTCGCCTTGCCAAAGGCATCGAAGGTCTGTGCCGCGACAGGAGCCGCGACAATGCCCGCGTGCGAGGTCTCGACGTTCACCGTGAAGCCCGCGCCCTTGGCGCCGATGCGCTGGACGTCAACCGTCGCCGTCCCCGTGGCGCCCGGCACCAGGTGAGTGGCACCAAACGTTGGGGTGCTAACGGTGTTGACGTTGAGCGCAAGAGGCTTGACGCCATCGGAGAACGATGGCGGCACATCAGCAGGCAGCGTGCCCCAGGCATTCGGGGTGGTCCCGATGGTCATGTCTAGGGTCAGGTTCGCGTTCTCGAGCAACTTGAAGTCGAACCACGACTTGGTCGTGGGGACGCCGTTGATCGACAGGGCGTTGATGTACCGGTAGCCCGATCCGGCGGGGGTCGCGTTGTATTGACGCCCAGCCTGGGCACCTTCGGCGTTGACGGTCAGGACGTGGCCGTGACCGGTCGTCATCACCATCTTGTCGAAGGTCGGCGTGTTGAGGGTCATGATCGATGTGCCGGAGTTCTGCGGGAACATGCCCAGCGCACCGTTGACATACCAGTTCGCCAGCGCGCCCAGGTCGTCATTTCCGGGCTCTCCGCCGGCGGGGTTGATGCTGAACAGCGACTGCGTCATGTCGTCAATCACCTGAGCCGTCCGGTCGGGGCGGCCCCAGTAGGTGAAGACCCAGCCGGTGTTGAAGTTCGGCTGGTTGTCGAGGTTCATCTCCGGACGGCTGGCGCCACGCACATAGCCGTTGGAGAAGAAGGTGTTGAGGCGCTCAAGTGCCTTGTCCCAGCCACCGAGCGCAACGCCGAGGCTGTGAAGGTCGTTGGGAACCAGCCACAGGTACTGCTCGCCGTAGCCCTCTTCCCATCCTTGCTGGCCAAGGTCGTAGCAGTTTCCGCGATAGCCGAAGGTGGCCGGGAACTGCGAACGCTGGCTGGTTTCGGGGTAGCGCCCGTTGATGTCGCGAGGCTGGATGGAGTCGGCCGTCGGGTTCCAGAGGTTGGCCCACCAGTGGGCTCGATCGTAGAACTCTTCGGCGACGTCCAGGCGTCCCACGTCCTTGGCGATCTGGGCAATCGAGAAGTCGTCAACGACGTACTCGAGCGTGTGCGACCCGCCACCGACCATGTGGTCAATCTGGAAGGGTCGAACCTGCGGAGCATACTTGTACTCGTTGTAGAAGTCGCCGCCAGGACGCTGCATCATGGGCCAACGGGTGTTGGGCTCCGGGATGGCGGTCGTTGACGCCATTCCCACCTGCCAGCGGTTGTTTCCGCCGGTGAACTTGCCGGTCTTGGCGCCGGTCGTGTTCTCGATGGTGATGTCAATCGCCTTGTTGTAGTCCCAGTCGCGAGCGCCGTACTCCCAGGCGAAGCCGAGCATCGGAGCGGTGTTGTCGCCGTTCATCTGGTTGGTCGAGGAGTTAGCCACCGTCCACTGCGGGAAGTGACCCATCTGCTCGGCCGCGTTGACGAGCGACTGCATCTGGTCGGAGGTGATGTCCGGCACCATCTGCGCCTGGAAGGGCGTGAGGTTTCGGTAGATGTCCCAGTCGGAGATCATCGTGTACTGGTGCCTCTGGCGTCCCCCTGCTCCCGGATGCTCCGAGACGTTGTGGACCTGGGGCGGATACTCAAAGCCCAGGTAGTCGCCGTTCACGTCATCCATGGTCGCCGGATGGGTGAAGGAGCGATAGAGCATCGAGTAGAAGGTGCGCTGGCGAGCGTCCGTTTGCCCAGCGACAGGTCCGGAGATCTGCACGCGGCTGAGAATGTCGTTCCAGGCAGCCTTGTTGGCCGTCACGACGTCATCGAAGGCCCGAGGAGCGTTGGCGAAGCTGCCGCCGTACATCTCCTCCTTGAGGTTCATGATGGCGTGGTCCACCGAGGTGTAGGAGATTGCCATGCGGGCAGTGATGAGCTCGGTGCCATCGGCGAAGGTGAAGTAGGCGCCGGTGCGGTTGTTCGACGTGGTCGACACATCGGTACGTCCCACGACGGGAGCCGCGGCGTTGACCCAAGTCCCGAAGGAGGTCCAGGGCTGCTCGAACTTCAGAGCGTAGAACAGGTCGTGGCGCTCAGACTTGCGGCAGAAGTTGCCCACGTTGGCCCGAGCGGTGACGATCCCGGTGGCGGGGTCAACGTGCACCTCTGAGTTGTACGAGGAGGTCGACCAGGCGGTCTGGTCGGTCTTGAGCACAGCCTTTGGGGCAACGGTTCCCGCAGGGAAGTTGAACTTGGCGATGCCGGCGCGAGTCGTCGCGCTGAGCTCGGAGTTGATGTAGATACCGGCGGCGGTGGTCCCGCTCATCGTCGAGGTGTCACGGCCACGAAGCGAGTAGTAGCCCGGCGTCCCGACATCAGGATCCGTCGTCTTGTTGAGCGCTAGTTTCTGCGCCCACATTCCGTTGTTTCCGGTGCCAGTAATGTTGTTGTAGCTCGTGGGCAGGAGGGGGAAGTCCCCACCCATTCCGCAACCCTGGGAGGCATGGGTCATTCCGAAGCCGTGGAGCATGAGGTTGTTGTAGCGGTACCCAGGGCCGGACGGGCCGGTCGTGGACTGGGCGTTGCCGCTGACGGTGTCCGGCGAGAACTGGACCATACCGAAGGGCATGGCAGCACCGCCGAAGTTGTTGGTCGAACCCTGGGTCCCCGACATCGTGTGTACGTAGGGGAGAGGATCGGTGATCAGCGGCTCAGCCGCGTTCGCCGCAGGGGCTTGGGCAAGTGCCCCCATTGTGCCCGCTAGGGCAACGGCGATGATACTGGAAACGGCACGCCTTCTCCCAGAGGATTCCCTGAGAACGCGCGCGGAGTGATACTTCATTGCACGTGACTCCTCACATGGAACCGGCAGAATCTCTAGTTCGCTGGTTCCGGTTTTCTTGTATTTGAATGCTGACTCGACTGTCCAACGGCGGCAGCCGAACGCAGACCAATTGTACACGCGCCGACGCCCACTGGCCCTGCAGGACGTGCAGGGCCAGTGGGCGCCGGCGTTGTCGTTTGGTTGACCAGCGCTTAGATGAGCGTCAGGGTCAGAACCGAGGTGTAGTGATCGGCTGCTGTCGACCACGGAATACCGAGAACCATCTCGGCGCCGCAGTCGAAGCGACCGGTGGAGACGCCACCCCGTGCGTAG
>WQYN01000029.1 GCA_009781225.1 Micrococcales bacterium | reverse complement strand
GTTGTCTCAAACCACCGTGACCTTTCCGATGTCGCGGAGTTCTACGGCGTTGACTTCCACCACATCCCGGTGACTCCTGACACAAAGCCCGAGGCCGAGGCGCAGTTGAAGACTCTCATCGCCGACCATGAGGTTGAGCTTGTGGTCCTGGCTCGCTACATGCAGATCCTGTCCGACTCCTTCTGCCAAGCTCTGAGCGGCAGAATCATCAACATTCACCACTCTTTCTTGCCGTCTTTTCGGGGCGCGCGTCCCTACGCACAGGCCCATGACCGTGGTGTCAAGCTGATCGGTGCTACCGCTCACTACGTCACCTCAGCCCTCGATGAGGGCCCGATCATTGAGCAGGACGTCGAGCGTTGCACCCACGCCGACACCATCGAAGACCTCGTCGCTCTGGGCGAGGATTTGGAGCGCCGAGCCCTGGCCCGAGCCGTCCGCTGGCACGCCGAACACCGCATCCTCCCCAACGAAGGCCGCACCGTCATCTTCCGCTAGCGCCTCAGCGCCGATTCCACGTCGTCTCCTACATAGCGCGGGGCGATTCATGTAGGAAACGGCGTTCAATCGGCCTCGGTGCGGGGCCGGGAGGGCCCGTGGTAGCGTTGTCGCACCTTTCTGTTGTGTGGGACCTAGTGAGAGATGGGGTAGCAGGGTGGCTGGGGCGCGTCGGATCGTACTGCGGAAAGCCTGGACAACGCGGCTCCTTCTCTTCGCGGGCGCCATCCTCACCCTGGACGGCATCTTCAACCTCTGGCTGTGGGAGAAGCTGGTGGGCGAGACCTGGTCTCCGCCGGGCGGCAGCATCTTGACTCACCTCGAAGGCTTCGTCTTCCTGGTTGTGGGCCTCATCCTCCTCGCAGCGGCCTACCTCCTGAGAGTGACCTGCACGGGCAGGAAGGTCACGGCCCAGGCAACTCTCACCGGGCGCGCCGCATTCAAGGCAGATGAGATCGATTTCGTCACCGTCGACCGGTTCATCTGGGAGAGGATCACCAAGATCGGCTTCAGGCCGGACTCGACCGTCGGACCTGTCCTGGTCCTCAAGGACGGGGGGCGCCGGTTCTGCCTCCAGCCTCTCGGGTACTCCCGCCTCGCCGCCGGCGGCAAAGCCAAAGCCGAGAACGCCGCCCGCCAGATCGCCGACCAGCTTCGCGTCCCCTTCGCCTGACCCGGTCGGCCGGCCCCCCACAAGGGGGCAGAAGTCACAAGTCCAGGTTTCGACGCAGCCACCCTCACCGACGTCCGGCGTTTGCCCTGGTCACAGGAGTGCCTGAATTTGCCGCGGGAGCCATGACCTGGACTTGTGACTTCTGCTCATGGGTTTGTGACTTCTGCTTGCTGGGGGGCGGACCTACCAGCGGTGTCACGCCCGCCGCTTTGACACAGCAGGCTGATACGACAACGCTCTAGGCATGACCTCTTCCGTTGCCGATGCCCTCGTGGTCGAGGGCGTCACCAAGGCTTACTCCGGGCGCATCGCCGTTGACCAGGTTTCCTTCGGTGTCCCCCGAGGTGTCCTCACCGGGTTTGTTGGCGGAAACGGCGCCGGCAAGACGACCACCATGCGCATCATCATGGGGGTCCTCGCCCAAGACGCCGGCCGCGTCTTCCTCGACGGCGAGCCCGTCACCCGCGCTGTCTCCTCCCGGTTCGGCTACATGCCGGAGGAGCGCGGCCTCTACCCCAAGGACTCCGCTGCCAGCCAAGTCGCCTACCTCGCCCAGCTCCACGGCGTCGACAAAGCCCAAGCTGAGGGCCGCGCCATCTCCCTCCTGGACCGCCTGGGCCTGAAGAAACGGGCCTACGACCCGGTCGAGACCCTCTCGCTCGGCAACCAGCAACGCGCCCAGATCGCCGCCGCGCTGGTCCACGACCCCGACGTCCTCATCCTCGACGAGCCCTTCTCCGGCCTCGACCCGCTCGCCGTCGAGAACGTCACCGCCCTGCTCGCCGAGTACACCGCCCGCGGGGCCGCCATCCTCTTCTCTTCCCACCAGCTTGACCTGGTAGAACGCATTACCGAAGACGTGGTCATCATCGCCGAAGGCCAGATTCGCGCCGCCGGCCGCCGCGACGACATCCTCGCGACCCGCGCCGGCTCCCGCTTCCGCCTCGCCGCCCCCGGCGACCTCACCTGGGTCCCCTCGGCCCCCGGAGTCGCCCCCACCGCCGTGGAGCCCGGCGTCATCGAATTCAGTGCGAACGATGACGCCGCCCAGCAAGTCCTTCGCCTCGCCCTCGACCGGGGCCACGTCACCTCGTTCGGGCCCGCCGTCCCCACGCTCGCCGAGGTCTTCAAGGACATCGTTCGCGACAGCGCCGAAGAGGAGGACGCACGATGAAGAGAAACAAGCAGGGACCGCGCCGCCCCTTCACGCCCGTTCCACTTCCCAAAGGGCGCTTCGACCCGCCGAACGCTCCGACATCCCGCCAGCTCATCGCCATCGTCGCCAAGCGTGAAGCCGGCAGCCTCCTGAGGTCCAAGGCATTTCGGATCTCGACCACGGTCATCATCGCTCTCGTCTTGGTCGCGTTCGTCGTCGTGGGAGTCATGTCCTCCTCGCCGTCGAGCAACGAGCCGACCTCGGGCCCGGCTCACGGCCCGGCCGGGCTCTTCTCCAGCGACTCGGGTCCCTTGGAGGTTGCGGCCGATGACGCCACTGCCCTCTTGCTGGCCGACAACCCCAACGTTGAACTCACCCCAGTGGCCGACGAGCAGGAGGCCCGCAGCCTCGTCGCCGACGGCACGGT
Source organism: Micrococcales bacterium (assembly GCA_009781225.1). Taxonomy (GTDB): domain Bacteria; phylum Actinomycetota; class Actinomycetes; order Actinomycetales; family WQXJ01; genus WQYN01. Next base: position 19,438 of record WQYN01000029.1, on the reverse strand, counting down.
CGCTGCTGCCGCCCTGACCAAAGCTGACGGCCACTACCTCCTCATCGCCGACACGACCGCGCCAGAAGCCCTGGTCGTGGCGTTGTCGACCTTCCCAGAGGTCGTTCTCCTCACCCCCGATTCCTACGACGAACTCCAGTCCTACCTAGCCCTCGTCCTGTTCGCCGTCCTGTTCGTTGTCGCAGCGTCCCTGTTTGGCAACCTCATTGCCCAGCGGAGCGTGGTGGAAAAGCAGACGAGGATCGTCGAGATCCTCCTCGCCGGAATGCCCGCCCGAGCGCTGCTGGCGGGAAAGGTTCTCGGCATCACCGCCGTGGCGGTCGGCCAGACAGCCTTGCTCACGGCCACAGTCTTCTTTGGATCCAGAGTCTCCGGGGTCACGGGGGTCTTCGGCGACCTCACCTTGCCCATGCTGTGGTACATCGCCTTCTTCACGCTGGGGTTCTTGCTCCTCGCGGCGATGTACGCCGGCACCGCGTCAATGGCTAGCCGCATGGAAGACGTCTCGGCCGCGGTGATGCCAGTCGTCCTCCTGATCGTGCTGCCCTACATCTTCGCCTTCTCCTTCGGACTTCAGCCAACCGGGCGGGCGATCATGTCCTTCATCCCGTTCACCGCGCCGATCGCAATGCCCTTCCGAGTCCTCGTCGACTCGGTTGCCCTGTGGGAGCCGCTGGTCTCGCTCGGCATCCTCGCGGTCTGCGCCATCGGACTAATCGCCCTGGCCGCCCGCATCTACGAGCGGTCAATCCTGCGCACCGGCGCCCGCCTCAAGCTCCTCCAGGCCCTCAAGGGCAAGTGATGGTTTCCATTGCGACGGTCAACGTCAACGGAGTTCGCGCCGCGCAACGCAAGGGAATGGCGGGGTGGCTCGCCAAGGCAGCTCCCGCCATCGTCTGCCTTCAAGAGGTCCGCGCGCCGGACGAACCGCTGGTCACAGCGCTGCCCGGCCGGGAAATCCACCACGACGAGTGTCTGATCAAAGGGAGGGCGGGAGTCGCCATCGGCACCGCACTCACGATGACGCAGCGCAGGGTGGGGCTGGGGCTCGCGGGGGACGTGAACACCGGGAGGTGGGTGGAGGCCGATGTCGAGATCCCCACTTGGGAGCGGCCCCTCACCGTGGTCTCGGCCTACGTTCACACCGGCGAGCTGGGAACCGAGAAGCAGGAGGCCAAGCACGCGTTCTTGGCGGCGATGACGCGGCGGCTGGGCGAGCTGGGGTCGGATCCGGAGGCGCTCGCGGTTGTCTGCGGTGACATCAACGTTGCCCACACCGAGAGGGACATTCGCAACTGGCGCGGGAATGTCGGCAAGCGCGGATTCACCGAACAGGAGCGTGCGCACCTGACGACGTGGTTTGACGAGCTGGGATGGGTGGATGTGGGGCGTCGGCTCGCCGGCGATGTGGACGGGCCCTACACGTGGTGGTCCTGGCGTGGGGGCGCGTTCGACCGGGACGTCGGCTGGCGGATCGACTACCACCTGGCAACGCCATCGTTGGCGTCGCTCGCTCGATCGGCCCGGGTGGACCGGGCGGCATCGTGGGACATGCGCTGGTCGGACCACGCTCCACTCGTGGTGGACTATCGCTGACATCTCGCGGCTGGTCAGGGCACCGTGCGGCGGATGCAACAATGGTGCCCGTGCCAGCCGACCGCCGCCGCGTTTTTTCCGGGATCCAACCCACCGCCGATTCCCTGCACATCGGCAACTACCTGGGAGCGGTCCGCAACTGGGTCACACTCCAGGAGACTCACGATTGTGTCTACTCGGTCGTCGATCTCCACGCCCTCACGGTCAACCCGAATCCCGCTGACATTCTGCGTCGCACCCGGGTGACCGCGGCGCAGCTGCTCGCTGCCGGGGTGGATCCCGACCGGTCGATCCTCTTTGTCCAGTCCCACGTTTCCGAACACGCCGAGCTCACCTGGCTGCTCAACTGCGTGACAGGCTTCGGCGAAGCCGGGCGGATGACCCAGTTCAAGGACAAGACCCAGAAGCAAGGCTCCGAAGGTGCCAACGTTGGCCTCTTCGACTACCCAATCCTCCAGGCGGCGGACATCCTCCTCTACGACGCCCATGCCGTGCCCGTCGGGGAGGACCAGCGCCAGCACCTCGAGCTCTCCCGCGATATCGCGATCCGGTTGAATTCGCGCCTGGGGGAAGGGACCGCCATCGTCCCCGAAGCGCTGATCACGGCGGCGACGGCCAAGATCTACGATCTGCAAAACCCGGGCGCGAAGATGTCGAAGACCGGCTCGCCCACCGGGATTCTTGAGCTGCTCGACGAGCCGAAGGTCCTGGCCAAGCGGGTGAAATCAGCGGTGACCGACACCGAGACCACGATCCGCTTTGACCCGGAGAACAAGCCCGGCGTCTCCAACTTGCTCTCGATCTACGGGGCTCTGACCAACCGCGCACCCGGCGACATTGCCGCAGAGTATGAAGGGAAAATGTACGGCCACCTCAAGGTGGATCTCGCCGAGGTCGTGGTCGAGACCTTCCGCCCGATCCGCGAAGGCGCCCAGGCGCTGTTAGCCGATCCCGACGAGCTTGACCGGATCCTAGCCCGCGGGGCTGAGCGCGCCCGCGAGATCGCAGGCCCGGTCTTCCGGCGGATCGCCAGCCGGTTTGGCCTGCTCGCGCCGGGTACGCCGGGTACGCCGTGTACGCCGGGCACGGGCGCGCGGAGCACGGGTGCGCGCTGATGGTCATTCCCTCCGCTGGCCCCGGCGAGCGCTGCATCGGCCTGGCCATCACCGTCCCCGAGCCGTGGGCTAGCCTCCTGCGCGACGCCCGCCTGAGCTTTGGCGATCCGGGCGCGAATCTGATTCCCCCGCACGTCACCCTGATTCCTCCCACCCTCGTTCCTGCGGACGATGACGGCGCGATCGGCGCCCTGGTGCGCGCGGCTTTGGCTTTGGTTGCGCCGTTTGGGCTGCGTTTGCGGGGGACGGCGAGTTTCAGACCGGTCTCTCCCGTGGTGTTTGTCGAGGTCGTCGAAGGGGCGTCGGAGTGTGCCGCGCTGTACGAGGCGGTCCACACCGGGCTCATGGAGCGGGAGCGGCCGTTCTGCTTTGTCCCTCATGTCACCGTGGCGCAAGAGGTCGCCGATTCTCTGCTTGACCAGGCACAGGAAGACCTAGCGGGGTTCGATGCCGCGTTTGTTGCCAACGAGGTTGATCTCTACGCCCAGGAGGAGTCCGGCGCCTGGCACCTCGTGGAGAGGTTCGCGCTGGGCACGGGGTTGGCTTCTCGCTGAGGAGCACGTCAGGGAGCCGGCCACCGCTGCGACACCCGGTTCTCGCGCCATGCCTCCCCGCTGAGTCCTGCCGCCCGGGCTACCGTGTGCCCATGACCACCGTCATCCCCGGTTTTCGCGCCATCATCCCGGCGGGCGGGGCGGGCACGCGATTGTGGCCGCTGTCCCGCCGATCGGAACCCAAGTTCCTGCGTGACTTCACCGGCTCGGGTCGCACCCTCATCCAGGCGACCTGGGACCGCCTCATGCCCCTGACCGGCCCCGATGGCATAGTCGTCGTGACGGGCCAAGCCCATGGGGCCGCCATCGTTCATCAACTCCCGGGAGGTGTGGAGATCCTCATCGAGCCTTCACCGCGGGACTCGATGGCGGCGATTGGCCTAGCTGCCGCGGTGTTGGAGCAGCGGGAAGCGGGCGTCATTGTCGGCTCCTTTGCGGCCGACCACGCGATCTCGGGGCGGTCGGAGTTTGGCGCGGCCGTAGGCGGGGCCGTCGAGGCCGCGCGCGAGGGCTACGTCGCCACGATCGGCATCGCGCCCACCGGCCCTTCCACCGCCTACGGCTACATCCACCTGGGAGAACCGCTGGTGGGGTTGGGGGCGCGGCGGGTCGCGGCGTTTGTGGAGAAACCATCCGCCTCGGTGGCGGCCGAGTATCTCGCGACGGGGGAGTACCGCTGGAATGCGGGGATGTTTGTTGCCCGCGCCGATGTCCTGCTGGACTCCCTCGCCCGGTATCGTCCCGCGCTGCACCAGGGGCTTCGCACCATCGCCGCCGCCTGGGACACGCCCGACCGCGCCCGCATCCTCGACGAGCAGTGGCCCGCGCTGGAAAAGGTGGCGATCGACCACGCGATCGCCGAGCCGCTGGCCGCTGACGGGGGAGTGGCGGTGATTCCCGCAGGCTTCGCCTGGGATGACGTGGGCGATTGGGACTCCGTTGCCCGTCTCCTGCCCGCAGGGGACGATGACGTCCGGCGGCTTGGTGAGGTCGGTCGCGTCCTGGCTGTGGATGCGCCCGGCGCGACGGTGGTGTCCACGACCGGTAGGGCGGTTGCGGTGGTCGGTGTGGAGGATGCTGTTGTCGTCGATATGGGCGACGTGGTGCTGGTGACCAGGCGCGATGCCGCCCAACAGGTCCGCGACCTACCCTCCGCCTTGGCCGCCGAGGGGGACTTGAGCCTGCTGTAGTGCCGCGTTCGGGTAACTCTTGACGCTGCGTGGGGTATCTCGTCTGTCGCGACATGCACGTCCCGCATAAGTATTCCGCGTTGTCAATGGGGGTAGTCTGGACCCTAAGGAATGCCCCCCGACCCCAGCCGCAGCCTGGTAGGCAACTGGTGCCCCAGCCTGGGCGAAGAAGCGAGACTCACCGATGGACCACGCGCGAACTGACGCACCCACCGACCCCACAGGCGTCAATCCTCCGTCCCACCCCTCAACCCCCCTCATCCCTCTCCCCGAACAAACCCTCCCACCCGATGCGGAAGTGGACTCGCCCGAGCCGCCATCCTTGTCCGGCCCTGCCCCCGGCGTGGATTCTCCCGTGCTGGGCCCCGACGAGCATGACGATTTGCTCCCTGAGTGGGGTGGTGAGGGTGAGGAGTTCTCGTATCTTGCTGCGGAGGTGGATTCCGCTGCCGCGTCCCACCTCACCTCCGGCGTGGAATCTCCGGCTCCGGTCTCCGGCGAGTGGAGTGGTGAGGGTGAGGAGTTCTCGTATCTTGCCGCGGAGTTGGAATCCCCGGTTCCCCCTCCCCCTGCTCCGGCCGACACCGCTGCAGTTCGACGAGGCCGTGCGGCTCTCGGCGAGGTCATCCTCTCCGCCCACCGCATCGCGGTTGTCGACAACGGCCGGTTCACCCTCGCCGACCTCTCCTTTGACCTGCGCGAACACGAGGTCGCTGCCCTTGTCGGCCCCGGCGCCGAGCGCCTCGCGCAGCTCCTGGCTGGAAGAGCAAAACCGCTGGTCGGACGGCTCAGCGGTCCCGGTTGGAGCAGCCCGCTACCCACGGCTCCTGCCGCGTTTAACCCGCGTCCCCACGAGACCGTGACCGCCAACCTCGCCCTTGTCCACACTGCAGCAGGGAACCCATTTCCGGTCGACGCTGCCTGGGAGATGGCGAGTCTCTTCGGTCTGGAGGCGGCGGGAGAGACCAAGGTCAGGAACCTCGATCCCGATGAGCACCGCCTTCTTGTCCTCGCGGCTTCGTTGAGTCGAAGCAGTGGCGTGTGCGTGGTGTCAAGGCCGACTGACGGCCTGGAAGGCGCCCAGGCGGCGGCGGCCGAGTTCGGGATCACCGAGCTCGCATCCCACGCGGGACGTGCCTTCTTCCTCCTGCCGGCGAGCCCCGAGGAGGCCGAGGCAATCGCGACAACCATCATGCGAGTCGAACGTGAGGTGACGCTTCACCAGGGCCTCGACGACTTCGTCCGCGAACACGGTCCTGCCGCGCGCATCGCGGTGGTGGCGCGAAGCGTCGGGGAAGTGCACCTCCTGGTTGCCATTTGCCAGCACCTCGGTTTCTTGGATACCGCCGTTGACCTGCCTGCGCGCCGCATGACGGCGATCGCTCCTGCCGGTCCCGACGACCTGGTTCACCTCGTGGACCGAGCCAAGGCGGCCGACATCGCGATCGTCTCCGTCGCCCTCACCGCGCCCACCCTCGCCGAAGCCCTAGTGGCCAGGTTCCAGTAGCGTTCGCCGCCCCCAATCCTCCGATCGAAGGTCGTTTCGCTGAATTCTCCTCCCCGGAATTCAGCGAAACGACCTTCTATCGGCGGGGGTGGGGTCCGCCAGCGTTGCCTGGGGAGGAAGGCCCTACGATGGAGCGATGAGCACGCCGCCAGCGCCCCAGAGACAGCGTCCCCCTGCGAGGATGCGCGGCATGTGGGTGATGGTGGGAATCGGTGTCGTTCTGGCGGTACTCGCGACCTTCATCATGTCAAGTGACCATCCCATGTCTGCGACAGATGAGCCCATCGCCCCGACCGGCCCAACGCACGACCCAATCCCCGACTCAATCCCCGAGCAGATCCCCGACCCGGGCACCGACCAGGCCCCCGACACCGACCCCGCCCTCACCCCCGAATCCGCCGACACAACACCAACCCCCACCTCCACCGAACCCCAAGAACCCAAGACCCTGACCACCCGGTTTCTAGTCGCAGGCATGACCTTCTGGGGGCGCTACGTTGACGACTGGTCTAACGCCTCGGACCTGGGGATCGAGTACCCCTTCTCCCTGCTCCACACCCTCAAGCGCGATCGCTACGACGCTTGGATCGCGGGACTCGAGTGTCCTACCGTCCCCAACCTCACCCTCTCCTCGGCCGACCAGGAAGCCACCCTCACCTTCAACTGCCCGCCGAAGTACCTCACGGAGGCAGCCCGCTGGTTCACGGCCTACACCCTGGCGAACAACCACACCGACAACCAGGGCACCAAAGGCTTCGCCACGACAAAGAAGCAGCTGACCAAGCACGGAATCCAATACTTCGGCCACTACGATCCGAACCAGCTCGAGGACCTCTGCGGCATCGTCACCATCCCCGCAACGATCGGCTACGACGAGACTGAACTCCCGTCATCGGCCGAGGAACGCGAGGTGAACGCGAGCATTCCCCTGGTCATGTGTGGCTACCACGGCCTCTTCCAAATCCCCAGCCAAGAGTCGATTGACGTCGTCACGCGCTACAAGGACGTCCTGCCCGTCATCGCCCTCCCGCATATGGGGGCCGAGTACGTCGCCGCAGCCGACCAGATCAAGACCCGCACCTACCACGCCCTCATCGACGCCGGCGCTGACATGGTCCTTGGCGACCACCCTCACTGGATCCAGCCCTCGGAGGTCTACCAGGGCAAGCTCATCGTCTACTCCCTTGGCAATTTCATGTTTGACCAGCAGTCGGACCGTGAACGCACCCGCTCGGCCGCGATCGACATCACCGCCCGCTCGACAGACCCGGAGGCGATCGCCGGCTGGACCGCCCTCGCGGAAACCTGCCGTGACCAGGGACCCGACGTCTGTGTAGAGCTCGCCCGCGAGCAGGGCCTGCCCCGCCTGACCCTCGACTACACCTTCCGCCTCGTCGGCACCTCCGACGCCGATCGCCGCGCCCACAAAGCCTCCGCCTCCGAACTCGCCGAGATCAAAGATCGCCTCAACTGGTCGCGCACGATGGCGGACCTCACCTAACCCGCCCCAGCCCCGCCCCGATTCCACGTCCTCTCGTACATTCCTCCGTCCCCAAAACGTTCGAGACGGCGTTCGATCACACCCCGCCGTTCACCTCTCAGGGAACACGCCGCCCGACGTACGTTGCCTCCTGCGTGGAGTACTTGTGGCCTTTCGGATGCCCCGTCGCCCAAGGGCGCGTAGGGTATTGCAGCGTGCAGGACTTTCCCGACCAGGCCATGGCGTTGGCGCAGGAGCAGCGTGAGGCGATTCGCGCCATCGTGCGCGATGTCACTCCGCGACTCATTGAGGTGCGCCGCGACATCCACCGCCATCCCGAGGTGGCCCACCACGAAGCGAGGACAACCTCCCTGGTGATGGCGCGGCTGAAGGAGGCGGGGCTGGCGCCGCGGCGCCTCCCGGGAACGGGGCTGACCTGCGATCTTGGGCCGGACGGGCCCTCCCGTTTGGCGATTCGTGCGGATCTGGACGCGCTGCCGGTTCAGGACCGCACGGGCACGCCTCACGCGTCGACGGTCGATGGCGTGGCTCACGCCTGCGGGCATGACGCCCACGTGGCCTGCGCGTTGGGGGCGGGGCTTGCGCTGGCGGAGCTGGATCGGCGCGGGCTGCTGCCGGGCCCGATTCGCCTGATCTTCCAGCCGGCGGAGGAGGTTCATCCCTCGGGCGCCCTGAAAGTGATCGCGGCCGGGGCGTTGGACGATGTAGCGGCGATCATCGCGCTGCACTGCGACCCGCGCTACGAGGCTGGCACCATCGCAATCCGGCCGGGTCCCATCACCTCGGCCTCCGACCAGGTCACGATTTACGCATATGGCGACGGTGGACACACGTCTCGGCCTCATCTGACTCAGGACCTGGTGTTTGCGACGGGGCAGATCGTGGTCCAGCTGCCCGCCGTGCTTGACCGGCGACTCGACCCGCGCTCCGGGGCGAACCTCACGTGGGGAGCCGTCCACGCGGGCTCGGTCCACAACGCGATTCCCGGCTCGGCCGTGATCGAAGGCACCCTGCGTGTCCTGGACGTCCGCGCCTGGGAGGAGGCGAGCCAGGTCCTGGCCGACGCTGTTACGCACATCGCCAAGCCCTACGGCGTGCGCACCGAGGTGCGACATGAGCGTGGAGTCCCACCGGTCGACAACGAGCCCGGCATGGCCAGCCTTGTCGCCGCGGCCGGCCGCCTCATGCTAGGCGAGGGAGGCGTCGGCGTCGCCGAGCAGTCGCTGGGAGGCGAGGATTTCGCCTGGTACACCCAGAAAATCCCCGGCGCCCTAGTCCGACTGGGGACGATGGCGCCCGGCGGCCCAGAATACGACCTCCACCAGGGCGACTTCGACATCGACGAAGCAGCGATCCCCGTCGGCACCGAAGTCTTTGTCGCCACCGCCGTCGCCTATGCCTCCGGCGCCCGCGGGTAACACTGGCCGTGTCCCCGGTCGGGGGTAGGGTCGGGGGCGTGACGGTCTTTCCGACGGGGATTCCCCGCTTGCCGAAGGTGGTTCTCCACGACCACCTAGATGGTGGGCTGCGCGTCGAGACCCTCTGGGAGCTCGCTGAGCAGGCCGGACACCGTCTCCCGGGCGAGGATCCGGCGGCGGTCGGGGACTGGATTGCTGACGCGGCTGCGGCCGGGTCGCTGGCCGCGTACCTCGCGACCTTCGAGCACACGCTCGCCGTCATGCAGACGGCTGAGTCCCTAGCGCGAGTCGCCCGCGAAGCCGTTCTAGATCTTGCGGACGATGGCGTCGCCTATGCCGAGCTTCGATTCGCGCCTGAGCAGCATGGTCGGGCTGGGATGACACTTGACCAGGCCATCGATGCGGTGCTGGCGGGGCTGGGTGAGGGAGAGGCTGAGGCGGCGGCGCAGGGTTGCCACATCACGGCTCGGGCGATCACCTGTGCGATGCGCCAGGCGGACCGGTCGCTTGAGGTGGCCGAGGCGGCGCTGCGGTTCCGCGGGCGCGGGGTCGTGGGATTCGACATCGCGGGACCGGAGGCGGGATTCCCGCCCAGGCGGCATGCGGCGGCGTTTGCCCTGCTCCGCGAGGCTGAGTTCCCGTTCACGATCCATGCGGGCGAGGCCGACGGGGTGGAGTCAATCCGCGAGGCCGTGGAGGAGATGGGTGCGGCGCGTGTTGGGCATGGGGTGCGGATTATTGAGGACATCTCGGGGATCGGGCCGGGGGCTGGGGTTGGGGTGCGGTTTGGGCAGCTGTCTGGGTCGGGGAGGCGGTTTGGGGGATTGTCGCGGGTGGGGGACGGGGTAGAGGTGCGCTCTGGGACTCTTACGGAGCCGGGGGTGGACACTGAACCTGCTGTCCTCGGCCCGGTCGCGTCGCTGCTGCTCACGAGGGGGATCGCCCTGGAAATGTGCCCGACCTCGAACCTGCACACAGGCGCCGCCTCGTCGATTGACACCCACCCGATCTCCGCGCTGAAGCGCCTGGGATTCGCCGTCACCCTAAACACCGATAACCGCCTGATGTCCGACACGACCATGAGCCGCGAGATCACCCTGCTCCTGGTCGAGGCCAACTGGTCCATGCTCGACTTCAAGGATGTCGCCATCACCGCCGCCCACGCCGCCTTCCTCCCCCCCGACGAGCGCCAAGACCTAGTCGCCAGAATCACCGCCGCCTACTGAAAAAGCAGCTCGCCGCCCCGCTGTGCGGTGCAGAGGACTACGTTGTGCTAGTCTTGTCTTACGGTAAGACGATTGGAGGTGGACGGTGAGTACGGTACTGGTGAACGGGCGGATCGATGCGCAGGTGAAGCGGGATGCGGAGGCGGTCTTGGCTTCTGTTCGCAGCACACCCTCCCGGGCTATTCGTGACCTTTTCGAGTACATCGCTCGGGAGCAGCGCCTGCCTGCCTACGAGGTGGAAGCCGCACAAGGCGCGGCACACGCAGACCGCGAGAGACGGCTGGCCCTGCTCGAGACCATCGCCGGCATCTCCCACTCCCCGGCCATCACCAGCGACGACGACGCGGCGGCCCTTCTGGACGCGGAGCTGAGGCGGAGGCATGGCTAGGGCGGTCCTTGACACGAACGTGCTGCTGGATTACCTCGATAGCGCCCGGCCCGAGCACGCCACAGCGACAGAGGTCGTCCGCGCGCTCACCTTGCAGGGGGTAGGCCTGTGCGTGCCAGCAACCTCGCTGAAAGACGTCTACTACATCCTGACTCGCGTCGCTGGCGAACCCGTCGCCCGCCAGGCCGTCCGAGTGCTTGTGCGGGCCACATCAGTGCTGACCATTGATGAAACCACCTGCCGCGACGCCCTGGAGTCCAACGAGCCCGACTTCGAGGACGGTCTGATCCTTGCGAGCGCCCTGGCCGCTGGAGCTCGCTGGATCGTGACCCGAGACGGCGCAGCCTTCGCCCATGGCCCCGTAGAAGCCATCAGCCCCAGCAACCTCCTCGCCCACCTGGCCCCCTAGAGAGACGCTCTCGCCAGCCAGTTAGGGGGCTAGGGAGGGGGTGGGGGTTACGGGGAGGGGGGGTGCGGTGGCCATGCCGTAGTCGGCCATGCAGAGGAATCCCGGTGGTCGGCCTTCTTGGGGGGGAAGGGGGAGGAGGGCAGGAGTGTAGTCGGTCCGGTCCCTGTTGGGGTTCTTGCCGGTCACGGTCTCGGCGATGTCCACGCATTCGATGTAGGCGGCTGCGCCGTCCTTGGGCTCTGCTGTGGCGAAGGCTTTGGTGAACCCCATCACATAGACGCGGTGAGGCTCGGAGCAGGGAACGAACTTGACCTTGTCGACGATGTCGTCTTCGGGGAGTCCTAGGATGCAGTCACCCGCCTGCGCGAACCGAATCGAGGCATTGACCGTCTCAACAATTGCGCCGTCCGGCGAGCGGACGATTTCCGGTTCGACCCTGGGCTTGTTCCCTGCCCTCATGAAGATGCCAACGCCGATGGCAAAGAGGATGCCGACGACCACCCACATGGTGATCTTGTCACGGCGCGGCGAGTCGTCGGAGCTTCGGAACCAGTCGACGAAGCGGCGCCAGAGCCTGTAGAAACCCATCAGAGCCAGGTGAAGAGTTTGTCGCCTGCCGCCACGACGCTGCCGGGCTCGACGAGGGGGACGATGGCGTCCGGCGGGGCCTGGAGGCCGATGACCGGTGAGATGGCGCTCAGGTTCTTCGCCCTTACGTCGGCGGGGGACCAGGCCACCATCTCGTGTCCGGCATCCACGACCTCCTTCTCCTCGACGCGGAGGTCAAATCCTTCGCCGGAGAGCTTGACGGTGTTGATGCCGAGGTGGAAGAGGACTCCGCGCTCGGCGGCAGCCTCAATCACGGCAGCGTGGGGGTGGACTTTGACCACCTTGCCTGCGACGGGTGCGATCGCGACGCTCGGCTCGTCGCCGGGGTCAATGGCACACCCGGCGCCGACGATTCCGGCGGCGAAGACCTCGTCGGGGACGTCGGAGAGGAGAAGGACCGTACCAGCGATAGGGGCTAGGACGGTCAGGCTCACCTCAAGTCCTCGATGTCCTCGCACAGATTCTCGGCCTCGGGTCCGACGACGACCTGGATGATGGTGCCAGACGACGTGATGCCGAAGGCTCCTGCCGCCATCAGGCCTGGCTCGTCAACCTTCGACGGGTCGACGACCTGCACGCGAAGCCGCGTGATGCACGGTTCCATCTCGGCGATGTTGTCGTTGCCGCCCAGGGCCTTGAGGATCTTCTCAGCCTTGCTCATGTGTTTCTCGTTTCGTTGGTACCCCGGAGCCTCGGCGACTGGGTTGCCGATCCAGGCCTCCCGGGAGTGTTAGTGGTCTAGATTACCCAGACCCACGAGGTCTATGTCAAGAAACGCCCGGTTCTTTCCGGGATTCTCCCTCGGCGGAGGTCCGATGCCAGGTCAGATCCCCGAGTTCGGCGGCCAGAGCGTCGGCGCGGGGGCCAAGCACGAGCTGCACTGCGGCCCCTCGTTGGACCACGCCGTGGCAGCCGGCGTGTCTAAGGCCTGTCGGATCGAGGAGCCCTTCATCAGCCACGATGACACGCATCCTCGTGACGCAGGGTTCGATCTCGAGGATGTTGTCGCTTCCTCCGAGGCCTTGGAGGATGTCTTGAGCTCGGATGGTCATCGACGTACTTCCTTGGTCAATTGGGGGCCAGGCGCGGGTTTGGCTCCCTCGGCACGGGTGTCGGCGCGCAGCGACGCCGGGGTGGGCACCGACGGTTTGGGGGCCAAGAGAGGCACCCACAGGGTGTAGCGGTCGGCTCGGTAAACAGATCGGTTGAAGCACAGCGCCTTGTCGAGAGAGAAGGTGCGTCGGGCGATCCTCAGGACCGCGCGCAGAGGCTCGATCCCGAGGTGGTCGGCTTCGTCTTGGGAGGCCTCGTCGGCATCGACCATGTCCTCGCCCCATTCGGGGGCGAATCCACGCTCGGTCATGGCCACGTAGACGGAGGTCGGTGGGACGGGATCGAAGAGGCCGGGGATCAGAGAGGTTGGGATCCAGTCTTCGCTCAGGGCGAGAGGTTCGCCATCGGCCAACCTGAGGCGGTAGAGATAGAAGGTAGCGTCCGTCGGGGCGAGGTTGAGCATGTCGGCAATGTCGGGCGGTGGGATCCGGGTGTCGGCGGACAACAGGCGCGAGGACGGGGCCATCTTCCTGCGTCCCATCTCTTCTCCGAAGGAGGTCAGGCGCACCTGGAGGTCCACCTTCGGCTGGGCCACGAAGGTTCCCTTGCCTTGGACTCTTTCGAGGATGCCCTCGACGACGAGGGCGTCCACTGCCTGCCGGACGGTCATGCGCGCGACGCCGAACTGGGTGCACAGCTCGCGCTCGGAGGGGATGGCTTCGCCGACAGCGAGCTGGTGAGTGGCTTGGGCTCGCAGGTAGTTGCGGACCTGGATGTACTTCACTCCCAACCCCCTCCTACCAGAGGGTTGTGTCCCGTCGCTCGTCGCGGTCTGCATCGGGCTCAGTCTACGTCTAGGACCGCTGTCAGTTGGCGGCGGAGATCATGTTGGTGTCGCTCGGCGGGCTCGCCTTGACACGGGAGGCCTCTCGCACCTAAGTTGTGAACATCTGGTATAGACATCTCCATGATGTCTACACCATGGCCCACCCGGGCCAGACACAACTTCCAAGTCTCGACGAGGAGTCAGTGACAATGACCACTGCAACTGCCGGGTCCGCCAAGGGCGGGTCCGCGCTCGCATCACTCCAGCGCATTGGGCGCTCTCTTATGCTTCCTGTCGCGTCGCTGCCGGCCGCTGGCCTGCTGCTTCGCTTCGGCCAGCCCGACATGTTGGGCGCCGACGGACTCGGCAAGCATGCCGGCGAATGGCTGAACCAAGTCGCCGGCGTCCTTGCCACCGCCGGTGACGCCATCTTTGGCAACCTGGCCTTGATCTTCGCGATGGGTGTCGCCATCGGCATGTCGAAGAAGGCTGAGGGGCCGACGGCCCTCGCAGCCGCGATCGGCTACTTCGTGTTTACGAACGTGACGAAGGTGCTCTCCAAGCCCGACGCCACGGTCAACTACGGGGTGCTCGGCGGCATCATCATGGGTGTCATCGCGGCCAAGCTCTACGACCGGTACTACCGCAAGAAGTTGCCTGTCTTCTTGGCCTTCTTCGGCGGTCGGCGCTTCGTGCCGATCATCACGGCCTTCGTTGCCGTGTTCGTGGGCATCCTGTTGGCCAACATCTATCCGGCCTTCGACTGGCTCATCAAGAAGGTCTCGGACGGTGTGACTGGCAACGTCATCGTCGGCGGCCTGATCTTCGGCACGCTGAACCGTCTGCTCATCCCCTTCGGCCTGCACCACATCCTCAACTCGATGCCGTGGATGCAGTTCGGAGAGTGGGAGTGGGAGGGCGAGGTCTACAACGGCGATATCCCGCGCTTCCTCCACCACGATCCTTCGGCTGGAACCTTCCAGACGGGCTTCTTCCCCATCATGATGTTCGCCCTGCCAGCAGCAGCTCTAGCCTTCTGGCACACGGCCAATCCTGAGAATCGCAAGGCTGTCGGCGGCATCATGATTGGTGCCTCGCTCACCGCGTTCCTCACCGGCATCACCGAGCCGATCGAGTTCTCGTTCGTCTACATCGCGTTCCCGCTGTACTGCGTGCACGCGGTGCTGACCGGTATCTCACTGGCGGTCTGCAACGCCTTGGACCTCCATCAAGGCTTCTCCTTCTCTGCGGGAGCGACAGACTTCCTACTGAACTGGACGATCGCGACAAAGCCGCTCCTCATCCTGCTCGTCGGCGTCGTGTTCGCCGTGATCTACTACTTCCTCTTCCGCTTCGTCATCACGAAGTTCAACCTCAAGACCCCCGGTCGCGAGGAAGGGGATGCCGAGAACGCGGCACTGTCGATCATCGACCAGCCGATGGACAAGGCACCGTCCGGAGCCTAGCTTCCTATGCCGACCGCACAAGGTCTGGGTGTAAGCCCCGGCCTGGCTCATGCCACAGCCGCATGCATGCGGCGTGGAAGCGAACCGGTCCCCGGCGCCCTCCTGGCGCCGGGGACCGACCCCGCTGTGGCGGTCGAACGACTTCAGGGGGCGGCCGAGGCCGTTGCCTGCAAGCTCGAGCAGATCGCCTGCGAGTCCGAGGGGTCGGCGTCTGAGGTCCTTGAGGCCACAGCACTCATCGCAAGGGACCCCAGTCTCCTCACGGCGGCTGGGGACCTTGTCATGTGTGAGAACCTCTCGCCCGATCGGGCCATCTGGGAGGCCTGCGAGGGCGTAGCCTCCCAGTTTGAGGCGATCGGCGGCCTCATGGCCGAGAGAGTCACCGACGTTCGCGACGTTCGCGATCGCATCATCGCCCACGTGACGGGGCAGGGCGATGTGGGCATTCCTGAGAGGCCCGAACCCTTCATCCTCGTCGCAACCGACCTAGCTCCCGCCGATACCGCCCGGCTCGACCCCGCCTGGATCTTGGGCATCGTGACTCGCGACGGCGGAGCCACCTCCCACACGGCCATCGTCGCCCGCGAGCGAGGCATCCCAGCTGTCCTGGGACTCGCCGAAGCCGAGGAGATTACCGACGGGGTCGACCTGCTGATCGACGGCACCAAGGGGACAGTCGTCATCGGCCCCACCAAAGCGCAGGTGCGCGACGCCGAAGCCAAGGCGAAAGCGCGGGCTGCCCGGAGCTTCTCCGGCAAGGGCCATACGGCTGACGGCCACCGAATCAAACTCCTCGCCAACATTGGCGACGCTCGGGGCGCCGAAGCGGCTGCTGCCGGCGGAGCAGAGGGGGTGGGCCTGTTCCGGACCGAGGTTGCCTTCCTCGGCAGAACCGACGCGCCCACCGTTAACGAGCAGGCGCGCGAGTATCGCCGCGTCATCGAAATCTTCGAGGGCAAGACCGTCACGATCCGCACCCTCGACGCGGGGGCTGACAAGCCCCTCCCCTTCCTCCACATGCCCCCCGAGGAGAACCCAGCCCTCGGAGTCCGGGGCCTAAGAATCGCTGAACTCCATCCGACCATCCTTGACGACCAGCTCGCTGCGATCGCGATGGCTTGCGATGGAGTCGACACCGAGGTCCGCGTCATGGCCCCGCTCGTCGCGAGCGTGGGAGACGCCGCCCGGTTCAAGGACGCCTGTACGCGCCACGGCATCGACGAGTCGGGGGTCATGGTCGAGGTGCCCTCAGCGGCCATCATGGCCAAAGAGATCCTCGCCGTCGCGAGTTTCGCGTCGATCGGAACCAACGACCTGACCCAATACGTCATGGCGGCTGATCGGATGAACGCGCCGCTCGCGAAGTACATTGATGCCTTCCACCCTGCGGTCCTGCGTATGGTCGCCCAGGTCTGCCAGGGCGGCGCGGCCAATGGCCGGCCAGTCGGGGTCTGCGGAGAGTCCGCGGCCAACCCGGCGCTCGCGGTCGTCTTCGCGGGACTGGGCATTGCCTCCCTGTCGATGGCTGTGGTCTCACTGCCTGATGTAGCGCACGTTCTCGCATCGACAACGATGGAGCAGTGCCGTAGGCTCGCTCATGCCGCGCTGGACTGCGCGACGGCCGATGAGGCTCGCCGGATCGTCACCGAAGGGCTTCCGGTTCTCGCCGACCTGGACTAGCTCGAAAGGAACGTAAGCGACGTGGAACGCCAGATCATCGTCAAGGCCAAGGACGGCCTCCACGCCCGACCAGCCGCCATCTTCGTCAAGGCCGCGAGCGACGTCGGATCGCCCGTGACGATTGGGATGGCGGGGCAGACCCCTGTCCCCGCGAACTCCATTCTCGCCGTCATGGGACTCGGAGTCCGCTGCGGCGACACCGTGATTCTCTCCTCTGAGAGCGAGCAAGCCCTAGATGTGCTCGACGGCTTGCTGTCCCATGTGGAAGAATAGGCGACTCATCCAGCCGCTTAGTGGGGGGTAGGACACCCTCCAGTCCACCAAAGGTGGTGCTATCAATGACACGACGTTGGGGGCGCCCATGGGCCCTCGTCTTTTCGGCTGCGGTTTCGGTGAGTCTCATGGCAATGGCCCCTGCCGGAGGGGCCGTGACGGATGATCCCGTGGACCGCGCCCTCGCCAAGGAACTGGGCCTTGTTCCGTTGCCCGCTCAACTCGAGCGGATCGGGCCGGGACGCTTCACGTTGACCGAGGAGTCCAAGTTCATCCCCAACGGGAACGAGGCGGCTCGTATCGCGGAACTCACGGCCGAGCCGCTACGTGTGGCCACTGGCTTCCCGCTTCCCGTCGACATGGTGACGCCGTCCCCTGGTCCCCACGACATCGCCTTCTCCATCAGCTCTTCCTGGTCATTCGATGGTGTTGACGCCTTTGACATCGAAGGGGATAACGAGGCCTATCACCTCATGGCGCGGGGCGTGGGGCTCGCTCTGAGATCACCGTCGGGCCACGGGCTGTGGAATGGCGCCCAAACACTCAAGCAGCTCTTCCCCGTCGCCATGAACGCGCCCCGAGCCGTCAATGCTGAGTGGACCATTCCTGAGATCAACATCTACGACGGACCTCGTTTCGCCTGGCGTGGCACCATGCTCGACACGGCCCGCTCCTGGTACAACCCCGATGAGGTCAAGAAGTACATCGACGCGATCTCCGAGTACAAGGTCTCCGTTCTTCATCTTCACCTGGCCGATGATCAGGGATGGCGGATCGAGATCACCAACGAGGGCAAAGAACCCGGCGACCCCATCGACTACACGCTCCTTGCCAGCGTCGGCGGATCAACGGCGATGACGGAACTCGGAATGGACGGCGAGGCGGGACACGCGGGGTTCTTCACCCAGGAGGACTACCAGGACATCGTTGCCTACGCGGCAGATCGATTTGTAACGGTCATCCCCGAGATTGACCTCCCGGGTCATACCAATTCGGCCCTCCACTCGATCCCGCAGCTCAACACCGAAGGATCAAGCTGGAAGGCCTACCACGACACGCCAGGCCGCTGGGACCCCCCCGGGGTGGAACCCGTCGCGGGCGAGTCGACGGTCGCCCACAACGGAACCGGGATCGTCGGCTATTCCTACCTTGACCCCGATTCACCCCTGACCTTCACGTTCATCCGTCACGTCCTGACCCAGATCCGGGACATGACGGGCGGCAAGTACCTGGGCATGGGCGGCGACGAGGTGAGCTCCTACACCTCCCGGTACGGCAGCGCCCGGTGGACAGAGGTCGTCACAAAGATCTCCGACATCATCCACGACCTGGGCATGAGGGCCTTCGGCTGGAGTGAGATCGCGGACGGGAAGCTCAACCCCGAGGACGCCATCCAGTTCTGGAGCCCCTCGCAATCCCTGGTCAACGTTCGCGCCAGCCTCACCGCAGGGTCCAAGGTCGTCATGTCCTATGGTCCGGTGGCCTACCTCGACCAGAAGTACTGGGGTCGCAACCCCATCGGTCTGAACTGGGCCTGCAACTCCGGTAATGACTGGGCAGGCGGCGCCACGTCCTGCGACTTCCCGAACTACTACGACTGGGATCCCCAACTGCCCCCCTACGCTTCGGAAGCCGCGGACCGCCAGTTTGACCCGCCGCTGGAAGACAGCGAGATCCTCGGCGTTGAGCCCCCACTATGGTCAGAGACCCTGCGTGGGATCAGCCAAGTCGAGTTCATGGCCTTCCCACGAGTCCTGTCCTTCGCCGAAATCGGTTGGACCCCCCAGGAGCTGCGGACTGATGAGGTCCAGGACTTTGTTGACCGCATCCAGGTCGTCGGCGCCAAGCTGACCTACCGAGGGGTCAACTTCGGAGACGGCCGGCCCAAGAACACGACTAACGGCACCTACCCCCTGACGACGGACTTCACCAACGGATGGGCCTACGACTTCGTCAGCGTCACCCCGCAGGATCCGGTGGCTCTCGACCACGACGCGACGGTAGACCTCGCAATCGTCGCCGCCCCTGGAACCAAGCTCGACTCGGGCGAGACCTCGATCTCCTCGATGGCCGAGGTCTACACCACCTCAACCTCGGTGCCGCTTGCGGATCGGGCCGTCATGCGGTCCATCAGCCGCGTCGCCACCACCTCTCCCGGCGGAGCGTTCTCCGTCAAGATCGACTGGGGAGACGGGACGGCTCCCACCGACGCACTCTTCACCACGGACCAAAAGCGCGACGCGGTCCACTCGCCCAGCACCTACACCCTCCAAGGGACTCACGCCTACGTCGCCGACGGCGTCTACACCGTCACCCTGACCGGCAGCGATGGCGCCGTGCGTACCTCGACCATCATCGCCGGCGACGGTGAAGACCTCGAGATCGTCGTCGGCGCCGGCACCTTGAGTCTCGCGGTTCCCTTCAACCCAGTCGTCAACTTCGGCCCGGTCACGATCTCCGGTGGCGACCAGTACGTCGAGCGGTTTACCAACTGGGCGCTCATTTCCGACGCCCGTGGCACCAACGAGGGCTGGACCCTCACCGGCACAGCCCAGGACTTTGTCGGCGACCGGACGGGCCGGCGAATCATGGCCGCCAACCTCGGCTGGGCCCCATACGCCCAGGTC
>WQYN01000028.1 GCA_009781225.1 Micrococcales bacterium | reverse complement strand
GGGGCCGTGAGTCGGCCGGGTCTTGTTCGGCTGTGGGCAGGGGCTCGGGTGGACGACGCGGTCCGATCCGCTGGCGGGGTGCTTCCGGGGGCGGATGTGGGTCGAGTCAACCTCGCGCGGAGGCTCAACGACGGTGAGCAGGTCTACGTCCCTCGTGTCGGGGAGGAGTTTGTCGGTGTTGATCCGGTCGGCTCGCAGAACTCGGGACCCGATCCGCCGGGGTCCTCGCTGGTAAACATCAACACCGCCGACGCCTCGACGCTCGAGACCCTGCCGGGGATCGGTCCGGTTCTGGCAGGGCGGATTCTGGACTACCGCGAGGAGAACGGACCGTTCCCCGATGTGGAGGCTCTGTCCGGCGTCAGCGGCATCGGCCCCGCCGTCCTAGCGAAGCTGCGTCCCCAGGTGACGGTGTCATGACGGCCCGGGAGGGCCGTCCCCGACTGTCGAAGCCCGAGGCAACGGCGGCGGTCAAGGCCGCCCTTGATCTGCGGCTCGCGGCGCCGGCGTGCCTGGCGTGGGCGGCGGCGTGGGTGGCGCTGGGGTTGCCCGCCGGAGTGGCGGCGGGATTGGGGATCGCCCTGGGAGCCACCTGCGTGGCGAGCTTCCTCGGAGCCCGTCGAATCCGCCGGGGTCGCTGGCGGGCTCTAGCGGTACTTGCTCTATCCACTGGGGTGGCGGCCATGGCGGTCTTTGGGGTTGCCGTCCGGACCGGGCTCGCTGACGCGAGCCCGGTCGCCGAGGCGGCCGACCGCAGCGCCACCGTTGACGTGATTCTTGACGTCAGGGTGGCGGCTCGGGCGATCGGAGGACAGGGAACGGAAGGGGGCTCGCGCCTGCTGGTTGAGGGAGTCGCCCGGCTCGTCGACTCTTCTAACCCTCCCTCCACGACAGGTCGCGCAACCTGGGCTCTGGCCTTCCTGTCGACTGACAAACTCCCAGAGAACCTCACACCCCACGTGAGTCCTGCCCACATGCTTCCCGCAGGGACAACCCTGGACATCACCGCTCGCGCGCAGGTGGCTGAACCCGGTGACCGAGCCCGCGCGCTACTGACGGTCCAGCAAATCCACCGTGTGCTGCCCCCGTCGGGCTGGCGCGCGAAGACCGCCTCCCTCAAGGCGCGACTGGCTGAACGCGCCTCCCTCCTGCCTCCCGACGAGGCCGGACTCATCCCCGGCCTGTCCGTTGGCGACACCTCCCAGGTTCCTCCTTCGCTGGCTGAGGCGATGAAGAGATCCTCCCTCACGCATCTGACAGCTGTCAGCGGCACCCACCTGGGGATCCTTGTCGGAGCGGTCCTAGCTCTCGGGGCCCTGGCCCGATGGCCACGCTGGGTCAAGGTCGCTGCCGGGGCGGCCGCCATCATCGGGTTGACACTCGTGGTCGGCCCCACTCCCAGTGTTCAGCGTTCGGCCGTCATGGGGGCAATCACTCTCCTAGCCCTCGCCAGGGGCTCCGTGAGATCGGCCCTGGGCGCCCTTGGCTGCGCCGCCTGTCTCCTTCTAGTCATCGACCCGCAGCTTGCCCGGTCCTACGGCTTCGCCCTGTCCTGCGCCGCCACAGCGGGGATTGTCGTTCTCGGCCCCCGCCTCGCCAAGGGACTGATCGACAAGGGCATTCCGCGTCGGATCGCCCAGGCGTCGGCGATCCCCATTGCCGCCCAGGCGGCCTGCGCTCCCATCCTCGTGCTCTTCGTTCCCCAGATCAGCCTCGCGGGGCTACCCGCCAACATCCTCGCGGCGCCAGCCGTCCCGTTTGTCACCCTTCCCGGGCTTATTGCCGCAGCCCTAGGACCTGTAAGTCCGCAGGCCGCCGGTGTTGCGCTCGCGGCAGCTCGCCCCGGAGCAGCATGGATTGCCAGGGTCGCGCGGTCCGCCTCGACCCTCCCCGCGGCGACGATCTCCTGGCCATCGAACCCTGGTGGTGCCCTGCTCCTCGCCGCGCTCCTATTGCTCCTTGCCTTGGGGGTTGTGCGCCTGGCCCGGTCCCGAGTGGCGGGCCGCCGGGCTGCGGTCGCGGTTCTCACCGTCTTGGGGGTCGGGGTCGTCGCTGCGACCCCCCTTGGCTCAGCCGCCCTGAGCTCGGTCCACAAGGCCGCCGTGCCCTCCGACTGGGTTGCCGCCGTCTGCGACGTCGGCCAGGGTACCGGTGTCGCAATCAGGGCGGGCCCCGCTACGGCCATCCTCGTGGACGCCGGTCCCGACAACGGGGCGATGGCGCGATGCCTCAGTGCCCTGGGGGTACGACGCATTGACACCGCGATCCTCACCCATCTTCACGCCGACCACTCCGGGGGTCTTCCCGAGGCCTCGCGGGGAAGGACACCCGGCCTTCTCCTGACTCCCATCTCCTGTGGCCTGCCGGCTGAGGAGCGCCGCATCGCCCGCCTGCACGCCAAGACTGCGGCCCTGCATGGCACCCAAGGTCGGTGGACAGGGAGTGTCGCCGGTGTCGACATAGAGGTGTGGCCCTCGCGCCTGGACGTCGCCTGCGCCCACCAGCCATCGGAGAGCGCCGTCAACGATGCCTCTCTCGCCGTCCACGCCCAGTTTGGTCCCGATGGTCTAGGACTGTGGATTCTCGGAGACTTGGAGCAGGGCGGGCAGCGTTCACTGTCCGCCCGTCTGAAATCGGAGCCGACTCTCGCACATCAAGGAGGGGCCGTCGTGGTCGCACACCACGGATCGTCGCGCCAAGACCCGGGTTTCGCCAGTGTCCTAGGCCCCACCCTCGCCGTCATGAGCTCAGGCCAAGGCAACTCTTACGGACATCCGGCACGGTCCGCCATCGTCCAATACCGTGACTTGGGCGCGCACATCCTGAGGACCGATGAATGCGGCACTGTGGTTCTCACGAGGTCGGGCGCCGCGCGCTGCCTACGGTTGTGACCTACTTCGGGGCGACCGCCTGCATCTGAGCGGTGGTGTCGTTGAGGGCGATCAAGGGGCCGAAGTCGCTGTTGAAGGCGCTGTCAGCGCCGATGAGGTCGAGGGACCACAACGGCTCGTCCGCCTTGGGGGAGGAGGTGAGATCGAAGGCGAGAGCCTTTCCACCGATCGACAAGTAGAGGAGGTCGCCGGCGAACAGGCCCGTCGCGAAGGCATCAGGCCCTCCGCGGTATTCGAGGACGATGGCGCCGGTCAGGGCGTTGTGGACCGCCCAGGAAGCCTCGTCGCAGCCAGCGGTCGCCGGGTCGCATTCGAGCAGTACCCACCCGCCTCCCGCGGCCACCGCGCTCATAGTCTCCGAGGTCCACAGCACGTCGCCGGTCTTGCGGTCGAAGGCCACGGATCTGCTGGACTCATCAGCGTCGAGACCGATGATGATCGCTGCGTCCGTCGCCCAGATGGACTCGGTGTAGTCGTCCATGGAATCGGCGTAGTCGTCAACGATCTCGATGTCGTCTTCGTCGCCCTCGGCGATCTCGATGTCGCCCTCAGCGCCCTCAGCGGGCGCAGTGTCGCCCTCAGCGCCCTCAGAGTCGTCTCCTCTCGGCGAAACCTTGATCTCCCACGCCGCCTCGCCGTTGGCGGGGTTGAACATGGCCACCTGATGGTCCCTACCTTCGCCCGCAGTCGCGACGACAGCGTCCGCCCCGAGGATGGACACGCCGTCGAAATCGTCGAGGTTGAGCTCGAAGGGGGCGGGGTTGCCGGTCGCCACGTCCTTCCAACCCTCCGAGGTGAACACCGCGTTTCCAATGACTGCGTCGGGATCCGCCTCGAAGGTGTCGACCTCCCAGATGGGCTCGGCATCGAGCTTGTCGACCGGAACGGCGGTCATTTTGTCGCCCTCATTCGAGTAGACGACAACGGATTCGCGGGCCACCACCAGGGTCGGGAAGAGCCCCTGGGTGTGGGTGGTTGAAAGCACCTTCCCGTCCTCCAGTGACAGGGAGGCCAGGACGACCTCCATCGGCTCCTCCTCGTCACACTCGGCCATCGGGAAGTCCTCTTCTTCGCCATCAACGACCGCCTCGGGGTCAACCTCCGGGATCGGACACTCCTGGTAGGACACCATTGCGACTAGGGTTCCCGCCTCATCCGAGACGACGTCGGTCTGCATGAGCGTGGGAGCCAGCGTCGGGTCAAGCCCGAGGTCGTCGGTGTAGTTCGCGTGCCACAGCTTCTCGCCGGAGGCAAGGTTGTAGGCGGTGAGCCCGGGATTGTCGGTCCACGACGGGTTCTCGGTGCCGTAGGCGAGGTCCGAGACCGTGATCGCGGTGGATCCGACGACCAAGGCCAACGCCGCAGCCCACGGGTCATAGTCCGCAGGCTCGGGCGTGATGAGCGGGCCCAGCTGCGGAGCAGCCATGAGGACCGGGACCTCCGTTGGAATGGAGTCGAGGGGGGTTCCGGGATCCAGCACCTCTTCCGGGGCGACCGGATCACCCTCCTCGCCCTCTTGACCCGGTTTGGGAGTGTCCTTGACACAGCCGGCGAGCACGAGGCAGGCGGCGGCACTCAAGGCGAGGGCACGGGTCATGAGTGTCACACGACGGGCAGGGCGATGCGTCAGCGTCAAGTTCATGGGAACCAAGCCTAGAGCACCAGCTCGCCCTGGTGTTCTCCTAAGGCCTGGGAACCCCGCAAGTCGGGACGGCAGCGTTCACGGACGGCGCTGGCAGCGCGGTTCACGGCCTCGCGCGGCCCCGCAAGAAAGAGGTGCTCAGTGTTCCTGACGTGGGAGACACGCCCCACCTTCTCGCCCGAAGGATTGAACACCCCGATTCGCGCCCCCACATACCGCGGAGAGTCAAAGTCCAGGCGCGTCACCTCCTCCCGCCCCGTCTCGCCGAGCCAGGTCTCCAGTTCCCCCGCGCTGATCCATCCTTCGTCGCTGAAAGACACCACGAGCATCTCCGCGCGAGCACGGACGATGACGTCACGCAACGCCGCTGGCATCAACGCCTTGACGTTGAAGTCAGATTTGGTGGACCCGGCGCGGCAGTCCTCACGCTTGCAGGCCACCCCGTAGTGCTCGGGAGCGTCCCATCGAACCAGGGTCTCCCAGATGTGGTAGTTGGTGAAGTATCGATGCTGGTTGTAAGGGGGATCGAGGTACATCAGGTCCACGGGGGGAAGGGCCGAGACCACGGCGGCGGCATCGCCCAGGACCGTTGTTCCTACGCCCGGCAGCAGTGTCGGCGCCACCAAGACCAAGTCCTTCAGGGCCCGCGGCGCCCACTGCTTGAGAAACGCCATCTGGACGCCGGTCGTCGAGTCCACTTTGTCGGCGGCGAGCATGAGAGCCGTAAGGAGGACCGGGTACAGGGCTGAGCCCCGATACCTCTCCTCAATCGCATCTCTCATCGCGTCGATGCGAGCCCCGTTCTTGGGGTGGAAGAACCGCGATTCCTCGCAGAACGTCGTGGTGACGTATCCCCGCCTTCCCGGCAAAGCGGTGAGTTCGCTGATCGCTGTGGCAAGCTCGCCGGGGTTGAGGGCGTCGCGATCTGTCGCGATGTAGCAGTCGCTGAGCACCCCTGAGTAGGAGGCGATGTCCGAGGCGATGACCGACAGCCCTCGTCGCTTGAACTCCTGGGCTACCCGGGTTGTGCCCGTGAACAGGTCTACTGCGGTGCGCGCCCCGAGCGCAGCGGCGAGTTCTCCGAGAGCGGGCACGAGCCGACGTTTCGATCCCAGGTACTTGATCATCGGCGCCTCGAGGTGAGGGCCGCCATCGTCCGCCGTGGTAGTGGCGGGTGCACGATGGCGGGCGACTTCACAGCTCGGCAGTCTACGCGCGTGTCCCCGGGAAGTGGCATCCTTGACCCATGCCGCCGCGCAGCACTGCCGTCCAGTGGGATTGGGCCGAACCAGCTCCTGTGGTTCTCATCAGCGGGCCCGAGGACCTCCTTGCCGATCGGGCCGTGGAGACCATCACCCGCGCGGTGCGGGCCCAGGACCCCGAGGTGGCGGTGCTGAGCGTCGATGCAGGCCCGACCTACCAACCTGGCGGCTTGGCGCTCGCGGCGAGCCCGTCTCTGTTCGCCGAACAGGCGGTCGTGGTCGTGGACCGCGTGGCCGAGGCGGGCGAGGATTTCACGGCCGACGCCGTGGCCTACGTGGCGGATCCGGCCCCGTCGGCGGTCGTCGTGTTCCGGCACGGGGGAGGGGTGCGGGGCAAAAAGGTCCTGGACACGATCCGCAAGGCGGGACACCCAGAGGTGAGCTGCGCCGCGATCACCCGCGATGCCGACAAGCACCAGTTCGCCGTCGGCGAGTTTCGGCGCGCCGAGCGCACGATCGAGCCCGAAGGTCTGCGACTTCTGCTGTCGTCGGTGGGGGGCGACCTGCGGGAACTCGCCTCCGCCTGCTCCCAGCTCGTCGCCGATACGACCGGACGTATCACCGCTGACCAGGTCAAACGCTACTACGGAGGCCGGGTAGAGACCACGGTGTTCGAGATCGCTGACGCCGCCCTCACCGGCCGGACCGGGCGCGCCCTCTCTCTGGCCCGCCACGCCCTGGCGATCGGCGTGACCCCGGTCGCCATCGTGGCGGCGATCGGCTCGAAACTGCGCGCCATCGCCAAGGTCGGGGGGGCATCGAGGCGCGGCTTGGACCCGGTCAAGGATTTGGGCCTGGCTCCCTATGCTGTGACACAGGCCCGAAAAGAAGTTCCCCGATGGGATGCTGAGCGTCTGGGGGCAGCAATTCGGGCGGTCGCCGAGGCCGATGCTGGAGTCAAAGGGGCGGTTCGCGACCCCCGCTACGCCCTGGACAAGGCGATCGTCGCGGTCTCTCGCGCGGCGAACCGTTAGAGCGCGTTCACCTGCTTGGCCAGCTTCGACTTGCGGTTCGCGGCCTGGTTCTTGTGAATGACACCCTTGGAGACGGCTTTGTCGAGCTTGCGTGATGCGGCGCGCAACTCGGTCGTGGCGGTGTCCTTGTCCCCTGCGGCGATCGCCTCGCGGACCCGGCGGACGTAGGTCTTCAGCTCGGACTTGACTGCTTTGTTGCGAAGGCGCGCCTTCTCGTTCGTCCGGATCCTCTTGATCTGCGACTTGATGTTTGCCACGTGCGGTCTCTCTGACGTCTCGTCGGTTGGAGCGAGGGGCACCGGCGGACGGCAGGTCCTGCGCGCCCCCTAGGGTCAGTGCCAACCCGCGATTCTACCCCACCGCGCCGAGTCAGCGGAATCCGACCGGCTGTTGACCTCGGCTTCGCACGCTTGCCACCAGAGGACTGAGACCTTCGCACAGGTGATGCATGTGATGCGCTATTCTTGATGTCATGAGCACCACGCGAACAACTGTGGCTATTGACTCCGGTCTTTTGTCCACTGCGAAGGACCTCGCCACCCTGAGACACCAGACTTTGGGTGTCCTCATCGAGGAGTCCCTTCGTGCCCACCTTGTGGCTCCAACTCCGTCGGCGGACGACACGCCCCTGCCCACGTTCAAGAGTGGTGGTCTACGTCCTGGCATCGATCCGTCATCGTCGGCAGACCTGTTCGCGATTCTTGACGACGAGGACATGGCCCGATGGTCGTTGTAGACGTGAACGTGCTGGTGGCTGCCCACATGGTTGACCACCCGCATCACCAAGCAAGCGCAGCCTGGCTGCAACGCGCGCTGACCGACGCGACGCAGACCGTTGTCGTTCCCGATCTGGTGTGGGTCGGCTTCGTGCGGATCGCGACCAACCCCCGCATCTTTCGAAGCCCCACCACGATCGCGAACGCGGCAGCCTTCGTCCGTGGCGTGGAAAAGAAGCCGTCCTACCGTTCTGTGGCTGGCCTCAGGGGGGGAGTTGCTCCGCTACTCGACCTGTGCGTCGCGGCGCAGGCGCGAGGTGACCTGGTCACCGACGCCTACATCTCCGCCATCGCCCTGCAACTCGGTGCGAGCGTGGCCACCTTTGACCGCGACTTCCGGCGCTTCGACGACCTGCGCCTCATCACGCCAACGCCCTGAGGTGTACCGCCCAGCACGGAGCCGTAGTCCGGAATGCGGTGGTTGCGGCCTGTCGTTCGGACGGGGGAGGTGGGGGGCCGATAGCCTGGGGAGGCGGGCAGGTGACGGCGCGCCCGGCGTCGGCATAGTGCCTGACAGATCGGGGAAGAGCATGCAACTCAAAGGGATTTCTGTCGACGGCAACGGAGCGGCGCTGCCCGTCCCTCCCGCCGAGCCTCAGGTCGCGGTCTCTGTCTTCCTCGACTTCATGTGCCCGTTCTGCCAGCGCTTCTCCCTGCAGCACTCCGCGACGCTCGTCCAGCTCTGCGCCGAAGGCCACGCGACGCTTCGGGTCTACCCCATCGCCTTCCTTGACCGGTTCTCCCAGGGAACGGAGTACTCGACGAGGACCGCGGGGGCTGCCTACGCCGTCGCCGCCGACTCGCCAGGACAGTTCATGGCGTTTGAGCACGCCCTGTTCACCCACCAGCCACGCGAGGGGACCGAAGGTCTCACCGATGAGGAGATCGCCGCGTTGGCCGCCGAAGCGGGAGTCGACCCTAACGCCCGCCTCACGGACCCCCAGTTCAGGGCGAGGGCCCTGGAGGTGACGAGGGACGCCATCGACCTCGGGGTTCAAGGGACGCCTACGGTGCTGATCTCCAGTCCAAAGACCGGTGACATCCTGTGGGATGGGCAGACTCCCATCCCGGCTGTGGTGCGCCAGGTCGCCGAAGCGTGAGCGCGCGCGGTAGACCAAGTAGGGTCTAGGCCGTGCCCATTCCCTCGCCTGACGCCGCCGAGCGGATCCGGCCCGCGGCCACGGCTCCGGAGCTCATCCGCAACTTCTGCATCATTGCGCACATTGACCACGGCAAATCCACCCTTGCCGACCGGATGCTCCAAATCACAGGGGCAGTCGAGGAGCGCGACATGCGCGATCAGTACCTCGACCGCATGGACATCGAGCGTGAGCGCGGCATCACGATCAAATCCCAGGCTGTGCGCATGGGCTGGCAGGTCGGCGACACCCCCTACGCCCTGAACATGATCGACACGCCCGGGCACGTCGACTTCTCCTACGAGGTGTCCCGGTCACTGGCCGCCTGCGAAGGGGCGGTTCTGCTCGTCGATGCAGCTCAGGGGATCGAGGCGCAGACCCTTGCGAACCTCTACATGGCGCTTGACAGCGATCTCGACATCATTCCCGTGTTGAACAAGATCGACCTTCCCGCCGCCCAGCCGGAGAAGTACGCCGAGGAGGTCGCCCACCTCATTGGCTCCGACCCGGCCGACATCCTCCATGTCTCGGGAAAGACTGGCGAGGGAGTCGCGGAGCTGCTCGACGTCATCGTCCAACGGGTGAAGCCGCCGCAGGGGAACGCGAGCGGGCCTGCGCGGGCGCTGATTTTCGACTCGGTCTATGACTCGTATCGCGGGGTTGTCACCTACGTGCGCGTGGTGGACGGGCAGCTGAGCCCGCGCGAACGCATCCTCATGGTCTCGACGCGCACGGCCCATGAGCTGCTCGACATCGGAGTCATCGATCCTGAGCCCACCTCGACCGACGGGCTGGGGGTGGGCGAGGTCGGATTCCTCATGACGGGTGTGAAGGATGTGCGGCAGTCGCGGGTCGGTGACACGGTAACGTCCCAGGTCAAGGGGGCGACCGAGCCGCTGGCCGGCTACCGCGACCCCAAGCCCATGGTGTTCTCCGGGCTCTACCCCATTGATGGGACGGACTACCCGGCGTTGCGTGACGCTCTCGACAAGCTCAAGCTGAACGATGCCGCACTCTCCTATGAGCCCGAGACCTCAGCCGCGCTGGGGTTTGGTTTCCGCTGTGGTTTCCTTGGGCTTCTCCACCTGGAGATCATTCGCGAGCGGCTAGAGCGCGAGTTTGGGCTTGATCTCATCTCGACGGCGCCGAATGTCGTTTATGAGGTGACGATGGAGGACCGAACCGTCGTGACGGTGACGAACCCCTCTGAGTACCCCGACGGGAAGGTTGAGGAGGTGCGAGAGCCCGTGGTTCGGGCCACTATTCTCGCCCCGTCGGAGTACATTGGCTCGATCATGGAGCTATGCCAAGGGCGGCGAGGAACCCTCCACGGGATGGACTATCTCTCGCCGGAGCGGGTAGAAATGCACTACACTCTCCCTCTCGCCGAGATTGTCTACGACTTCTTCGACCAGCTCAAGTCGCGCACTCGCGGCTACGCTTCTCTCGACTATGAGCCGAAGGGAGAAGTGGCAGCCGAGCTGGTCAAGGTGGATATTCTCCTCCAGGGCGAACAGGTCGACGCGTTCTCCGCCATCGTCCACAAGGACAAGGCCTATTCCTACGGAGTGACGATTGTCAACAAGCTCCGCAAGCTAATTCCGCGCCAGCAGTTCGAGGTGCCCATTCAGGCAGCGATCGGCACACGGGTAATAGCTCGGGAAAACATTCGAGCGCTACGCAAGGATGTCTTGGCCAAGTGCTACGGCGGGGACATCACGCGAAAGCGCAAGCTGCTCGAGCGGCAAAAAGAAGGCAAGAAGCGGATGAAAATGGTTGGACGCGTCGAGGTGCCGCAAGAGGCGTTCATCGCCGCGCTTCAGACCTCGGAGGACGGGGCGAAGTGAGCCCCTTCGGGGTCTACGTCCACATTCCTTTCTGCGCGCGCCGATGCGGATATTGCGACTTTGTCACCTACGCAGTGGGGGAGAGGGCCTCGTGGGGACCCGACGGAGGTGCCGTTGCCGCCCGCCCGGCAGGCCTCCAGCCCGAGACCTACGCCACGCTCGCCATGCGCGAGATCGAACTCGCCGCTGCCGCGCACGTTGAAGCGCTCACCCTCCCCACCCCTACCCCCCTCCCCGCGACGCGCGCTTCGACACCCCCTGCCCCTGCGCAACCAGCCCTTCCCCCCGCCGACACGGTCTACTTCGGCGGCGGCACACCGACGCTCCTAGGCCCAAAACCCCTGGTCAGCATCCTCGACGCGATCCGCCGCAGCTGGGGTCTCGCCCCGGACGCCGAGGTCACCGTCGAGGCGAACCCCGACTCGGTCACCGAGCGAGACATCGCTGCCCTTGCCGAAGGCGGTGTCACGCGCCTGTCGGTTGGGATGCAATCCGCCTCTCCGTCCGTGCTCGCGCGCCTCGACCGCAGCCACACCCCCGAGCGCGTCCCCGACGTCATCGCCTGGGCCCAGGCCGCAGGCCTCGACACCTCCTTAGACCTCATCTACGGCACCCCGCGAGAGACGATGGCGGAATGGTGCCTCTCGCTCGATGCCGCCCTGGCCTGCGGTGTTCGCCACATCTCCTGCTACGCCCTCACCCTGGAGCCCGCCACCCCCATGGCTCGCCAAATCGCCCGCGGCGACCTTCCCCCCGTGGACGATGACGACCTCGCCGCCAAGTACGAACTCGCCGACCAAGTCCTCACCTCAGCAGGCCTCCCCTGGTACGAGATCTCCAACTGGGCGACACCCGGCTCCGAATGCCGCCACAACCTCGGATACTGGCGTGGCGGCCAGTGGTGGGGCATCGGCGCGGGCGCCCACTCGGCCATCGGCCATGAGCGCTGGTGGAACCTCCGCCACCCCCGGGAGTACGGGGCACAAGTCGAAGCCGGTAACCTCCCCCGCGAGGGCCACGACACCCTCGACGCCCAAGCGCGAGCCACCGAACACATCATGACCCGAATCCGCCTCGCCGAAGGCCTCCCCCTCCCCCCACCCCACGACTCCACCCTCTCCGCCCTTGCAACTGACGGCCTCATCGACGCCCCGGCTCTCGCGCAAAACCGAATCCGCCTCACCCTCCGCGGCCGCCTCCTAGCCGACACCGTCACCCGCGCCCTCCTCACCTAACCCACCCACTACGCTGTCCCCGTGCTTGCCGACGCGATGGTGCTTCCTTTGCGAATGCACTCCCTGGGCCTGTCCGAGCCCCTCGCCGATACCCCTCAACAGGTCGCCGAGCACTTCGGCGCAATCCAGGGCCAAGACCTGCCCCAATGCCTGTGGGCCCTGGGCCTTCGCTCCGGCACCTCGGCCGCCACCGTGATCAGCGCCTTCAACGAAGGCCAGCTCGTCCGCACCTGGCCCATGCGCGGCACCCTCCACGTGCTCCCCGCCCGCGACGCCGCCTGGATGAACGCCCTCAAACCTCCCGACCGCCTCGCCAGCGACCTTCAACGCTTCCACGAACTCCTCGAGTTCCCCCTGCCCGAACTCCACCGTCGTCGCGACCTCGCCATCGAACTCCTCGCCGGCAACCCCCTACCCCGCCAGGATCTCTATCGCACGATGGCGGCCCGCGGCCTGGAGGTCCCCCGCCGCCTCCACTACCGCTTCACCAAGTACCTGGTGCGGACAAACACCGTTGTCTTTGGCCCCATCGTCGGCCGCGATCACGCCTGCGCCCTCGCCGACGAATGGATCCCCGCTCCCCGCGCCCTCACCCTCGACGAGGCCTGGGCGGAGCTCGCCACCCGCTACGTCGCAGGTCACGGCCCTGTCACTGATCGCGATTTCGCCCGCTGGACCGAACTGGGCCTGGGCCGCGCCCGCCGGGGCCTGGCCGACGCTGGCGACCGCCTCCTCACGATCCCCGGCGAGTCTGGTCAGACCTGGTGGATCACCCCCGCCCTCGCGACCCTTCTCGACACCCCGATGGACGATGGCGCGTGGCGCGGTTTGCGTCTTCTTCCCGCCTACGACGAGCACATCTTGGGCTACCTCGACCGAACCCCTCAGATTGACAAGAAGGATGAGCCGCTTGTCATTGCCGGTGGCTACGCCGTCTTCCGCCCCACGGTCGTCGTGAACGGCCGCGCCGTCGGGACCTGGACCGCTCCCACCCCCTGGGCCGCCGCCAAGCTCCCTCCTGATCACCCTCCCACCGTCACCATCACCCCCTTCGACTCCGCCCGAGCCCGAAAAATCCCCCGCCGAGCCCTAAACACCGCCACCAACACCCACACCACCTACCTAACCCCTCCCCACCCAACCCCCAAGCGCTGAGTGCGAGGAATCCGACAACAACCAGCCCCTGACACCGTTCCCAATTGTCGGTTTCCTCGCACTCGGCGCCGGGGGCGGGGGTGCGCTGGGCGGGCTACAGGCGCGGTTTGGCGAAGCCTGTTATTTGGGCTTGGGCGGCGCGGATGTCGGACCATGAGCCTGAGTAGGACAGGACGGCGCGGCCGGCGGTCGGCAGGCCGTTGCGGACGCGCGAGAGCGTCGCCTCATCGGAACCGGGTCCCGCAAGCCAGGCTGCTGTGGCGGACACCGCGGGCTCGTGACCAATGAGGAGGAGGTGAGTGACGTCATCGTCCGTGGATTGGAGCGCCTCAACCATCTGGGGAACCCAACCGCTGTAAAGGTCCTCGGAAAAGACCGCGGGCGCGTCGAAACCTCCGGCGCGGGCGACGATCTCCCAGGTTTCGCGGGTGCGGGCCGCCGATGAGACGAGAGCGAGCTGGGGAGACCAGCCCAACCGCGCGAGATCGCCACCAACCGACTCGGCCTGCCACCTGCCCTCTTCGCACAGTCGGCGGGTCATGTCCCGCGGTGGATCGTGAGCTTCCGCGCGGGCATGCCGCAGGATGATGAGGCTTCGGACACAACTCACGGCGAGAATCGTAGACCTCGATGACGACGCAGGCCACCCGGGAGCCGAAACGGGCGTTGCGTGGGACGACGGTCTCCTCACCTCGGCAAATAGGTCATGCTGTGCCATGCATAAAAAACAGGACGATGTCAGATTCATGATGGACGAGACGCCGATTTCGCGGTACGCTGGAACCTGCTCGCTGCGCTGAGGCGCGCGGGCGCGGCCCGGGAGGTGGTGTCGAGATTCGCCACCCGACCCCCGACAGTCGACGCCGGGAAATGGCATGGGCTCGGCGTCAGACCTCGCCCCGCTAGCGTGGGTGCTCGAGACCGGACGTGGCGGGTGGACTGCTCCACCACCTCCCGGGGCCCGACTCCTCCCACAAAGACCCTGGTCAGCGCCCCGAATCGCGGCCTCGCAGCCGGTCTATCCGTCGCCGATCCGCCTTGGTGGGTCGCCCCGTGCCTCGGTCGCGAATGCCGACGCCGAACCCGCCCACCATCCCTAGCCCCACCTCGCGGTCCTTCTTTGGAGGCGGTGGGGGCGACCGGTCCTCGAAAGCGTCGGACGCCAGCGCTGCACTCACGCGTTTGACCAGCAAACCGCGGACGATGGCGATCCTCTCCCGCCCCTGGAATGTGATCTTTACCACATCTCCAATCTTGACGGCCGTGGCCGGCTTGGCACGCTCGCCCCGAACCCTCACATGTCCGGCTTGGCAGGCGGCGCTCGCCTGCGACCGTGTCTTGAAAAACCGCACCGCCCACAGCCACGCATCGACACGGACCTTGTCTTGTCCCGGACTCGCCTCAGGCATGGGACCATTATCGCCATCAAGGCCGCCCAGGCGGCGATGGACGATGGCGGCCTGTCGGGTCGCATAAGGAAAGGCGAGATGGGACAAGGGATGCCGAGGGAGACGTGGGGGTTCATCGGCGCGGGGAACATGGCCGGCGCCATCATTCGGGGGATAGTCGCTGTGGGGCATGCCGCCCCTGCCGAGATCCTTGTCCACGACGTGAGTCAATCAGCGCTCGACGCCCTGGTCGCCGAGGTTGGCGTCCAGGCTGCGGCATCGAACACAGAGGTGGTCGAGAGGTGCTCCGCCGTGGTCCTCGCGGTCAAACCGCAGGTGCTACGCGGGGTCGTGGACCAGATACGCGATCAGGTTCTCGTCTCGTCTCCGCTCGTGGTCTCCATCGCGGCAGGCACACCGCTGGAAGTGTTGGAGTCATGGCTAAGTCCGGATGTCGCCATCGTGCGGGCTATGCCGAACCTCAATGTGGCGGTGAGGTGCGGGATGGCGGCGATCGCGGGGAACAAGGCGGCGAGCGCGGCGCAGGTGGCGCAGGTGGTGGGGCTGTTCGAGGCGGTCGGCGAGGCGGTGGTGATTCCGGAGACGATGTTTCGGCCGTTCACTGCGATCGCGGGGTCTTCCCCGGCGTGGACCTTCTTGTACATAGACGCCCTGGCGCGGGCGGCCGTGGCCCAGGGAATGCCAAAAGCGCAGGCCCTGGCGGTGGCAGCGCAGGCGGTGCGGGGGTCGGCGGCGCTCGTCGCTGAGGGAAAGGCGCACC
This sequence comes from Micrococcales bacterium, assembly GCA_009781225.1. GTDB lineage: Bacteria > Actinomycetota > Actinomycetes > Actinomycetales > WQXJ01 > WQYN01. The sequence continues at coordinate 7,569 of WQYN01000028.1, read as the reverse complement.
CGTGGGAGCTGATTGACCAGGTCTGCTCGCCGGGCGGGACGACGATCGCAGGGCTGGGAGTGCTCGAAGAACGGGGGATGGCCGCGGCTCTGCGCGATGCGGTCGCGGCAACGATCACCCGAGACCAGCAGATCAGCGCTGCCCAAACCACCGCAGGCCAGAGATAGGGTAGCGGCGTGGTGCCAGGACACCGTGACGAAATGGGACGCGGCGTAGCCGTGCCCCATGCCATGCGCAAGACCCGCCAGAGCGAGGTGCGCCTCCCTCGGATCATGGTGGTGTGCACCGGAAACATCTGCCGCTCCCCGATGGGACAGGTGGTGTTCGCGCGGGCCCTGGCGCGCGCAGGAGTTCCGGCCATTGTCGAATCCGCCGGAACCAGCGATGAAGAGGCTGGTCACCCCATCGACCTGCGGGCTCGCGACGCCCTGGAGGAGCGAGACTATGAGGTGCCCGAGCATGGTGCACGCCTCGTAACGGCCGGCGACCTGGCGGAGCGCGATCTTGTCCTAGCGATGACCCACGGACACTTCCGTTCGCTCGAACGCCTGGCGGCGCGCTCAGGGGCAGCAATCGAGATCCGGATGGTTCGCGAGTTCGATCCCGCGTTCGCGGGGCAAGTCCCCTCGCCGCGACTCGACATCGATGATCCGTGGTGGGGGACGCGCCCCGACTTCATCCAGGCTCTCGACGAGATTGAGGCGGCGGCGGCGGGGATTGTCGCGTGGGCGCGAGCTTGGCGGCTGCGGGGATAGGCACCTCGCCGTTAGGCTGGGTCAGTGCGCCCATACACGCTCCACGGTCGGGGCTTTGATCTGGACCCCTTGACCGCCGAGGACATCGAAAGGGTCTACGAGTACTGCCAGGACCCGGACATCCAGCGGTGGACCCTGCTTCCCTCTCCCTACCGGCGCTCGGACGCGGCGGAGTTCGTCTTGAACCAGGCTCCGCAGTGGTGGGAACAGGATGTCCACCGGGCGTGGGGAATCCGTGAGATGACGCCCGACGGGCCCTACCTCGCAGGATCGGTGGGCCTGCGGCTCGACGGTGAGGGGTCGGCCGACCTTGGGTACCTGCTGGCTCCCGACTGTCGGGGGCGGGGGTTGGGCACGGCGGCGGTACGGCTGGCGACGCGGCATGCTCTGGATCCGGGCGGGATGGGGATGCGTCGGGTCATCGTGAGGATCTTCGTGGGGAACTGGTCCTCGCGGGCTCTCGTGCAGCGGGCAGGGTTCTCGCTGAACGGGACGGTCCGCTCGGAGATTGTGCGCCGGGGGCGCGCCTTCGACTGCTGGATGGCAACGATGATCCCCTCCGACGCCGCGATCACCTCCGAGGCGTGGACCGACAACCCGGTGGGTCGCCTCGATCCCACGCTGGGCCTGGCAGACGCCGAGAACGACCAGGGTGAGTGACGTCATCGTGCGCCGTGCGAACGATGGCGCGCTCTCACCTGTGGAGCAGGAGGCGGCGCGGATCTGCGCTGAGCTCATTCGGATCGAGACGATCAACACGGGCGATGACGGCTCGACCGGTGAGCGGGAAGCGGCCGAGCATGTCATGGCGCTGCTCACCGAGGTCGGCTACGAGCCGATCTACCTGGAGTCAAGGCCCAAGCGCGGCACGGTGATCCTCAGGGTTGAGGGTGAGGATTCGCAGCGAGACCCGCTCATTGTCCACGGGCATCTCGACGTGGTCGGCGCGGTGGAGAAGGACTGGCAGGTGGGGCCGTGGTCCGGCGAGGTGCTCGATGGCTGCATCTGGGGGCGCGGCGCGGTCGACATGAAGGATATGGACGCGATGGTGATCGCGATCCTGCGGGACATGCGTCGTTCGGGGTGGAAGCCGGCCCGCGACCTCATCATCGCGTTTTTCGCCGATGAGGAGGCGGGCGGGAAGCTTGGGGCACATTGGATTGTGGACCACCATCCTGGGCTGTTGGGCGGGGCGAAAGAGGCAATCGGTGAGGTGGGAGGGTTCTCGACCGTCATCAACGGGCAGCGGGCCTACCTGCTGCAAACAGCCGAGAAGGGGTTGATGTGGCTGCGGCTCCTGGCGCGGGGCACGGCAGGGCACGGGTCGGCGGTCAACCCCGACAACGCGGTCGCCCACCTGGTGGAGGCCCTGAGCCGACTCAAGGCGTACGAATGGCCCCTGCACCTGACGCCGACGACGGCAGCGCTGCTTCAGGGAGTGGCGGATCTCACAGGACTGCCGTATGCGCAGGACCGGGAATCGCTTGATGCGCTGCTCGACGTGCTGGGGCCGACGTCACGCTTCGCTGCGCCCACCTTGGCAACGACGGTCAACCCGACGGTGCTCAGCGCGGGGGACAAGGTCAACGTGGTCCCCGGAACTGCGAGCGCGCAGGTCGACATTCGCTTCATGCCGGAGACCGAGGCGGAGGTCCGGGCCGTGGTGGACCGCCTCGTCGGCCCGCGCCTCGAGGTCGACCCCATCCACCAGGATTGGGGAGTCGCCTCCCCGCTGGCCCACCCGCTCGTGGACGCGATGACCGCCGCGCTCCTGCGTGAGGATCCGGACGCCATCGTCCTTCCCTACATGCTCTGCGCGGGGACGGACGCGAAGTCACTCAGCCAACTGGGCATCACCTGCTACGGGTTCGTGCCGCTCAAACTGCCGGCAAACCTCGACTTCACCGCGATGTTCCACGGCGTTGACGAGCGTGTTCCCCTCGACGCGCTGGGGTTCGGGACGCGCGTCCTGGCCGACTTCCTCGCCACCTGCTGAGGGGTGTGGCGGCACAATGACCGCCGCAGGTCTGTCTTTTTCGTCCAATCCGCGCTACCGTAAAAACATGATCGTCGAACCTCGCCCAGCCCTCGACCGATTCATCGCTGCCCTCGAGTCGCACTTTGCCGCCGCCACAAGCGGCCGCGGTGAGGAGAATCAGGGCTTCACCGCCGCCTACGCCACGCTCATTGACGCCTTCGAAACCTACGATGAAGCCCTCTACGAGGCGACGGGGATCGACACCCCCTTCATCGTCTACGACGACGGCGAGGACGAAGACGACTACGACGAGGACGACCTCGACGACGACATGGACGGCGACGACGAGGACGAAGACGGCGACGGTTTCTAAGGGGCCAACACCTCCGGATACCCCTTCGCGGTCGCTGAAACCTCGTCAAGCGCGAGCAGAATCTCCTGAGGCAACACCAAGTCGCGCTTGGCCAGCGCCGCCCGTAGCTGTGCGGCCGTCCGGGCTCCGACGATGGCGGAACTCACCCCCACCTGGTTCTTCGCCCAGGCGAGAGCGACGTCTTGGGGTTGGCAGCCAAGTCCTTCGGCCGCGGCGGCGACTGCTTCCACGACAGCTCCCGCCCAGGCGTTGAGGAAGGGCTCGACGAACCCTCTCAGGTGAGCCGAGGCCGCCCGCGAATCGGCGGGGATCGAATGCCGATACTTGCCGGTCAACACTCCGCGTCCCAGGGGTGACCAGCCGAGGACTCCGAACCCGAGCGTCAAGGCGGCGGGGATCACCTCCCGCTCAATTCCTCGCTGGAGCAGTGAGTACTCCATCTCGACGGCCGCTAGCTCGACCCCGGAACTCTTGAGTTGGGCCGCAGCGTAGGCACAGGCCCAACCGGGATGGTTGGACAGGCCGACATACCGGGCCTTGCCGGCGTCAACCGCCCGGGTCAAGGCGTCGAGGGTTTCATCCAGAGGGGTCGCCGGGTCGGGGGTTTGGACCATCCACAGGTCGACGTAGTCGGTGTTCAGTCGCGTCAACGAACCGTCGAGCGCTGCTAGGAGGTTCCCACGCGAGGCATCAGCCCGCGAGGCCCCGGCGCGCAGCCGCACCCCTGACTTGGTAGCGATGACCAGGTCATCACGGTCGGCAACCTCGCCCAGCAACCGTCCCAGCAGCTCCTCTGAGGCACCATCACCGTAGGACGCTGCCGTGTCGACCAAGGTCCCTCCGGCCTCGGCGAAGTCGGCGAGCTGCTCGGTGGCGTCGTGGTCCTCGGTGTCCCGACCCCACGTCATCGTCCCCAGTCCTAGGCTGGAAACCTGCAAGCCGGTCCGCCCGGCGGCGCGATAGTCCACGCCGACGACCCTAGGATGCTTTGGCGCGGATGTCGGGTAGATTGCCGGGGTGAGTCTGTGGCAGGCGATGGTATTCGGTCTTGTGCAGGGGCTGACCGAGTTCCTCCCGATCTCCTCCTCCGCGCACCTGCGGATCATGGGGGAGCTGTGGGGGCCGGCTGCCGACCCCGGCGCTGCCTTCACCGCGATCATCCAAATCGGCACGGGGCTCGCTGTCCTGCTCTACTTCCGCCGCGAGGTGGTCCGCATCGCCCGCGGATGGTGGCGAGGCGTCGCGAAGTCCGACCCCAACCCCGACGGCGGCATGGGCTGGCTCATCATCATCGGCACCCTTCCCGTCGTGATCCTTGGACTGGTCTTCACCGACACGATCGAGACGCGGGTTCGCAGCTTGTACCTGGTCGCTGCCTCGCTCATCGGCTTTGGCCTCCTGCTCGGCCTTGCCGACAAGGTGGGCCGCCAGCGCAAGTCGCTGACGGATCTCGGCGTGCGCGACGGCATCATCTACGGCTTTGCCCAGGCGCTCGCCCTCATCCCCGGTGTCTCCCGCTCCGGTGGAACCATCACGGCCGGCATGCTCATGGGATACACGCGCGAGGCCGCCGCCCGCTACGCCTTCCTCCTGGCGATGCCCGCCATTTTCGGCTCTGGCCTCTATGAACTTGTCCGCGCGGTCGGCGACAAGACCGCGACGTTCCCTGGCTTCGGGCCGACTCTCGTCGCCACGATCGTCGCGTTTGTCGTCGGATACCTCGTGGTCATCGGTTTCCTCAAGTTGGTCTCGGTGGCCTCCTATCAAGTGTTTGTCTACTACCGGGTGGCGTTGGGCCTGGTCATCCTTGTCCTGCTTGTGCTCCGCGTGCTCTCTCCCGTTGCCGACGTCGCCGATGTCGCCGCGGTCGCTGCCTCCGTCGTGGGCTAGGCCCGCCGCCCATGCGCTCCTGGCACTGTCCCGACCTTCCTTCCTTGCCTGGTCAGGGCACTATTCCTGTGGTCTGGGATACCGTCACCTCCTCCTACGTTCCTTCCGCTCGTCCTGCGCACGATGACGCAACGCTCTTCGTCTGCGGCATCACGCCATACGATGCCACGCACCTAGGACACGCGGCGACGTACATTGCGTTTGACCTGTTGGTGCGCGCTTGGCTTGATGCGGGCCGCGTCGTGCGGTACGCCCAGTGCGTCACGGAGGTCGACGACCCGCTGCTCGAGCGGGCCGCGTCCACAGGGCAGGACTGGCGCGAGCTTGCGGCCTCGCAGATCGAGCTCTACCGCCGCGACATGGAGGCGCTGTCTGTCGTACCGCCGACCTGGTACCGCGGCGTCGAAGAGCAAATCCCCGCCATCGTCCGCGCCGTCGCCACCATGGAAGAGGCCGGGCAGGCGTATCGCGTCCCTCTCGCGGCGCACGATGACGGTCCTCGGGTTGGTGGGGTTGGTGCGGGTGGGCGGGGTGTGGGTGGGGTGGGCGCGCGGGGTGTGGGTCGGGCGGGGGATGCGGATTCGGCTCGTGGCGCGGGATGTGGTGAGGTTGGTGTGGGCGCGCGGGGTGTGGGTGGGGAGGCGGATGCGGATTCGGCTCGTGGTGCGGGATGTGGTGAGGTTGGCGCGGGTGTGGGTGGTGTGGGGTGCTGCGAGGGGGATGTGTACGCGGATCTGTCCTGTGACCCGCGCTTTGGTGAGGTGGCGGGGTTTGATCGGGGCGTGATGCTCTCGCTCTTTGCCGAGCGTGGTGGGGACCCCGACCGGCCGGGAAAGCGGGACTCACTCGACCCCCTCCTGTGGCGCGCTGCCCGACCGGGCGAGCCGTCCTGGCAAAGCCCCTTGGGACCCGGGCGACCGGGCTGGCACATCGAATGCGCCGTCATCGTCCATGGTTGCTGCGGAGTGCCGGTGGATGTGCAAGGTGGGGGAGCGGACCTACTCTTTCCCCACCACGAGATGTCGACCTCGCACATGAGGTGTCTCGCGGGGACGAGGGGTGGTGCGGACGTGGTGGGGGCGCAGGTCCACGCCGGGCTCATCAGTCTGGGCGGCGAGAAGATGTCGAAGTCCTTGGGGAACCTCGTGTTGGTGCGCGGACTCATCGACTCGGGAGTTGAGCCCGCGGCAATCCGGCTCGCGCTGCTGTCCGAGCACTACCGGGCGGACCGGGACTGGAGCGACGACCTGCTCCTTGCTGCCCAGGCTCGGCTGGCGCGATGGCGGGAGGGGTTGGGCCACGAGGCGCGTGGGGTGTCGGGTGGTCGGGTGTCGGGTGGTGGGGGGCCGGACGGTCAGGTGTCAGGCGGTGCGGCGCGGGGTGCCGGAGAAATCGCCGCGGCAAAGGAAGAGAGTCCCCGGGCGTACCTCGTGGTCGAGCGCATGCGGAGAGCACTTGCGCTCGACCTTGATGCCCCTTCGGCCCTGGCTGCCGTGGATGGATTCCTAGGTGAGGGCGATACCGACGGCTCATCCGCCCGGCTCGTCGTTGATGCCATCAGCGCTCTGCTCGGCGTGTCGCTGTAGTCCCGGGGCGTCGGCTCGCCGCTCATGCTGGAAGCGCCGGGCGTCCTCCACCGTGATTGCGAGTCCGGGACTTAGAATCCGACGGAGGGCAACCCCATGCAAGTGCGCCCTTTTGTCCCCCGGTGTTTCCGAGGAGGTTTGTGGTGGCAGATCAGGTTCCAGCGTCGCAGTGGTGCAGCTCACGTTGGCTGCGCGGTGCGGTGTAGGCCGTGACCATGGGCCTGGCTGTTCCGGGAGTGGCTGTGTCCGCGTCGGCGACAGAGGACGAGGTGGGGGCGTCGGGTCCGACCCTCGAGGCGGTCCTGCTCCCGACGATCAATGGTGTGGCGCGGTACGGCTTTCAGCTGTCTGCCACGCCCGGGGAATGGAGTCTCCCCGGCGCGACCTTCTCCTACCAGTGGCTTCGTCGGGGTGAGGCGATTCCCGGGGCCACCGGCGTGACCTACACCCTCACCCAGGACGATGTCGGTACTCGCCTCCAGGTCAGGGTGCGCGCGCAGGTCGGTGGGTTGGTGGGCAAGGCGAAGTCGGAGTGGACCCGCTCGGTCGCCAAGGCTGTCCCCAAGGTCAAGGTCGCGGTCTCGAAGAAGAAGGTGGCGCGCAAGTCTCGTCCCCATGCCCGGATCACGGTGACCGTCCACGGCACCAAGCAGCCGGTTGGCAAGCTGATCGTCCGAGTTGGGAAGAAGAAGCTTTTCAAGAAGGTCACCGCCTCGAAGTACGGCCACATCAAGGTCCGCCTCCCCAAGCTGCGCAAGAAGGGCATCTTCCCTGTCACCGCGACCTTCCGCCCCTCGGCCCCCACCAAGGCCCTAGCCCGCCCCGCCGACTCCCGCCCCTTCCTCCTAAAAGCCCACTGACGCAGCGCCGGAGGCGCGGCTCCTTCCCGACTGGGGAGTGGTCTCGTTGAATTTGGTGGGGGCTTTTTGAACGAAACCACTCCCCAGTTGGTGATCGGGGGGCGGGGGTGTGGAGGGAGCGGGGCGG
>WQYN01000027.1 GCA_009781225.1 Micrococcales bacterium | reverse complement strand
CTGGCAGAGCACTCCGAAGTTTGTGGCTGGGGGAGGGGGGCGGGTGTTGGGGGGGGGGGCGTGGCGGGGCGGGGGGCGACATAGCGTGATAGGCACGTGGGACGGCTCTACCTGGGTAAGATGCGGAGATAACCTGGCAGAGCACTCCGAAGTTTGTGGGTGGGGGTGGGGGGTGGGGTGGGGCGAAGAGGTGGGGTGGCGGGGCGGGGCGTTATGGAAACGACGCCGAAACGATGCTGAATTGGCGCCGAAACGATGCTGATCCGTAATCCGCTGTCAGGTTTGGCCCGATAGCGTGTTGACCACAGTAAACGCGCCGTTCCGGCGCAGACGGACCTCAAGGAAAGGACACGCAAAATGAACCGTTTTCGTCGACTCAACATCCTCCTCGCCGGCGCCGTCGGCGTGGTCGTTGGGCTGTCGCTGCTGTCGGGCTGTTCGGCGGCGAAGAGCGGTGAAGAATACGTCGGGGAGGAACCCGCCTATGCGGCAGCAGACGAAGCTCCCGCCGAAGACTGGTTGGAAGAACCACCTCCCAACGATGCCTGGGAGGCCGAGGAACCAGCGGCACCCAACGACGAAACCTGGGAGTCGGCTTCCGACGACGGCGCCTTCTACTCGAAGGAGTCGGACTCCAGTTGGGGCGCGCTGGACGCAGAGCGGAAGATCGCCCGCACCGCAGCGGTCTCGCTCGTGGTCGAGGATGTGGCGGAGACCTCCAGCAAGCTCCACAATCTCGCCTTCGAACTGGGGGGGATGATCGCCAACGAGAAGCAAACCCTGCCGACCGAGGAGTCAGACCGCGGCTGGGCACGCGTCGAGGTCGTCGTGTCCCCCGACGCGCTCGATGAAGCGTTGAGGAGGATCACAGACCTCGGCGACGTGGTGGAACTCAAGATCGAATCGGCCGACGTGACCGATCAAGTGGTTGACGTGAACTCTCGGGTGCAGACCATGCGCGATTCCATCGAGCGTGTCCGAGACCTGATGTCAAAGACCGGAACGATCAAGGACATTGCCCAGGTGGAGGCGGAGTTGACCCGTCGGCAGGCCGAGCTTGAATCGCTCCTGGCTCGCAAGGCCAGCCTGTCCCGTCGAGTTCAGACTGCGCCCATCGACGTCGAGGTGACCACGAAGAAGAAGAAGGAAGAGCCAAAGAAGAACGTGAGGGAGGAAGAATCCAGCGGATTCCTCTCCGGGTTGAAGAGCGGCTGGACAGCCTTCCTCGATTTCGGTGGTGGCCTGCTCGCCGCCGTCGGCACCCTCCTCCCGTGGCTGATCCCGATCACGATCATCGCGGTCCCGGCCACGCTGGTGCTTCGCAAGCGCATCCCGGCCCGAAAGACCCGAGCCGCGAAGGCGCCCGACGATTCACCACCTGAGGAAGACCCTGATGCTTCTGCCCCCTCGCCCCCCGACGAGGCCCCCAGCACCGAACCCTCCGACGAAGACTGACGCTGCTTGGCCCAGGTGGCGGCCTACCAGAGCGCTGGTATGGCCACTCCCACCTGGGCCAGTAGCACGCGCAGCAGAGGCAGACTTAGCCCCACGACCCCGTGGTGGTCGCCTTCCACGCCGCGGATGAACGGCCCCCCGAACCCGTCGATCGTGAATGCGCCGGCCACGGCGAGCGGCTCGCCAGTCGCGACGTATGCGTCGATCTCGCCATCCGACAGCTCCCCAAAGTGCACTGTGCACGATGACGTCGCCCCCACTCCCCGTCCCTCGCCGACAATCGGCGAATCCCAGGGACCCGGGGAAAGTGCGTCCTCGCCCTCATCCCCTGCCTCGTCTAAGTCAACGAGCCAGTGTCCCGTGTGGAGCACTGCCTTTCGTCCCGACCGCTTCTGGATTCGCCGCCGCGCCTCCTCGTCATCCCGCGGCTTGCCCACCACCTCACCATCCAGGTCCAGCATCGAATCGCACCCAAGCACCAGCACCCGACCCGCCGTACCCGCCGTACCCGCCGTACCTGCGCCCGCGTCGGCCCCCCCAACGCGCCGCGCCACATCCTCAGCTTTCGCACGCGCCAACACCAGCACTTGCTCAGCCGCCCCCATCCCGGGAGCAGCCTCCATCGCCCGAGCCAACGCGGCGTCCTCATCGACGCTCGAGACCAGCACTTTCGCCCTGATCCCCGCAGCATGCAGCGTTGCCAGTCGCGCCGGGGACGCCGACGCCAAAATGAGCTCGACTTGCGCTTCCCGATGCCCGCGACCACCCGCAGACTCGCCCGCGTCCCCCCGCGCCCAAGCCGACGCACGCTCCAAAGGCGAAGGTCCGCCATCGTGCGACAACTCTGGCGTGTTCGCGGGAGGGTGAGGCTCCGTCATCGTGCGACTATCAGGCGGTGAAGGGCTCGACGGACTCGATGGCGACGCTGACTTCCTTGCCGCTGGGGGCGGTGAAGGTGCGGGTCTCGCCGGGCGACGCGCCGAGGATCGCTACGCCGAGAGGGGAACGCTCGGAGAAGACGTCGAGGTCAGTGGTGCCGGCTGCCTCGCGCGAGCCAATGAGGAACTTGCGCGCGCGCCCGGCCATCGTCGCGCTGACGACGACGCCCGGGACCACGGTCGTTGCGTCCGGCGGCACCTCTCCGACCTGCGCGTTTGCGAGCAAGGCCTTGAGTTGGGCGATCCGGCCCTCCATCTTCGCCTGCTCTTCGCGCGCGGCGTGGTAGCCGCCGTTTTCGCGCAAGTCGCCTTCCGACCGCGCCGCCTCAATCCTGCGCACGATGCCGGCCCTTCCGTCACTGAGAAGGTGCGCGAGTTCTGCGGTCAGGCGCTCGTGCGCCTGGGGGGTAAGCCAAGTTGCCTGGTCAGCCACGTCGTATTCCTCCTTTGGCGGACTGGTGGGCTAATGGAAAACCGCGCGGGGCCCGATGCCCTGCACGCGGCAATGCTGACATTGTACCGACCTGCGGCGGTGTGGGCGGGGAGGCAAGTCGGGTTACAGTTGACCCGGCCCGCGCCGCCCACCGAGTTGTGGAGCGCAGCGGGCCTAAGTCGCGTGTTGCGCCCAGGTTGGTCCCAGGAGGGGCGTGGCGCGCTCCTTCTTTGATGCGAGAAAGGACAGCGCTGTGAACGCGATGGAGCATTCTGCGGCGGGACTGCGGTTGATGGCGGTCCATGCCCACCCGGACGACGAGGCGTCGAAGGGTGCGGCGACCATGGCAAAGTATGCAGCTCAGGGGGCCCGCGTGCTCGTCGTCACGATGACGGGCGGGGAACGAGGCGACGTGCTGAATCCGGGGGTCGTCCTGGAGGAAGGCGCGGACCTGGTGGATGTGCGGCGCTTGGAGATGGAGGCCGCAGCTGCGGCGCTGGGAGTGGAGCACCGGTGGGCGGGATTTGTTGATTCGGGCTATCCGCAGGGGGATCCGCCGCCGCCGCTGCCGGAGGGGTGCTTCGCATCGCTGGATCCGGGGGTCGCGGCGCGGACGCTCGCGGCGATCATCCGCGAGTTTCGGCCTCATGTGTTGACGACCTACGACCCGGATGGTGGCTACCCGCATCCAGATCACCTGCAGACGCATCATGTTTCGATCGAGGCGGTGTTCCAGGCGGGGGATCCGGATGCTGTGTTGGGTGGGGCTGGGTCTGTGTCGGGTGGGGCTGCTTGGGCGGTGCCGAAGGTCTACTACGACCGGGCGTTCTCGCGCGAGCGGATCCTGGCTCTGCATGCGGCGGCGGAGTCTGCGGGGGAGGACTCGCCCTTCGCTGAGTGGCTGGCGCGGGAATCGACGCGGGTTCATCGGGCGGCGCCGGTGACGACTCGGGTGGAAGCGGGGGACTACTTCGCCCGGCGCGATGCGGCTTTGCGGGCCCATGCGACGCAGGTTGATCCCGCGGGGTGGTTCTTCGCGGCGCCTCGTGACCTGGAGCGCGAGGTGTGGCCGTGGGAGGAGTTCGAGCTGGCACACTCGACCGTGCCCGTGACCTTCCCGGAGGATGATCTGTTCGCTGGCCTGCGATAAGTGGGGCTACCGTCCCCGGCGGCGCTCGCGGGCGGCGAAACTCCTCATCGCCCTGAGGAAATCGACCCTGCGGAAGGCCGGCCAGTACGCCTCGCAGAAGTAGAACTCCGAGTGCACCGATTGCCACAGCAGGAACCCCGAGAGTCTCTGCTCGCCTGAGGTCCTGATCACCAAGTCCGGGTCCGGCTGCCCCGCCGTGTAGAGATGCTCAGCGATGTGCTCGACATCGAACTCCTCGGCCACGCGCTCCAGACTCGCTCCCGCCGCCGCCTGCTCGAGCAGCAGCGCCTTGACCGCGTCGGCGATCTCGCGCCGCCCGCCGTAGCCGATGGCGACGTTCACTCCCATGCCCTGAGCTGCGGTTGTGCGCTCCTCGGCTTCCCGCAACCGCTCCGTCGTCGCTAAGGGGAGGAGGTCGGGAGCGCCAACGATCCGGATCCGCCATCGTCCATCTGCGGCTAGGGAGGCGACGGCCTCTTCGATAATGGCGACGAGCTCGGCGACTTCCCCCGGCTCGCGGGCGAGGTTGTCCGTCGAGAGCATCCACAGCGTGACCAGCTCAACCCCGATGTCCTGCGCCCAGCCGAGGAACTCGGCGACCTTGTCGGCGCCGCGCTTGTGCCCGACCGACGCCCGCGACCCCGCCGCGCGCGCCCACCGCCGGTTGCCGTCGAGGATGACGCCCACGTGGGCGGGAATCGCCTCCTTGGGCAGCGCTGCCGCCAAGCGCGCCTCATACAGGCGGTAAGCAGGCGCGGGCAAGCGCATCGTTTCGCTTCCTTCGGGCTCGGATCGCGGCGGTCCAACCCCCCGACCCTACCGCTCAGCAACCTGCGCACGATGACGGCCCACGCCTTAAGTGGCGCGTGGCGCCCGGGAGGGTGGTCGGGTCGGCGAGGCCATCGCTGTCGGCAAACACACCGCTGTCGGGGACTCGCGCTTGGGGGCGGGTTACGGTAACGTAGGTTACGGAACCGTAAGAACGGTGGCCGCGCAGGTGGAGGGTCGGACGTGGAAGAAGTCCCATGCCATACCCACGACGAGATCCTCCACCAGTGCGCGGCGGGAAGCGAGAGTCCCGCGTGACACTAGACGCGCAAGCACTACCTCCCATCAGGGAAAACGTGGCCTCACGTGGGCTGGCCGCCCCAAAGCCGCGCCTGCGAGGTTGGCTGCACGCCGGCATGCTCCCGGCGACGATCGCCGCGGGCGTGGTCCTCATTGTCGTGGCCCGCGGGGCGGCGGCCAAGGCGAGCTGCGCGGTGTTTGTTGCGACCGCGATCCTGCTGTTTGCCTGCTCCGGGATTTACCACCTCGGCTCGTGGTCGACGAGGGTCAGCGGCGTGCTGCGGCGGCTCGACCACTCGAACATCGCCCTCATCACGGCCGGCACCTACACGCCGCTCAGCGTGTTGGCTCTGCCGAAGACCACCGCAATTGTCCTGCTGGCCTGCGTCTGGGGAGGCGCTGGGGCGGCGATCGGCGTCCGCATGATCTGGCTCAACGCCCCCCGCTGGTCCTATGTCCCGATCTACATCGCCCTGGGATGGGTGGCGATCTGGTTCCTACCTCAGTTCTGGCGCAACGCCGGACCCGTGGTGGTCTGGCTGGTGCTCGCCGGCGGCGTTGCCTACACCGGCGGCGCCATTGTCTACGCGCTGAAACGCCCCAACCCCTGGCCCCGCTGGTTCGGCTTCCACGAAATCTTCCACGCCTGCACGGTTGCAGCTTTTACGTGCCACGTTCTAGCTGTCTGGATCACCGCGACGCGCTGAGTCCAGAGCCGCGCTGACGGCACACAGCGTTGTCGCTGGCAGGTGCGACCCGCCCGGAGAACCCCCACCTCGCCGAGTGCGAGGAATCCGACAATTGGGAGCCCATGACAGCGTGCCCAATTGTCGGATTCCTCGCACTCGATGGGTGGGGCTACTGCGGCGGGCGGGTCATCGGCAGCACGTCCAGGGCTGCGTCCAACTGCGCCTCCGTGATCTCGCCGCGTTCCACGAAGCCGAGGTCGATGACGGCGTCGCGGACCGTCATGGTGCGCGCTACGGCGTGTTTGGCGATCTTGGCGGCAGCTTCGTAGCCGATCACGCGGTTCAGCGGCGTGACGATGGAGGGCGAGGATTCGGCGAGTTGGCGGCAGCGGTCAGCGTTGGCTTCGAGGCCGTCGATGGTCTTGGCGGCGAGGAGTCTTGCGGCGGCGGCAAGCAGGCGGATGGACTCCAGCAGGCAGGCGGCCATGAGCGGGACCTGCACGTTGAGCTCGAAGAATCCCGAGGCGCCACCCCAGGTGACGGCGGTGTCGTTCCCGATGACGCGCGAGCAGACCTGGAGGACGGCCTCGGGGATGACAGGGTTGACTTTGCCGGGCATGATCGAGGAGCCGGGCTGGAGGTCCGGGAGGAGGATCTCGCCCAGGCCCGTGTTGGGGCCCGAGCCCATCCACCGCAGGTCATTGCAGATCTTGATGAGCGAGACAGCGATGACCTTGAGTTCGCCGGACATCTCGACCAGGCCGTCGCGCGCTGATTGGGCCTCGAAGTGGTTGCGGGCTTCGGTGAGGGGGAGTCCGGTGTCCTGCGCAAGGAGCGCGATGACCCGCTGGGGGAAGCCGGGCGGAGTGTTGATCCCGGTGCCAACCGCTGTCCCGCCGAGTGGGACTTCTGCGGCTCTGGGGAGCGCGGCGTCGACCCGTTCGATCCCGTAGCGGACAGCCGCCTCGTAGCCTGAGAACTCCTGGCCGAGCGTGACGGGGGTTGCGTCCATGAGGTGCGTGCGGCCGGCCTTGACTATTTGGTCCCACTGGGTCGCCTTGGTATGGAGCGATGCGGCGAGGAGCACCAGCCCCGGACGCAAATCATGGACGATGGCGGAACTCACCGCGACGTGAACGGAGGTGGGGAAGACGTCGTTGGAGGATTGGGAGGCGTTGACGTGGTCGTTCGGGTGGACGTCTTTGCCGAGGTGGCGGGTCGCGAGCGTGGCGATGACCTCGTTGGTGTTCATGTTGGAGGAGGTGCCGGAGCCGGTTTGGTAGACGTCCACGGGGAAGTGGGCGTCGTACTTGCCGGCGGCGACCTGGTCGGCGGCCCAGACGATCGCGTCGGCAACGTCCTGGTCGAGGACGCCCAGCTCGGCATTGGCCCGGGCGGCGGCCTTCTTGATCTGGGCAAGCGCGGCGATGTGAGCGGACTCGAGTCCGCGTCCTGAGATGGGGAAATTCTCCACAGCGCGCTGAGTCTGGGCGCGGTAGAGAGCGTCGGCAGGAACGCGAACCTCCCCCATGGTGTCGTGCTCAATGCGGAAAGCGGTGGGATCAGGGTTGGTCATAGACTCCATCGTTGCGCATGCCAGGGGGAAATGTCACCGAGGGACCGCGGGCGGCCACGTCGGGGGTGGACAAAGAAAGACCCGGCCTCGCGTGGAGGACCGGGTGGGTGTCAGGTAGCCTACACGATGCGGAGTCGACCTGCGGGTTCCCTTTCGGTGTTGGCAAGCACTTCGGAGGCTAGCAGACGACCATCTAGCCGGATATTTGTGTAGTCGAAGCACACAAATATCCACCTAATCGTGTAGGCTCGGCGTCCATGGAGATGGAACGCAA
Organism: Micrococcales bacterium; assembly: GCA_009781225.1. Lineage (GTDB taxonomy): Bacteria > Actinomycetota > Actinomycetes > Actinomycetales > WQXJ01 > WQYN01. The sequence goes on along the minus strand of WQYN01000027.1, from coordinate 15,819 downwards.
GGTTGAGGCCGAGCTTCTGGCCTGGAGGGACCGGCCGCAGCGCCAGCCTCTGTTGCTCCTCGGCGCGCGCCAGGTCGGCAAGACTTTCACGGCCGAGCGGTTCGGCCAGCGGCACTTCGCTGAGACCGTCACGCTCAACTTCCAGACTGATCTTGCCCGGCTACGGCCGGTGTTTGACGGGCGAATTGAGCCGGGCGCCATCGTCCAGGACATTGCCTACTTGACTGGGACCGAGGTGACCCCCGGCCAGACTCTCCTGATTTTCGACGAGATCCAGCTGTGCCCGCCCGCTCTGACCTCGCTGAAGTACTTCGCGGAGCGGGCTCCCGAGTACGCCATTCTCGCCACGGGCAGTCTCTTTGGCGTGTCCGTCCGGCGCGAGGATCCGTACACGTTCCCGGTTGGCAAGGTTGACATCGTGCACATGCACCCGCTCGACTTTGAGGAATATCTCTGGGCGCTGGGCAAGCACCTCCAAGCCGACGGAATCCGCGCCAGCGCCACCCAGCACACCCCGTTCCCAGCGCACGATGACGCCATGCGTTGGCTCAGGCAATACCTCATGCTCGGCGGCCTCCCCCGCGCGGTCGCCACCTTCGCCGAAACCCAAGACTGGGCCGAAGTCCGCCGGATCCAACGCGACCTTGCCACCCTCTACGTCGCCGACATGGCCCTGTACGCCACCCCGCCCGACGCCGTCCGCACCCGTCTGATCTGGGACTCCGCCCCTCACCAACTCGCCCGCGAGACCAGCCGCAAGTTCATCCTCTCCGAGGTGCGCAAGGGAGCCCGCTTCCACCAATACGAGACGAGCTTCGCCTGGCTGGAAGCCGCCGGCCTGCTGCATTGCCACCACCAAACCGAAACCCCCGCCGCCCCCCTGCGCCCCCGCAACGGCGGCACCTTCTTCAAGGCCTACCTCTTCGACGTCGGCATTTTGTCCGCCCAGCTCGGCGTTGCCCCCCAGGTCTTTTGCAGCGAGGCCGGCTATGGTCAGATCTCGCCCGCCTTTCGCGGCGGCATCGTGGAGAACTACGTCAAGCAGGCGCTCGTCGCCGCCGGAATCGACTCCCAATACTGGTCCAGCGGCAACCTGGCCGAGGTCGACTTCCTCCTCGTCGACCAGACCATGAACGTCATACCCCTGGAGGTCAAGTCCGGCGAGCACACCCGCTCCCGCAGCCTGGAGAGCTACCGCAAACGCTTCGCCCCAACCCGCGCGCTCCGCCTCAGCGCCAAGAACACCGGGGTGGACGACACCCTCCTCAACCTCCCGCTCTACGCCACCTTCGCCCTGCCGGACGTCCTCACGCAGTAGCTCACTTTCAACCCACGGACGATGGCGGCCCTTGCGCTGGGTGGGGAACTCTCCCGGGCGCGGCGCACTTGACGTTTCCTATGAGTGGGAGATGTCTTCCGGTTATGTGAAGTGAGGCGAGGTGTGTCGACGGCAGAGACCCGGCCTCGCCAGGAGGACCCGAGAGTAGGGTTGGCAAGTAAGCTTGCCAGCAAGTAACCTTGCTGGGTGGACGTGAACCTTGACCGAGAGCGGGGACGAAAGTGACGCGGCGCTCTGTTTCCGAATTGGCAGCTCGGGCGGACGAGTTGGCCGATAGGTTCGAGAACTACGACCCCAAGCCCGAAGACTTCGACGCGCCGCTGCCTCCGGTCATGGCCGTCCAGCTCGCAGCCTGGAAGCGCGACGCTGCCGAACGCGATCTGGCGGCGGCTGTCACCGAGGCGCGCGAGCAAGAGACATCGTGGCGGGTGATCGGCGAGGCCATTGGCACCACGGGCGAGGCGGCACGGCAGCGCTACTCCCGCGTGTAAGGCTCGGACGGTGACGGCGGGGCAGTGGCGTCGAGATAATCGAGGTAGTCGAACAGTTCGCGGTTTGAGGTGGGGTCAATCGGGGCGATCCACTTCGCGGAGCAAGTCGGGTAGGTCAGGGGTGCGATGTCTGCTGTCTTGTCTGGTTCCTGGGTCATCTCCATGCTCCTGCCATCACTCGGGGGTTTGTCGGGTTGGCCATCCTCTCGGTGTCGGTGGCCCTGATGTCGGGGACCTGCTGGCTGATAGCGTGGTCAGTCGCAGTTCCCTTTAGGTACTGACGAGCACTGTGGAGACTACTATGCGACCACACTCGGTGGCACGGCGCGGGGGGTGAGGCTGTCGGGACCCTTCGACCCACCCAACCCAGGGTCTGCCATCGTGCGCAGGGGTGGGCGGAAGGGGTTGCGCGTGCCCGGTTTGGCGGGCGATACTGGGTGGCGAACGCGAGACACGCGGGCCGGGGGTGCGGGTGCTTCTGGTCGTACGACGAAGGGTGTGGGGCATGTCGAGCAGCGAGGCGACAGCGATGAACAAGCCGCGACGGGGTGGGCTGGGGGTGGCATCGCTGGCGTTGGCGTTGGCGTGCGTGGTCGCGCTGCCGGTGTCGGTGTTGGCGGCCAGGGCGCCGACGGCACCGGGGCTGACCTCGGGCAAGCCGACGGTGGGGCAGGTGGTCACGGCCACCAGGGCGCCGACGGCACCGAAGCTGAGCCCGGCCAAGCCGACGGTGGGGCAGATGGTCACGGCCAAGGGCAAGCTCGGGACCAAGGTGAAGCGCCCGGTAACGTTGCAGGTCAAGTCGGGTGGGAAGTGGCGCACGATGGCGAAAGGCAAGTCATCGTCCAAGGGCGCCTATGTCTTGACTGGCAAAGCGCCGGGTGCGGCGGGGACGTACGACGTGCGGGTGGTGGCCAAGAAGGGGACGTATCTGGTGGGGAAGAAGGCGAGGAAGTTGGGGGCGTTGGTCTCGAAGGTGCGGAAGATGACGGTGGTGGTGGTGCCGACAGCGCCGCCGCTGGGCGCGAGCGCATCGGCGACCCCGCCGACGCCGCCGAAGCCGACGGCGAACCCCACCCCTCCCGCCCCGACACCGCCGATCCCCACCACCCCCACCACTCCCACCACCCTGACACCGACGACCCCAACCACCCTCACCCCAACCCCGACCCCCACCACCCCGGAGTCGGAGCTGTGGGCGAGCGTGACCGCGGGCTATTGGAATCACACCTGCGGGATCCGCAGGGATGGGTCGGCCTGGTGCTGGGGAGGTGGAGCGTTGGGTGAGCTGGGCAATGGCGAGGAGGCCGACTCCTTGGTCCCGGTCCGGGTCTCGGGAGGCGGGACATGGGCGAGCTTGACGGTCGGCGCGAGCCACACCTGCGGGTTGAGGCCCGACAAATCGGCCTGGTGTTGGGGCGGCGGACTAGCGGGCGCGCTGGGGGATGGGTTGTCGACCAACTCGTCGGTTCCGGTGCAGGTGACCGGGGAGTGGATCAGCCTTAGCGCAGGAAACTCATTCACCTGCGGGGTCGACGTGAACGCAACCGCCTGGTGTTGGGGATACAACGCCTACGGGCGGCTGGGAAACGGCACCACGACCAACTCTGCGGTCCCGGTTGATCTATCGTTATCGGAGGCCTGGGAGAGCGTTTCTGCTGGTGGCTACCATGCCTGCGGGATCCGGTCGGGCGGGGCCGCCTGGTGCTGGGGTTGGAACACCTGGGGTGCGATCGGGATCGGCAGCATGTCGGACACCCCAGTCACCACTCCGGTGCATGTGTTGGGGTTGTCGGTGTTTTCGCGTGTGTCGGCTGGGGGGAACCACACCTGCGCATTGCGCTCGGATGGGAGCGCGAGCTGTTGGGGTCGGGGCAACATCGGTGCCCTGGGGACCGGCAGCATCATCGCCTACCCGGGTGGCTCGTATCCGATGGCCACGACGGGGGTCTGGGCGGACTTGACCGCCGGGGGCGACCACACCTGCGGGGTGCGGCTCGCCACGAGGACCCTGGGGTGTGTGGGGGAGAACGGATATGGCCAGATCGGAAACGGCACCAAGCTCGCCGCCCTCAACTGGACGGAGATTCCGGGGAGCTGGACCGGGGTATCTGCGGGCGCGCGGCACACCTGCGCGGTCAAGACGGACGGGTCGGCCTGGTGCTGGGGGGCCAACGACTTCGGTCAGCTGGGTACCGGAGACAAGGTTGCCTCCACGGTCCCTGTGGAGGTGTCGTAGCGCCGCCTGGGCGCAGCGCTATCCCAGCTCGGCTAGCCAGGGGGGGTTGGCGCCGGCTCGGGAGACGGTTACTCCGGCTATTCGGCTGGAGGTGTCTAGGAGCTCGCGCAACAGGTCGGCGGAGATGGCGCGGAGGGCGGCCCTACGCTCTGGGCCTAGGAGGTTGGCTTGGGACATTGCCCAGATCAGGCCGGACATGAAGGAGTCTCCGGCCCCTACGGTGTCCACCACGACGGCGGGGGGCTCGGGTACCTCCACGACATGGCCTTCGCAGGTCATGCCCACTGCGCCCTCGGCGCCTAGGGTGACGATCACGATTCCCGGTCCGAGCGCCAGCACCCGCCGCGCGAGATCCATAATGTCGCCGCCGGGCTCCAGGGCCATGAGGTCAGCGTCGGAGACCTTGACGACGTCGGCAAGTGAGCACAGTTCGAGGACGCGCTCGTTCACGCGGGCATCCGAGCCCATGATTTGTGGGCGCATGTTCGGGTCGTAGGTGATGGTGGCACTGGCGGCGTGGGCACGGATCGCCTCGAGCACGGATGTGCCGCCGGGCTCGAGGACGGCGGCGATCGAACCGGTGTGGACCACGGTCGGGTGCAGCCAGCGCGGCACGGGCGGCAGCTCCCATGCCAGGTCAAAGGTGTATTCGGCTACGCCGGCGTCGTCGATGGTCGCGATCGCGGTCGGGGTGCGCAGGGCGGCGTCCGACCCCGGAACCAGGTGCACATCCGACCCGGCCAGGTGCTTGCGGATGGCCGCGCCGCGGTCGTCCTTGCCGAACCAGGTCGCCAGGGTGGTCGGGATGTTCAGGCGCGCTAGGCCCACGGCCACGTTCATCGGACTCCCGCCCGGATGCTCGGCCTCGTGGGTGCCTTTGCGGACAATGTCGATCAGCGCCTCGCCGAGGACAAGGGCAGTTGCAGCGGTCATGGGTTCCTCACTCGTTCTCGTGGGTGGTCGTGGGTTCGGGGTCACCCTCGGCACCATTGCGGCCGATGGCGTCCATCGCCTGGTCAAGGCGTTGTCGGGCATTGTCTAGCAGGGCTTGGCAGCGCGTCGCCAACGCTTCTCCCGCCTCCCAAGCGGCGATCGATTCCTCGAGGGTGCCCTCGCCGGACTCGAGCCTCTCGACCGCTTCGGCGAGCAGCGCGCGGGCTTCTTCGTAGGTGAGGTTGTCGATTGAGGTGCCGTCGTCGGCATCGGGTGCATCGGCCATGGACACTAGCCAACCATGAATCCCCGCCAACGCCCACGCGCCACCAGCGGGAGGACGCACTCCGGGATTGAGGTGGGGGACGTCATCGTGCGCATCATGGCGTGGGGTGGTGGACGTTTGCTCGGAGGTGGGGGACGTCATCGTGCGCGGGGTTACTCGTAGACGACTACTTTGGTGCCGATGGAGACTCGGTTGTAGAGCCACTCGAGCCAGCCGAGGTCGCGGATGTTGATGCAGCCGTGGGAGCCGTGGGGGGCGGCGTAGGCGACGGCGGCGAACTCGGCGGAGTAGTGGATGCAGTAGGGGTTGGAGTAGCACAAAGTGAAGGGCATGGCTTGGCGGTACTTTGGCGAGTAGCCGTCTTTGACTTTAGAGGTGACGGAGAAGGTGCCGAGGCGGTTGATCATTCCCGGGCGGGCGAATCGGGCGTCGAGGACCAGTCTGACCTCGCCGTTTTCCACCCAGCGCAGCTTGCGATCAGTGACGTCGGCGCACAGGACGGAGCCTTCAAGGCATCTTTGGTCTATGCGTGGGGAAGCTTTGAGGATGCGTTTGGATTTCTTTGAGGTGAACGTCTTGGGGTCGAAGTCTCGACGGTGAAGCGTAGCTTGCACCGTGAGGCGCGTGCCGACGTCGTTCGGGCGGACCCGGTAGGTCTTGTTTGTCGCGTTCCCGATGGGCTTGGCGTCGCGAAACCACTGGTAGGTGGTCTGCTCGGGCTTCGGGGATTTCTTGGCGAGGCGGATGTCGGCGTTGAGGACCGCGCGGAACTCGGGAGCTCCGACGATGACGACCTTGCCTTGGCCGAAACTCTTTGGTTCGCGGGTGGGGGGGTTGAGGGTTGCCTGGGTTGCGGGGGATGCTTGGGTTGCGGGGTGTGCTTGGGTTGCGGGGTGTGCGACGACGGGTGGGGTTGCGGGGGTGGCGGTTGCGGGGGCTACCTGGGTGAGGGACAACGCGAGGAGGCCCGACCCGGCCGCGAGTAACGCTCGGCGCAGTCGGGAAGGGGGACTCGTCATTCCTCCACGCTAGCGTTCGGCGGTAGGTGAGGGCGGATGCCCCCGCTGCGGTGTCAGATCCAGGGGGGCATGTTCAACATAGCCAGGGTGGCATGTTCAACTTGGCCAGGGGGGCATGTTCAACTTAGCCAGGGTGTCATGTTCAACTTAGCCAGGATTCGCCTACCCCTTGCCGGGTGCGGTGACAGTGGCGGTGAGAGTTCCCTTGGCGAGGCGGATCCCTAGAGGCGCGCCAGCCTTCGCGTCCCCGGGACTCTTGATGATGCGCCCGTTCTTGCTGGTGACAACGGCGAAGCCTCGATCAAGCGTGGCCTGGGGGCTGAGCGCCCGCACGGTGGCGGCAAGGCCCGCGACCCCGGCTTTCGCTCGGTCGATCGCGGCGGCGAAGGCCCGGCGCGCGGCGAGGCGGTCGGCGCTGATGTCGGCTTCTCGTTCGGTGATGATCCTGTGGGGCCGCGCCAGCGCGGGACGAGTTCGCAGGTGGTCAAGGCGATCCTGCTCGCGGGCCAGGCGCCGCTTCACAGCTCCAGTCAGTCGCACACGGGCGTTGACCAGGACGTTCATCTCCGTCTCGAGATCAGGCACCACGCGCTTGCCCGCGTCCGTCGGTGTCGATGCGCGTACATCGGCGACGAGGTCAAGGAGCGGGCAGTCCGCCTCATGCCCAATCGCGCTCACCACCGGCGTCTTTGCCTCCGCGACCGCCAGCAGGAGGTCCTCCGACGAGAACGGCAGCAGGTCCTCGACTCCGCCCCCGCCCCGAGCAATGACGATGACGTCAACCTCGTCGAGCGCGTCGAGTTCCTTGAGAGCAGCGGTGACCTCGGCCGCCGAACGCGTCCCCTGGACGGCGACCTCCCGAATCTCGAATACCACCCCTGGCCAGCGCCTTTGGGCATTCGTCACGACATCCTTCTTCGCATCCGAGTCGCGCCCGGTCACGAGCCCCACGACCCGCGGAATGAACGGCAGCGGCTTCTTCCGCTCGGGGTCAAACAGCCCCTGAGCCGCAAGTTTGGCCCGCAGCGCCTCAATCTGGGCGAGAAGAGCCCCCAGTCCCACCGCCTTGATCGCACGAACGCTTAGCTGCAGCGACCCTCGCGTAGTCCAAAACGTCGTCTTGGCATGAACGATGACGCGGCTTCCGACCTCCAGCGGCGTCGCCAGAGAGTCGAGCAGCGTGACGGGAATGGTGAGTGCCAGTGACGAGTTCACCTCAGGATCGCGGAGGGTCGCGAAGGCAACGCGCATGGTCCCACGCCTGGTCAAGTCGACGATTTGGCCCTCGACCCACACTTCGCCGAGCTTGTTGATCCAGTCCTCGAGCTTCGAGGCGATCTCGGCAACCCGGAAGGGGTGGTCGGGGTGTTTGCCGCGGGCAGGGGCAGGCTCAGCGTTCACAGCCTCAACCCTGCCAGAGGTTGGGGCACGCTGCTGCGAGACGCTCCCGTCGGCGTCACGCCAAAGGCCGACTCGCACCGCCCACGATGACATGCCGCGCCGCCCATAGTCCGTCACCTCATGAGAGGTTGACCTACACCACCTACGATGACAAGGTGGCGACCCGCGATACCCCCCCGGCCGACCCGGAAGCGCGCCGAGTTCTCCTCGCCGCTCCGCGCGGGTATTGCGCCGGGGTAGACCGGGCGGTCGCCGCCGTTGACCAGGCCCTGGAACGCTGGGGCCCACCGATCTACGTCCGCGGCCAGATTGTCCACAACCGACATGTCGTAGCCGACCTCGCGGCGCGCGGCGCGGTGTTTGTTGAGGACCTCGACGAGGTCCCCCCCGGGGAAAGGGTCGTCTTCTCCGCCCACGGCGTCTCCCCCTCCGTGCGCCAAGCCGCACAGACGCGTGAACTCACCGTCATCGACGCAACCTGCCCGCTCGTCACCAAGGTCCACAAAGAAGCCGTGAGATTCGCCGCCGATGGATGCACCATCCTGCTCATCGGCCACGAGGGCCACGAAGAGGTCGTAGGCACCGCGGGAGAAGCTCCCGACCAGATCACCGTCATTGACTCCCCCGATGCCGCAGCAACCGTGCAGGTCACCGACCCCAACAAGGTCGTGTGGCTCTCCCAAACCACCCTCAGCGTCGACGAAGCCGCCAAGACCGTTGCAGCCTTGCGGGCCCGCTTCCCCGCGCTCGCCGACCCCCCCAGCGACGACATCTGCTACGCGACTCAGAACCGCCAAGCCGCGGTCAAGCTCATCGCCCAAGAGGCTGACCTCGTCATCGTCGTCGGCTCAGCCAACTCCTCAAACTCCATGCGCCTAGTCGAGGTTGCCCACGAAAGCGGCACCCCCCAAGCCCGCCGTATCGACAACGCCACCGAGATCAACCCAACCTGGCTCAACGGAGTCACCACAATCGGCCTATCCTCCGGCGCCTCCGTCCCCGAGCACCTAGTCACAGACGTCCTCAACCGCCTAGCCACCCTAGGCTTTCCGAGGGTCGAAGAAGTGGTCACCACCAAGGAAACCCTCGCCTTCGCCCCTCCCCGCGTGAAGTGAGCGGCACCGCCGTCTTCAGTTGTCACTCAATCTCAAAGGGCACCCTCCGTTCCCCCGACGCGTCCTCCCCCGGGCCAATCCCCGCTAACAACTCCGGCTTCGTGAGCTGCCTGACCTGGGCTTTTTCCTCGCCGAGTTCTTCAATCGGCTCCAGCTTCTTCTCGTCAAACCCCGGGAACCGACGAGCCGACGGGAGAATCCGCCCCTCCAGCGAACCGACGACCTTGTTGTAGTCAGCCACGGCCCCCGTCAACGAGCGCCCCATCTTCGCGACATGCGACCCCAGGACGCTGAGCTGCTCAAAGATGGACTCACCCAGCCGAAGAAGCTCCTTGGCATCCTCCGACTGATGCTTCTGCCGCCAGCCCAGCGCAACCGTCTTCAGCAGCGCCAGCAGCGAGGAAGGCGTCGCCAACGCCACCTTCGAGTTCAGCGAATACTCCAAGAGCGTCGCATCAGCCCGAAACGCCTCGCCCATGAGGTTCTCCGACGGCAGGAACAGGACGGTGAACTCCGGTGCCATTGGCATCGCCTCCCAATACTCCCTCTTGGCAAGGGTGTCCACGTGGGTCCGCAACGCCCGCGCATGCTTCCGGAGCAGGGCCTCGCGTCGCCCCTCCTCCTCCGCTGTACCCTCGCTCCCCAGGTCGATCGCCTCGAGAAACGCCGCCAACGGCACCTTTGCGTCGATCGCCACGTAACCGCCATCCGGAAGGTGAATGGTCACGTCGGGCCTGACCTCCCGCGACGGATCCGCCGTCGACTTGAACGACTCCTGCTCTTGGAAGTCGACCCCCTCGTTCAACCCCGAGATCTCCAAGACACGTCGAAGCTCGATCTCCCCCCACTGCCCGCGCGCCGAGGTGGTGCGCAACGCTCCGACCAGCGCCTGAGTCTGTTGACGAAGGTTCTCATCGGTGGTCGCCGCCTGTCGAAGCTGCTCATCGAGCTTGCCGTACTGCTCGGCCCGCTCGCGTTCCAAGCGCGCGACATGGTCCTGGATCTCCCGCATCTTGACCTTGACCGGCTCAAACGCCTTGAGCACATCCTGGTCGCGCCTGGCCTGCTCCCGCAGCTCGGCGTTCTCCTCGCCCAGGCGCTTAGCCTCCGCCACCGCCCCCGCCTCATCCACACGCGCCTGAGCCGCCGCCTCGCTCGCCTCGGCGAGTTCCACGGTGTGGCGCTCGCGCAGACCACGCTCAAGTTCCGTCATCGTCCGCTCATGGACGATGACGGACTCTTGCGTCGCTGCGGAAAGTGCCGCCTGACCTGCGGCTCGCTCCGCTCTCACGCGCGAGCCACCCATCACCCACGCCGCCGCGAATCCCACTGCCGCGCCCACAAGGGCGCCAATCAAGTACTCCATGCCCCCACCCAACCACGAACCACGGACACGCCCCCACACCGCGCCGAGCCCGTGTCGGCGCGGTGGTGAGGGACGTCATAGACTCGGTGAGCGTGGCACTGACTATTGGAATTGTGGGACTGCCGAATGTTGGCAAGTCGACGGTCTTCAACGCTCTGACCGGGAACGTTGCCCCGGCGGAGAACTACGCGTTCTCGACGATCGAGCCGAATGTGGGCGCGGCGCCGCTGCCGGACGGCCGGTTGGGCGTGCTGGCCGAGATCTTCCATTCGGCCAAGGTGATCCCGGCGACGGTGACGTTTGTCGACATCGCGGGGATCGCGAAGGGGGCCTCGACGGGCGAGGGGCTGGGCAACAAGTTCCTCGCGCACATCCGCGAGGCGGACGCGATCTGCCAGGTCATTAGGGTTTTTTCCGATCCCAACGTCGTGCACTCCTCCGAGCGGATTGACCCAGCCGAGGACATTGAGACGATCAACACCGAGCTCATCCTCGCCGACCTGGAGACGCTGGAGGGGGCGATCCCGCGCTACGAGAAGGCCGTGAGGATCGGGCGCGGCGACAAGTTCCAGCTCCAAACGGCGCGCGCAGCGGTGGAGATCCTCAACGAGGGGGTCACCCTTGAGGCGGCAGCGGCGGACAAGCGGATCGACCCCACGCCCCTGCGCGAGCTCACGCTCATGACCACCAAGCCCTTCATCTACGTCTTCAACGCCGATGACGAGGTGCTGGGCGACGCGGCGAAGCGCGCCTCACTGGAGGCCCTGGTTGCGCCTGCTCAGGCCGTGTTTATCGACGCCAAGTTTGAGGCGGAGCTCGTGGGCATGTCAGCGGAGGAAGCGGCGGAGTTCCTCGCGGATGCCGGCCAGAGCGAGCCGGGCCTCGACCGCCTCGCCCACGTGGGGTTCGACACCCTTGGCCTGCAGACTTTCCTGACGGCCGGCCCCAAGGAGGCGCGCGCCTGGACCATCCGCAAGGGGTGGACAGCGCCGCAGGCCGCCGGTGTCATCCACACGGATTTCGAGCGCGGATTCATCAAGGCCGAGGTCGTGCCCTTCGACGACCTCGTCGCCTGCGGGTCGGTCGTCGCCGCGCGGGCCGCGGGCAAGGCGCGCCTGGAAGGCAAGGACTACGTGATGGCCGATGGCGACGTCGTTGAGTTCCGCTTCAACGTGTGAGGTGGGGGGCGCGGTGCTTTGAGTAGCCCGCGAGGTCACGAGGTCGGGAGGCGGTGTCGCGCTCGGGGAGGTCCGACAGAAGCGTCGCCTGCGAGGTCGTGGGGTGCGGGAGGCGTGGCGCTAGAGGCAACCGGGCGCCATCGTGCGCAATGGGGTTATAAGTGCTGGTCAGCGTACGTTTCTAGCGCCTTCGCGACGAAGGTTGCGCCCTCGAGCCCGCCGTAGTTCGCGGCGAACCGCTCGTCCGCGACGTACATCTGCGCCAGGCCCTTGACGTAGCTCTTGAGCGCCTCCCCGCCCGCCTGCGCTGGCGTGCCCGGAATGGATCGTAGCCAGGCAACATGCCGCTCAGCCAGCGCTTGGGCAGCAGAGCTTTCCGGCGCAGTGCGGACGATGGCGGCGCTTCGCCAGGCGTGTTGCAGCGCCTTAGCCTTGAGTCGCCAGGCCAGCTGTTCCTTCGGTGACTTGGCCTCCCACCAGGCGGCCGACTGGGCGTAGGCGTCCGAGCCCCATCGTTCGACGACCTCGTCGCGGTAGGCGGTGTGGTCAAAGTCCCCAGGATCGGTCATGGAATCACTGTACCGGGACGGGCCGACATTGACCCTGGAGCGTGCGGCGAACCGTCGACCCGCGTGGAATCACCGCTTCACTTGACCCAACCCATAGGCTGAGTGGCATGGCTGATGCGAAACCCGGGCCCGGCGACGCACGGGCCTACGTGCCGTTTTCGTCCTTTGGTGACTGGGATGCTTCCGGATGGGACTCCTCAACGGTGGATGCCTCCTTCGATCAACTCGCCAAGACCAAGACTGCCTCGACCCCGGAAGTGATGGAGCGTGCGCTAGAGATCGCCAGACGCGAGGCAGCGGTCGACACCGGGGCGATCGAAGGGCTCTATCCCACGGATCGAGGCTTCACCAGATCGGTCGCTGAGCAGGCGGCCGGCTGGGAGAACGAAGCGGAGAGAAGAGGTGAGCACGTCCCCAGGACCATCGAAGACGCGCTGCGGGCCTTTGAGCGGGTGCTTGACGCCGCGACAACCAAGGTCCCGCTCACCGAAGCCTGGATCCGCATCCTCCACGAGGTGGCCTGTGCGAGCCAGGAAGACTACGAGGTGCTCGTGTCAGTCGGTGGGCACACCCACTGGGAGAAGCGCGAGCTGGTCAAAGGTGCGTACAAGACCCAACCCAACAACCCCACGACGGCAACAGGTGCCGTTCATCACTACGCCCCCGTGATCGACACCCCCATCGAAATGGAACGCCTGGTCAACGAGCTTCGCAGCGAGGCATTCCAGGCGGCCCACCCGGTTCTCCAAGCCGCATACGCGCACTATGCCTTCATCCAAATCCACCCCTTCCCCGACGGGAATGGTCGAGTCGCGCGGACCCTTGCCAGCGTCTTTCTCTACCGGTCCCCCGGCGTCCCGCTGGTGGTCTTTGCCGACAGAAGGAACGACTATCTTGATGCGCTCGAGGCGACGGACCGCAGCGACGCCATTCCGCTCGTGAGGTTCGTCGGAGAGTGCGTGATGGACACGATCGGCCTGCTGAGTGAGCGATTGAGAGCGGCCGCAGGGGAAGCGACCAAGACTGCGACCGCGATTGGTGAGTTGCTCGCCGGGCGGATCACGGCCGACACTCTGGCTTCCGCCCGTCGCATCCAGGAACTCGCGATCAGCGCGCTCGAGACCGCAGCGCGAGGCGTTGGCCTTCCACCAGGCGTGAGCGTCAAGTGCAGTGCGTTCGGCGGTCACTTGCCCAGCCGGCCGCACTTGATGGGACTAGCCAAGGACTTTCACGTCTGGGTGGACATCCAGGTTGACGGCTCCAGCGAGCGAGTCATCCGGCACTACGGGCAATTCGTGCGCACGGGAGACTTCCCAGGACCCGAGTATCAACTTGACGACTTTGTGGTCTGGGATCGTGAAGTGACCCCCGCCCCGACTGAGGCCCTGCGGCTCAGGTTTGCCGCGTGGGCCGAGGCTGAGGTAGCGGGCCTGCTTCAGAAGTTGGAGCAAGCGCTGGCCAGCCGCTGATCACGACACCTCGCTCGCCGCGATGGACGATGGCGGCGCTGGGCTTACTCGATTAGCTCTCCATCTCCATGGGGTCGCCGACGCAGAAGAGGTTGCCGTCGGGGTCGGCCAACGTGGTCCAGGCGAACCCGCCCATGTCCCCCTGGTAGACGACCGAGGCTCCCAGCTTCACGAGTCGATCCACTTCGGCCTCCCGGCCATCTGAGGCCGTGGTTTCGAGGTGAATGCGGTTCTTTCCCGGCGTCGGGTCCTCGATGAGCTGGAAGGAGAGCGGCAGGCTCGCTTCGCCGCCCGGCATGATCGTGACGTAGAAGCCGTCCATGTCCGAGACGATCTCGCCATCGAGCGCCTTGGCCCACCAAGCTGCCAGAGCTCGCGGATCACGGGAGTCAAAGGTGATACAACCAACAGAAAGTGCCATGGGCCCACCCTAGCGCTGCGCGACACCGTTGACCAAGGGGCCTAGTGCCGCTCAGCGACCGCCCAGCGCCCGGTGCCAGCGCTGGCGGGGCGGGCGCCCACCTGGATTCGGTCGCCCGTCAGCGTTGGCGGCGAGGTGCGCCACCCCTCCGTCGCGCTCAGCCATGCCTCAGTCGCGAACTGGGGAGTGGTTTCGTTGAATCTGACGGGGTCAAATTCAACGAAACCACTCCCAGGTTCGCCTGGCAGCGCTGGTGGGGTGGGCGTCTGCCCGGATTCGGCTACCTGGCAGCGCTGGCGGCAAGGTGCGCCACCCCTCTTTCGCGAACTGGGGAGTGGTTTCGTTGAATCTGACGGGGTCAAATCCAACGAAACCACTCCCAGGTTCAGGAGAGGTCAGGCGGACTGCTGGGCTGCGGAGGGTGGCGGCAGCTGCGCTGTGATAGTGACTGGTCTGGGAGTATCGTCGGTCCACTCTCGAATCACCAGGTAGTAGACCTGTCCAGCGGTCAACTCTGCGGTGATACTGAAGTGCCAGTTCCACCCCCCGTCGTCGTCGAAGGCGATCTCGTTCAGGTCTGCGTCGAAGAGCCACGCGTAGGGGTCGACCTCTGGCTCGTCAGCCGAGGATTCGAACAGGAATGGGCCCGACGTCGGCGCGGTGAAACGGACAAAGTGGCTGCTAACACCCGTCGGGACGACCACGAGGGGTGAGAGGTCCCACTCGCACGCTGCGGAGAACGAGTAGCAGGGTGGCGGAGATCCGACCTGGGCGGTGATGGTGAACTGCCCGGTGCCGGAACCGGAGTAGTGCCGGGCGGCCAGGTAGTAGACCTCCCCAGCAGCCAGATCCGCACCGATCCTGAAGTTCAGATCGTCTGCCCCATCGTCGTTCCAGGCGATGAGGCCCTGATCGGCGTCGTAAAGCAGCCCATACGGGTCGGCGTTCGGTGCGCGCTCCGAGGATTCGAAGACGTACCAGCCGGATTCCGGCACGGTGAACCGAAGATAGTGGTCAATCGCGCCAAGCGGAGCGACCACCACCGGTGAGAGATTCCACTCGCAGGCCGCTGCGAAGGAGGAGCATGGCGGCAAGGGGAAGCGCTGCACTGAGATGGTGTAGTCTCCGTAACTCCCCATGCTCCACTGCCCGGCCACCAGGTAGTAGATCTGTCCGGCCGTCAACAGCACAGACAGGGTGAATTCATCACCTGCGAATCCACCGACACCGAAGGTGATGAGGTATCCGTCTTCGTCGAGCAGCATCGCGAACGGCTCAGCGGTTTGTGCGCTGAGCGAGGACTCGAAGAGATACCTGCCTGTCTCGGGCGCGGTGAACCGGAGGAAGTGTTGCGCCGCGTCCGTCGTGGAGATCACCACCGGAGACAGGTCCCACTCGCACGCTTCCTCGAACCGTGAGCAAGGTGGTGGGGCGTATGGCCGCGCGGCGAGGGTGTACTGGCCGCTGTTCGAGGCAGCCCATTGCCCTGCCGCCACGTAGTAGACCTCTCCGGCGATCAACTCAGCGATGAAGCTGAAGTCATCCCCCACGCCCTCACCGACACCAAAGGTGATCAGGTTCTGGTCTGCGTCGAACAGCATCACAAGCGGGTCGGCACCCGGCGCGGCCCCTGAGGACGAGAATTCGTACAGTCCCGACTCCAGGGAGGTGAACCGCAGATAGTGCTGAGCCGTGCCCGGCGGAGAGACCACCACAGGAGACAGGTCCCACTCGCATGCTGAGGTGAATGAGGAGCAGGGCGGTGGGGTGAGGAGCTGTGCGGTGATGGTGTACTGTCCCGTACCGTAGCCCGAGATGTCATGGGCGACCAGGTAGTAGACCTGTCCGGCTTCCAGCACCGCAGTGATCCGGAAGTTCAGGTTTCCCGCCCCGTCGTCGTCCCCTGCGAAGGGGCTCTGGTCGGCGTCGTAGAGCAGCCCGTAGGGGTCGGTGTTCGACGCGCGCTCCGAGGATTCGAATGTGTAATGACCCG
>WQYN01000026.1 GCA_009781225.1 Micrococcales bacterium | reverse complement strand
GGGGTGGGGGTGGGGGCGGGGGCGGGGGCGGTGGTGAGGTCGAGTAGAGCGTCGAGAGCGTCGCCCCAGACGACCGGGTTCATCACCATTCCTGCGCCGCCGCCGTAGGGGGTGTCGTCCACCGTGCGATGGCGATCAGCGGTCCAATCCCTCAGATCATGGACCCGAATGTCGAGGATCCCCGACTCGACCGCCTTCCCCACCAGCGAGAGTTCCAAAGGAGCCAAGTACTCCGGAAAGATCGAAACAATGTCAATCCTCACGGGTTCCTCCTCTCTCCACTAAGGGGGTGGGCTGTTAGGAGGCCTCCGGGGGGGGTGACGGTTATGCGGCGGTTGGGGAGGTCGATGTCGGGGACTAGGGCTTGGACTAGGGGGATTAGGGCGGTGGTGCCGTCGGGTTCGACGACTTTGAGGGCGTCCTGAGCGGGGAGGTGTTCTACGCCGTCGCAGGTGCCGGCATGGGTGCCGTCGGGGAGGACGACGTCTAGGCCGACGAGTTCGTGCGGGTACCAGGCGTCGGGTTCGGGTTCTGGGTCAGGGGGGGCAAGGAGGGTGACGCCGCGGAGCGCTTCGGCAGCGGTACGGTCCGGGGCCTCGGCGAAGGTGGCGTAGGTCGTGGAGGCGTCGCGGCGCAGGGTCGCTAGGGTTAGCGGACCGACGTGGGCGGGGTCGGTTGTGAAGACCGCGCCGGGGACTAGGCGGCGTTCGGGGCTATCCGTGCGCACGTCTAAGGTGACCTCGCCGCGCAGCGCGTGCGGGCGGCCGATGCGCGCGACGACGAGGTCCACGCGGCTGTGATCAGCGCCGGTCGGTGTCCACGACGTCGACGCGGACCGGACCAGCGGTCGACAGGGCGTTCATGACCGTCCTCAGCGAGCGTGCGGTTCGCCCTCCCCTACCGATCACCCGGCCGAGGTCCTCGGGGTGGACGTGAACCTCGAACATCTGGCCTCGGCGCAGGTTGCGGGGGCGGATGCGGACGTCGTCAGGGCGGTCAACGATCCCGCACACAAGGTGGTCAAGAGCCTCGGTGAGCATCAGGAATCAGCCTTCTCATCGGGTGGGTCGGCGGCGGGCTCAGGCTCGGCAGGAGCTGCGGGCTCCTCGGCAGGCGCTGCGGGCTCCTCGGCAGGGGCCTCAGGCTCAGCAGCGGCCTCAGGCTCAGCCGCAGCAACAACCTCAGCCTCACCCACAGCGCCGTCCTCAGCCGCAGCGTCGGCGACGCCATCGCCGGCCTCAGCTTCGTCATCGTCCGCATCTTGGGCGGCAGCAGCTTTGGCGGCGGCCTTCGCGGCCTTTTCTGCCTTGGCAGCGGCGGCGGCCTGGGCTTTGAGAGCCTCAGCTTCGGCGGCCTCGATGGCCTCCTTGGCAGCCTGCTCCTTCTTGGGTAGCTTGAGGGTCCCCTCTTGGCCTGGCAAGCCCTTGAACTTCTGCCAGTCGCCGGTGATCTTGAGGATCTTGAGCACGGGATCGGTCGGCTGAGCTCCTACGGAGAGCCAGTACTGGGCGCGCTCGGAGATGACCTCGATGAAGCTCGGATCCTCAGTTGGGTGGTATTTGCCGATCTCCTCGATGACGCGGCCATCACGCTTGGCGCGGGCGTCAACGACGACGATGCGGTAGTAGGGTGCGCGCATTTTTCCAAAGCGCTTGAGACGAATCTTGACAGCCACTGTGTGGGTCGCTCCTGAGGTGTAGTCGTGCGGTCGAGCGCGAGCACGGCCCGTGGGGTTGGGCCGAGCGTTCTGCTCTTACGGACGCACCACCCGACGGCTGAGAGGGTCCGCCCGGCAGGCATACAGAGACCTATTCTGCCAGACCCCTTCCCTCCAAGGCGAATCCATCGCGCCGAGGGGCGGATTGGGTGGACATGGGACTTACGGCGGCGGAGAGCGGGGGGTGGGGGTCATAGGGTGGGGCGGTGGGTTTGCGGGGCCAACGCGCAAGCCTCCAACGACCACCAAGCGCCTTGGGGAGGACCCGATGACCACGACAGTCGAGGCTGGACTTGTCACCTTCAACGTTGACGGCACAGAGATTTCCGTCCCGCCGGGACTGACGATTCTCCAGGCGCTCAAGGAGCACGGCATCCACGTGCCCTCCCTGTGCAACGACATCCGCCTCGAGAGGTCGAACGGGAACTGCGGCCTGTGCGTGGTCGAGCTTTCCGAGTCGCCGGACGGCCCCAAGCGCGACGTCAAAGCCTGCATCACCCGGGTGCAGGACGGCGCCGTCATCTCGACGAACTCGCGGGCGATCTCGACCTACCGCAAGGTGCGGCTTGAGCAGCTGCTCACCGACCACAACGCCGACTGCGAGGCGCCCTGCCAGCAGACCTGTCCGGCGCACATCGACATCCAGCAGTACCTCGGGCACACGGAGAACGGCAACTACGAGGCCGCGATCCGCGTCATCAAGGACTCCAACCCCTTCCCCTCGGCCTGCGGGAGGGTGTGCCCGCATCCCTGCGAGGCGCAGTGTCGGCGCAACCTCGTCGACTCGCCGGTCGCGATCAACAACGTCAAGCGGTTCGTGGCCGACCGGGACCTGTTCTCCGGCGCGCCGTGGAAGCCGCGGGTCGCTCCGGCCACTGGCAAGCATGTGGCCGTTGTCGGAGCAGGGCCGTCGGGCCTGAGCGCCGCGTACTACCTCGCGCTGTCGGGGCACCGCGTCACCGTCTATGAGAAGCAGCCCGAAGCGGGCGGCATGATGCGCTACGGGATTCCCGAGTATCGCCTTCCCAAGGAGACGCTCGACGCTGAGATCGCGACGATCACCGACCTTGGCGTCACGATCCTGACGAACCGGACGCTGGGCGTCCACATCTACCTCGAGGACCTGCGGCGCGAGCATGACGCCGTCTACCTCGCCTTTGGCTCCTGGCAGGCCACGCCGATGTCGATGGACGGCGACAACCTTCCCGGCGTTTTCCTCGGCATCACCTACCTCGAGCGCGTGGCGAAAGGCGCGCCTTTGAATCTCGGCGAAAGCGTCGTCATCGTCGGTGGGGGTAACACGGCGATTGACTGCGTGCGCACGGCCCAGCGCAAGGGCGCGAAGAAGGTCACGCTGCTATACCGGCGCACCGCCGAGGAGATGCCCGCCGATCCGCATGAGGTCGCCGATGCCATCGAGGAGGGTGCGGACATTGTCTTCCTCGCCGCTCCCACCAGGATTTCTATGAACGATGACGGGCGCAAGCTCGTGCATTGCCTGCGGATGGAGCTGGGCGAGCCAGATCGCACGGGTCGTCGTCGTCCCGTCGCCGTCGAGGGGTCGGACTTCATCATCGAGGCGGACGCGGTGATCGGCGCGATTGGCCAGTCGACGAACACGCAGTTCCTCTACAACGACGTTCCGGTGCGGCTGGGCAAGTGGGGCGACATCCGGATCGACGGGGCGACGATGCAGACCTCCGAGGACGGCATCTTCGCTGGTGGCGACTGTGTGACTGGGCCGGCCACCGTGATCCAGGCGGTCGGGGCGGGCAAGCGCGCCGCGGATGCGATCGGCGAGTTCGTCACCACCGGCAAGGTCACGCCCTCCCGCGAGACCTATAACTGCTCGCGCGGATCCCTCGAGGACCTGCCGCGGCATGAGTTCGAGGCAATCCCGCACTTCAACCGGGGCGCCATGCCGATGATCTCGGTTGACAAGAGGGCGGGGAACTTCGATGAGGTCGCCACGGGCCTCAGCGAGGAACAGGCACGGGCCGATGCGTCACGCTGCCTGCGCTGCGGCTGCTTGGCACGGTTCGACTGCGAGCTGCGCCACGAATCCACCGAACATGGGATCAGCTACTGCAAGCCGCTGCACGATCGCCCACGCCTGCCGGTCGACGCGACCCATCCGTTCATCGTCCGCGACCACAACAAGTGCATCTCCTGCGGAAAGTGCATCGCTGCCTGCGCCGAGATCGAAGGCGTCGGCGTGCTCGCCTACCAGTTCTCCCACGGCCACATGACGGTCGGGACGTGGAACGGGAAGCCGCTGGAGCTCACGGACTGCGTCTCCTGCGGACAGTGCGTCACCGCCTGCCCCTGCGGCGCCCTGGAGTATCGCCGCGAGCGCGGCACTGTGATGAAGGCGATCAACGACCCGAAGAAGATGGTCGTCGGGTTCGTCGCTCCGGCCCCCCGGTCGGTCATCTGCTCTGAGTACGGCGTGCCCTTCGACGAGGCCTCCGGCTTCATCGCCGGCCTCATGCGCGCGGTCGGGTTCGACAAGTGCTTCGACTTCTCCTTCTCCGCTGACCTAACGATCATGGAGGAGACCACGGAGTTCATTGACCGCGTCTCCTCGGGCGGGGTCATGCCCCAGTTCACCTCCTGCTGCCCGGGATGGGTCAACCTCGTCGAGCGGCGCTACCCCGAGCTCATCCCCCACCTGTCGAGCTGCAAGTCGCCTCAGCAGATGATGGGGGCGACCGTCAAGAACCACTTCGCCTCGAAGTACAACGTCGACCTCGACGACCTCTACGTGGTCTCAATCGTCCCCTGCCTGGCCAAGAAGTACGAGGCCGCACGGCCGGAGATGGCCCCAGGTGGGCGGCGCGACGTCGACGCGGTCCTGACGACCAGCGAGTTCATCGAGCTGATCGACCGGCTGCGGATTGACGTGGGCGCCGTCGTGCCGGGCGAGTTCGACGAGCCCTACGCTCGGGTCTCGGGCGCCGGCGTCATCTTCGGAGCCTCCGGAGGCGTGGCTGAGGCGGCGCTGCGGATGGCCGTCGAGAAGCTGACGGGCGAGCCGCTCACCGACCACCTCGACTTTGAGGCCGTCCGCGGCTTCGACGAACTCCGCGTCGCAAGCGTCGAGGTCCCCGGCCGCACCGTCCGCGTCGCCGTGGTCTCAGGCCTGGGGAACGCGCGCCCCCTCATCGACGCCGTCACCGCCGGCGAAGACACTGGCTACGACCTCATCGAGATCATGGCTTGCCCCGGCGGCTGCATCGCCGGCGCCGGCCAGCCCACGCCGACGTCGGTCGGCGAGTTGCCCGCCCGCCAGAAGGTCCTCCTCAACATTGACCGGACCTCCAAGTACCGCAAGTCCCAGGAAAACCCCGACATCCTGCGGCTTTACGACGACTACTTCGGCGAGCCCAACTCCGAAATCGCTCACCAACTCCTCCACACTTCCTACTCCCCCTTCGAGCGTGAAACGGCCCAAGGGCCCGATATTGACGTACCCCTGTAGGGGGGAGCGCGGTTTCGTCATTGTCGGACGATGACGGAACACGCCCCTGGTCCATGATAACCTTGGGAAGGATGATGATGAAACACGCCCCTGTGCGCAACGCACCCACAACACCCCGACGGACGATGGCGCGGCGAGCCACCTTCTCCGCGCTGCTCGGGTCGACCGTGGAGTACTACGACTTCACCTTGTACGCGACCGCTGCGGCCTTGTTCCTCGGCGAGATCTTCTTCAAGCCTCTGGGCCCGGCGGCCGGGACGCTTGCCTCCTTTGTCACCTTCGGGTTGGCCTTCGTGGCCCGGCCCGTAGGTGCCGTGGTCTTTGGGCATGTGGGAGACCGGATCGGGCGCCGCCCCGCCCTTGTGTGGGCCGTGACCCTCATGGGGATTTCGACCTTCGGGATCGGAGTGCTGCCGGGCTATGCCTCGGTGGGGATGGCGGCTCCCGTGCTGCTGGTGATCATGCGGCTGCTCCAAGGGTTCTCGGTGGGGGCCGAGCAGGCGGGGTCGAATGCGCTGACTCTCGAGCATGCCCCAGGGGGACAGCGGGCTCGGTTTGCCGCGTGGACCATGCAAGGGACGGCGCTGGGGACGCTCTTTGGAAAGCTCGCATTCATTGCTGTCGTCGGAATGCCTCACGACATGCTGATGGCGTGGGGCTGGAGAATCCCGTTCCTCGCGGCAGGACCGTTGCTGCTGGTGGCCGTGTGGATTCGCGCGCGGGTGGAGGAGGCGCCGGAGTTTGTGGCCGCTGATCGCCCCGCGAGGGTCCCCGTCGCTGAGGTGGTGCGCAGCCACTGGCTGGCCGTGGTGTTGGTGGCGGGCGGAACACTGCTCATGGCGGGTGGGGCCGCGCTGAACGTCTTTGGGTTGAACGTTGCGACCAAGATCGGAGGGGTGCCGGAGCGGACGTTCCTATGGGTTCTGGTGGGAGCAACCGTCCTTGAACTGATCCTCCAGCCCCTGTGGGCGCGCCTGGCCGATCGGATCGGGCGTCGGCCGGTGCTCGTGGGAACGCTCGTGGTCGAGGCGGGGCTGTTCTTTGTCTATCTCCCGGCGTTGGTTTCCGGGCGAACTCTAGGGATCGGTGTGACGGCATTGGCGATGGCGGCGGCCTGGTCGGGTGCCAACGCGGTCTCGGCCTCCTTCTTTGCCGAGCAGTTCCCCACGCGGGTTCGATTCACCGGGACCGCCCTTGGCTCACAGCTCGGCATGATCCTCGTCGGCTTCTCCCCCGCGATCATGATGGGCAACCTCGGCGAAGGCGGGGCCACCTGGCAACACTCGGCTCTCTTTGGCGCCGGCTGCATGGTCGTAGCAGCGGTGAGCTGCCTCGTGTCCCGCGAGACAGCGAAACTGTCGCTCGCAGACCTAGGAGGCCGCCGAGGTGAGGGGGCAAGCGTCCAGGTGTGACGCCATCGTGCGCCTTGTTAGGTGCGGGTTTTGTTGGCTTGGATGTGGCGGTAGTAGTCGGCGAACTCGAGTTGTGCGGCGGCGGCGTCGTCCAGGTAGACCGTGGCCTGCGCGTGGAACTGGAGGATCGAGCCGGGGCAGAAGGCGGAGACGGGGCCTTCCACCATCTGCTGGACGGCCTCGGCTTTCCCGGCGCCGGTCGCGATGAGGGCGAGGTGGCGGGCGTCCATGACCGTGCCCAGGCCCGCCGTGATGACGTGGCAGGGGATGGCGGAGGCGTCGCCGTCGAAGAAGCGCGCGTTGTCATCGATGGTTTGCTGGGTCAGGGTCTTGATGCGAGTGCGGGAGACCAGGGAGGATCCGGGCTCGTTGAAGGCGATGTGACCGTCGGTGCCAATGCCGAGGATCTGGAAGTCGACCCCGCCGGCGGCCTTGATCGCGGCCTCGTAGTCCTGGCAGGCCTTTTCGAGGTCGGCGGCGGCGCCATTGGGGCCCTGGACGGCGCCCGGGGCGAAGTCAAGGCGGGAGGTGACCTCACGCTCAATGACGTTGCGGTAGCACTCGGGGTGGTTGGGGTCTAGGCCGGCATACTCGTCGAGCGAAAACCCCTTGGCCTGGGCAAAGGAGATCTCTTTGGCCGCGCAACGTCGGGCAAGCTCGTCGTAGGTGGCCAGCGGGCTTGACCCCGTGGCGAGGCCGATGACGGCGGTGGGCTTGGAATGGATGAGGCGGGCGATCGCGTCGGCGACGGCATGGGCGATTTGGATCGAGTCGGGGAGAATCACGACCTCCATGTGGCGGGTCCTTTCTGCTGCGTAGTTTTCCCAGGCCAGGATAGTGCGCAGAGCCTTGCCGTGCGGGTAGACCCGGCGGCTTTGGCCAAATGGACGTCATCGTCCTTTGAAAAGGCCGGAGAGACCGGAGGGGATGGTGGGGGCGGGCTGGCTGCCCAGGCCGAAGGAAGAGCCGGCGGGACCGGCGGGTTTTTCTCCGGCGGCGCGGGCGGCGGCGGCGCGCGCCTCGGCCTCACGCTTGGCGGGGTTGCCGGACTTGGATTTCCTTGACTTGCCCGAGGGGGCTTGCATGCGGCCCTTTGACTTCTTGCCGCCCATGCCGGGGACGGGCATGCGCCCCTTTGCCATGTGACGCATCATTGTCTTGGCCTGGTCAAAGCGTTGGACCATCCGATTGACCTCGGTGACGGTGGTGCCGGAGCCTCTTGCGATCCGGGCGCGACGCGAGCCGTTGAGGATCTTGGGATCGGCGCGTTCGGCGGGGGTCATCGAGCGGACAATCGCTTCGACGCGCGTGACTTCGGCGTCATCGAAGGACTCGAGTTCGTTGCGCATACTGGCCGCGCCGGGCATCATCCCAAGGACCTTCTTCATCGAGCCCAGGCGACGAACCTGCTGGAGTTGGTCGAGGAAGTCTGAAAGCGTGAAGTCGCCCTCCCCGGCGAGCTTGGCCGCCACATCGCGAGCTTCGGACTCATCGAAGACGCGTTGCGCCTGCTCAATGAGGGTAAGCATGTCGCCGAGGTCGAGGATCCGCGAGGCCATCCGGTCGGGGTGGAAGCGCTCAAAGTCCTCGATCTTCTCGCCCGTCGAGGCGAAGAGGATGGGGCGGCCGGTGACCGAGGCGACAGAAAGGGCCGCGCCGCCGCGTGCGTCGCCGTCGAGCTTGGACAGGACCACGCCCGTGAAGCCGACCCCCTCGAGGAAGGCGTTTGCCGTGGTCACCGCGTCTTGGCCGATCATGGCGTCGATGACAAACAGAATCTCATCGGGCTGGGTCGCCTCGCGGATGTCGGCGGCTTGGCGCATGAGGTGGTCGTCAATGCCGAGCCGTCCCGCGGTGTCGATTACGACGACAGAGTGCATGGCGGTTTGAGCCCGCGCGACGCCGGCTCGGGCGACCTGAACTGGATCGCCCACACCGTCACCCGGTTCGGGAGCAAAAACGGGGACTCCTGCCTGCTCGCCGAGGATCTGGAGCTGGAGGACGGCGCCGGGACGTTGGAGGTCGGCCGCGACAAGGAGCGGGGTCTGGCTCTGCTCGCGCAACCAGGCGCCGAGTTTGGCGGCGAGCGTCGTCTTGCCCGAGCCCTGGAGGCCCGCGAGGAGGATGACAGTGGGAGGGCGCTTGGCCTGGGCCAGATCCCGGGTCTGGCCGCCGAGGATTTCGATGAGTTCCTCGTGGACAATCTTGACGACCTGTTGGCTGGGGTTGAGAGCTTTGGACACCTCTTCACCCAGCGCACGGTTGCGCACCGCCGCGGTGAACTCGCGCACGACCGGCACAGCGACGTCCGCATCGAGCAGGGCGCGCCGGATCTCGCGCACCGTCGCGTCGACGTCCGCTGGCGAGAGCCGCCCCTTCCCGCGCAGCGAGCGGAAGGTCGTAGTCAGGCGGTCCGAGAGCGAGTTGAACACGGCGCCAAGGCTAGCAAGCCTGGTTGTAGGATGCCTCGCATCGACAGGACAACGGTGCCGCAAGGCGTCACACTCTCCCTTCTCCGCGCATCCTGCCTCATCGCGGGAGCGGGGATGGGCACGGGCGTCTTGAGCATGCCGCTGGCCGCCGAGGGACTGGGGCTGGGGAGTGTCCTGCTCGCGATCAGCGTGGCGGCCGGCGCCAGCCTCCTGGTGTACCTGGTGCTTTCTGAACTGACTCGGCGGAGCGACCCGCCCGCACAGCTCCTCAATATCTTGTCCAGGCACCTGTTCACCGGCCGCTGGGCCAAGGGCTTCCGCACGGTCTTCTTTGTCCTGTTCACGTTCCTGCTGTTCCAGTGTCTGACAACATATGTCATTGCGGGGAGTCAGGCTCTCGAGGCGATGAGCCCGGTGTCTGGACCGGCGGCCATGGGTGTCTTCTGCGCGGCAGGCTTGGCGACCAGTCTCTTCGGCCTGAGAACGGTGGCGGCGTGGGAAACCGTCTCCGTGTCGTTGATCGCCGTGACGATCGTTGCCCTGACCGTCCTGTCGACAGGTCACCACGCCCGGTCAATCCCGCTCAGGTTTGGACAGCCCCTGCCGACCATCAGCCTGTTCGCCGTGTTCATGTACGCGTTCTCGGCCATTTTCGCCGTGGTCCAGGTGGCTGGTCACGTGCCCTTGGCCGTTGACCTTCGCAAGGCCCTGGTGATCGGGCTGGCCATCAATGTCGCAGGAACTCTCGCCTTTGTCCTGGCGGCCCTCACCGCCTCCGATGTCGTCACCCCTGTGGCGACAATCGGCCTGGCAGCCTCGCTCACTCAACCGATGGCGCTGGTGGCGTCGAGCGTCTTTGTTCTCCTGGCGATGTTGACATCCTTCTGGCCCGCGCTCATCGCCTTTGCCGACGTGGTTCATGAGGCCACCGGCATCCAGACCGCCATCGGCCAGTGGATGGCCGCCGTTCCGTCCCTACTCATGGCAGCCCTCTTGCCCTTGGCGCTGCTGGACTACGTCGAGCTCGGTGCGGGGGCCATCAGCCTAGTCATCATCTTGCTGATCATCCCCGCCTACCGTAACGCCATCGCGCGGGACCCTGAGGCTCCGAGGCTGCTGGGGCACTTCGGAGGAAGCCGTGCCGTGCTGGTAGCCCTGGGCCTCATCGGAACCACCATGGCCATAGGAGGGTTGCTTTGAAGATCGCCTTTCTTGCGCCGGCGGGGGCAATGCACCGCCACAGCGGCAAGTTCCACAAAGCTCTGCACTACGCACCGATGACTCTGGCCGTCCTGGCCGGCATGGTGCCCGAGGAGTGGAACGCCAGGCTGTCGATCTACGACGAGACGGCGGGTCCGATCCCTCTTGACCTAGACGACGACATCATCGCCATGACCTGCATTACCGGCACCGCCGAGCGCTGCTATCGCTACGCCGACTACTACCGCTCACTGGGCAAGACCGTGATCCTCGGTGGACCGCATCCCTCACTCGTGCCCGAAGAGGCCGCCCTGCACGCTGACGCTGTCGTCACGGGTCTGGGTGACGGCAGCTTCGTGACAGCCCTCAGCGACTGGCGCGAAGGGGCATTGAAACCGCTCTATCGCCAGCTGCCAGGAGCCCACGTTGCCAACCGCCCCCTCCCAAGGCGTGACCTATTGAGGAGACGCGCCTACATCACACTGAACACCGTCGAAGCGGTGAGGGGCTGCAATCTCGTGTGCACCTTCTGCGCCTATCCCGAGGCCTTCGGTACCTCGGTGCGAACCCGGCCAGTCGAAGACGTGATCGCCGAGATCCGCACCCTGCCTGGCAGGATCGTCGTCTTTCCCGACGTCAACCTCATTGCCGACCGAGCCTACGCCGTCGAACTCTTCACCGCGATGATCCCGCTGAAGAAGTGGTGGTTTGGTTTGACGACGACTGCTATCGGACGCCAACCGGAGCTGCTGCAGCTGCTCGCACAAAGCGGATGCAAGGGATTGCTCATCGGCTTTGAGTCCGTCTCGCAGGCCAGCCAGGTTGCCATCCACAAGTCGTTCAACCACGTAAGCGATTACAAGGCCCTGATGAGCCAGTTGCACGAGGTAGGCATCATGGTAATGGGCTGCTTTGCCTTCGGTGCCGACGGTGACGACGCGACGGTGTTTGACGCTACCGTTCGCCTCATCGAGGAAGCCAAGATTGACCTACCGAGATTCGCCGTGCTCACCCCCTTCCCCTCAACTCCCCTGTATCGCGAACTCGATGAGGCCCAGCGCATCGTCAAGCACGGCTGGTCTCTCTACGACGTCGAGCACGTCGTTTTCCTACCGAAGAACATGACCCCCGACGAGCTCACCGCCGGCCTCACGTACGCCTGGCGCAAGGCCTACACGCTGAGGTCCGTCCTGCGCCGCCTCGACCTGCGGCGAATCAAGCATGGCGCCGTCGTCTTCCTCGCGCTCAACCTCGCCTATCGCGTCTACGCCCGGCATCACGCGGCCTTTGACGAGCATGTCATGGCGGACAACTCCGACATTCCCCTCCCCCGCGTGATGCTATGACCCCGCGTATCGCCATCGTGCGCGTCGCTATGGGAGGCGGGCAGGCTCGGGATGCTCTCGAACCGCCGATTTTCGCCATTCTTGGCGCACTGACTTCGCCCAGCGCCGCCCAACTCACCTTCTTCGACGAGCGACGCCGCCCCCTGCCCGAGAGAATCGACGCCGACTGGGTTTGCCTGTCGGTGGAGACCTTCGCCGCCGCCCACGCCTATGACCTCGCCGATCATTACCGCAGCCGGGGCCACAAGGTGGGTTTGGGAGGTATCCACCCGACCCTCCTTCCCGAGGAGGCCAGGACGCATGCTGATGTGGTCTTCGTCGGCGACGCCGAGGGGGTGTGGCCCGCCTTTTTAGCTGACCTCACCCAGGGCACAGTGAAGCCCCGCTATGTGGACGATGGCGAAGCCTGGTTTGTCGACACATCGCACCAACCGCCGGCGACGGGCTACCCGCCTCTCGGAGTGGTTCAGTTGTCGCGCGGCTGCCGCTACGCCTGCGATTTCTGTTCCATCAAAGCGCTCTACCCCGGGCGTGTGCGCTGCAAGAGCGTCGACGCGGCGGTACGCGAGCTGCAACACAACCCCCACCGGCGCGTCTTCATCGCGGATGACAATCTCTTCGCCGACCGCGCCTGGGCCCGCGACCTGTTCACCGCGATGGTTCCGCTAAGGAAGAAGTGGGCCTGCCAGGTTTCGCTCGACATCGCTCAGGACGATGCCATGCTGGCGCTCATGAAGAAGGCGGGCTGTTTCCTGGTGCTCATTGGGATCGAATCGCTCAACCCCGACACGCTCAGGGCCATGCGAAAACGGGCGAACGACGTGAGGGACTACGACCGCGCGATCGAGGCGATCTACCGTCACGGGCTCATGGTCTACGCCACCTTCGTAATCGGCTACGACACCGACACGCCCACCACCGCAGACGAGATCCTCGCCTTCGCCCGGTCGCACTCCTTCGCGGTGGCGAACTTCAACCCTCTCTCCGTCTACCCGGGCACAAGGCTTTACCGACGTCTTAGCGATGAGGGGCGACTGATCCAGCCCCGCTGGTGGCTGGATCGCGACTACCGCTACGGCCAGCTGGCCCACAGTCCGGAGGGTGCGAGCGCGCATGCGATTGAGGCAGGGTGTCGACGAGCTCGCTACTCCTTCTACTCACCCCTGAGCATTCTTCGTCGCCTGTTCAGGGCGCCGAACTGGCGCACGCCCCTCGTCTACTTGGCGATCAACCTAGTCTCCGCCCGAGAGATCCGCAGAAAACAAGACCAGATCCTTGGCACACCGGAGAGGAGCCAGACATGAGCCGTTTCCGGATCGCTCTCATCAAGCCGAACATCGGTGTTCGGATCCATTCGGGGCGGCGGGACAACGCCGCGATGGAGCCGCTCGGCCTCTCAGTGCTGGCGGGGTTGACACCCCCGGAGGCGGAGGGGTTCTTGGTCGATGACCGGCTTGAACCTGTCCCGTACGATACCCCGACGGATCTTGCGGCGATCACCGTAGAGACCTTTACCGCACGTCGCGCCTATCAAATCGCCGACGAGTATCGACGGCGAGGGGTGCCAGTCGTCATGGGGGGAATGCACCCCTTCTTGGTGCCCGACGAGACTGCGAACCATGCCGATAGCCTGCTCATTGGAGATGCTGAGGGTGCCTGGCCGGGCCTGGTAGCCGACGCAATGGCCGGGCGGCTCCGCTCGCGCTACACCTGCCCCGACGATCGACCCATTCAAGACGGCACGATTCCGGACCGTTCCATCTTCGGTAAGCGCCGCTACCTGCCCATTCATCTCATGCAGTTCTCTCGCGGCTGCCCATACCGATGCAAGTACTGCGCCATCAGCACCTACTTCTCCGCAACGCATCACACGCGCCCGCCTGAAGAAGTCGTTGACGAGATCAGGGTCGCCGGTAGCCGCCGAGTCTTTTTTGTCGATGACAATCTTGTGGGCCACCGTGACGCCGCCAAGGAGCTGTTCCGGGCCCTAATCCCGCTGCGGATCCATTGGGTGTCGCAGGGCTCGGTCGACATGCTGGCCGACAGCGAGCTCATGGATCTCATGATGCGCTCCGGGTGCCTGGGGCACGTCATCGGCTTCGAGTCGCTGAGCGATGGTTCGCTGCGAGAGATGCGCAAGGGCATCAACCGGCGATTCGCTCCAGACCAGTACCGCGAGGCCGTCGAGCGCATACGCCACTGGGGGATGCAAGTGTGGGCAGCCATGACGCTGGGGCACGACCCCGACACACTCGAGTCCATTGAGGCCGCCTGCTCGTGGGCGATCAGCACCAAGTTCACCTTCGCGGCCTACAACATACTCATGCCCTATCCAGCCACCCCGCTCTACGAGAAGCTGGCCGCCGAGGGCCGCCTTCTCTACGACGGGAAGTGGTGGCTGCACGACGACTACCGGTTCAACGATGCGGCCTTCAAGCCGATGAACATGACGGCGGAGGAGTTGACGGAAGCAGCCTTCGCCTGCCGCAAGCGGTTCAACTCGCCGCGCTCCGTCATCGTCCGTGCCTTTGACTTTCGGACCAACATGAGGAACCCTCTGCGCCTGGCGACCTACGTCGCCTACAACCCCATCTTCAAACGTGAGGTCTATGAGAAGCAGGGGATGCCCTTTGGATACGGGAAGGAACGTCCCGCGTGAGAATCGCCTATGTCCTGCCTGGTATCGGGCGCAAGAAGGGGCAGCGCTACCTCAAGAGCTGGCTCATGGAGCCGCTGAACATCGCTGTACTGTCGGCGATCACACCGTCCGGCCACACCAAGCGGTTCTTCGACGACCGGATCGAACTGGTTGACTTCGACTGGCCGGCCGATCTCGTGCTGATCCCGGTGGAGACGTACACGGCGCAGCGCAGCTACTCCATCGCCGACGAGTACCGGCGGCGAGGGGTGCGCGTGATCCTCGGGGGCTACCACGTGACGCTCGCTCCGGACGAAGCCTCGCGACACGCTGATGCGATCGTGGTCGGAAACGCTGACGAGGTGCTGTCCGACGCGATCGCCGACCTGGAAGCCGGCTGTCTGCAAACCTCCTACCAGGGCCGCATGGGTATTGGCTACCGTGAGCCTGACCGGAGCATCTATGCTGCTCAGCGCCGCAAGTACGTGCCCATCTCTCTCGTTGAGACGGGGCGAGGCTGCTACCACAACTGCGAGTTCTGCTCGATTGCCTCCTACTACTGCCGAGGCTATGTCCACCGAGAGGTGATCGACATTGTCGCCGAGATGGCAGCCCAGCCGAACAAGCTCTTCTTCTTGGTAGACGACTCGATCTTCTCGGACAAATCCTTCGCAAAGGAGCTGTTCCGGGCCATTGGAGAGCTGAACGTCGAGTGGACCACTCAGATCACGCTGGACATCGCACGCGACGCGGAGGCGCTGGCGCTAATGCGCTCCTCCGGATGCACGCTGGTGTTGATCGGGTTCGAGTCGGTGCTCTCGTCAAACTTGGCCCAGATGGACAAGCAGTGGGCCACGAGACTCGGCGAGATGGATGAGCTGGTCGAACGCGTCCACGAGGCGGGCATCGCAATCTACGCCTCCTTCGTCTTCGGGTTTGACGGCGATTCGCGGGATTCCTTTGAGGCCACCCTGCGCTTTTGCCAGCGCCATCGCTTCTTCACCGTCGCCTTCAACCACCTGCTGACCTTCCCTGGGACCCGGACGTACAACCGCCTTCTCGAGGCGGGAGCGCTGAAGTGGAATGCCTGGTGGCTGCAGCCCGGGTACACCTACGGGCAATTGGCGTTCGAGCCGGCGCTCATGTCGTCAGACAGTCTCACCGCAACCTGCGTCGAGTATCGAAAGCGCTTCCACACCTGGCGCAGCATCTTTCGACGCAGCCTGGCGCTGTGGGGCCGTTCGGCAAGACCGCGCACGCACCTGGCCTATTGGGCCGTCAACCTCCTCTTCCACTTCGAGGTCGACAAACGCAGCGGCATTCCGGTGGGCCTCAACCTCCAGGAGGCTGGGAAGTGAGCCTGGTTTTCCGACCTGCCACCAGCGCCGACGGGGTCGAACTTGTCAAACTGCTGGAGGGGACGTCAGCGAAGGGGCGGATGCGGATTGTCTACAGTCGTCGCCCTGACGCCTACGCCTCGTTTCTGCGCGAGGCACCGGACGCTCGCGTCTTCGTGTGGGAAGAAGGCACACGGATTGTGGGGGTGGTGGCCGCCTCGAGCCGAATGCACTACGTCGATGGTCAGCCAGCGCGCGGCAACTACATCAGTCGGCTTCAGAAGGCTCCCGAAGTCGAGGAGCGCCTCAATCTGGTCACGGCCTTTGAAGCCGTGTGCGATCCGGCCTCCGACTTCAGCTTTTTCTCCGTGCTCCTAGCCAACGACGGCATCGTGGCGGCTTTTGCTCGTGGGCAACGGGTTCCGGCGGTGCCACGCCAACTCGGCACGGTGACCACCTTTGTCATAAAGACCGGTGGCCGCAGTGGGATGCCTGCAGGACGAGGCTTTCGACCCTGTGTTCGAGCGGACGAGGGCGCCCTCACCGCCTTCTATGGCGCCCTCGCTCCACAGCGTGGCCTCTTCCCCGT
Source organism: Micrococcales bacterium (assembly GCA_009781225.1). Classification (GTDB taxonomy): domain Bacteria; phylum Actinomycetota; class Actinomycetes; order Actinomycetales; family WQXJ01; genus WQYN01. The sequence continues at coordinate 7,403 of WQYN01000026.1, read as the reverse complement.
AGGGCTGCCTTGGTCGCAACACGAGGGGTTGGCCTTGAGCGACTTCTGCGTTGTCACAAACGACGCCGGGCGGATCGTGGCCGCCGGTGCCTTGTGGGATCAGACCGACTTTCGGCAGTACATCATCGCCGGATACAGCCCGCTGCTACGGCTTGCACGCCTGCTCAATCCGATGGTCTCGCGAGTCGGATACCCCCGGTTGCCGAAACCGAACACCGTGGTCGTCTTGCCGATGGCCTGCTTCATGCTCGCCGAGCCTGGTGATGAGGAGGCGCTGGTTCTCGGGCTGCTTCGTGACGCCCAAAGGCGCGGGTACGCCCAGATGGTGACCGGCCTTGCATCCTCCAGCCCCTTCCATCATCCGTTCGCCTCCCGGCGACACATCAGCTTCGACTCAACCATCTACCAGGTGGTTCCCTCCGACGATGGCGCCCGGATCGATGTGCCGGACATCTCCGGAATCCAGTGCGCCTTCCTTTGAGAAACGGGAGGATGCGCCCCGGGAGTGAGGTGCGGGCCGCCATCGTGCGCCGGTTTTTGACACTTGGTGTGATTGTGCGTGACCCGCCACCGTCGGTCACCTGCGGGGGGACGATGACGGGGGGTAGACTCTGGGCCAAAGCGGACTCCGCAGTTGCCGTCTGCCTGATGGCACTGCCCCATGGGAGGGTGAGCCACCTTGCGTACTGAAGTCCAATCCAAGCAAGTACCTGGTCTGCCGGTTTTGCGGCGCGTTTTCTCGGCTGTGGTGGGCGGGGCGGTGGTTTTTGGCGGTGGGCTGGCCCTCGGCGCGCCCGCGCACGCCGCGACGGTGGAGATCGACCTGGCCACCTTGGTGAGTAGTACGTCCGGGACGGGGTGGACGTTCAGCAGCACGGACAACCCGCCACGGCTTGTCCTGAACTCGGAGGACTCTTTTGTTCTGACCGGGACAGCACCCTTGAAGGGATCGACACACTGCCTGCAGATTCGCGTCGCCTCCATCACCTCCTACGTGACACTCAAGGATGTGGTGGTCGAGTGCGGGTGGACCGGCGGCCTTGCCGCAATGGCGCTCACGAGCAGTGCTTACGGTCGGGGGCAGCTCACGCTCAAGCTCACCGGTGCCAACAAGCTCACCTCGTCGTACGGGTACGCTGGGATTCAAGTGCAGTCTGGCGAAGCTGTGACGATCGAAGGAACCTCGACCACGGCGAGCCTAATGGTGCAAGGCGGCATCGATGGTGGCGCGGGCATTGGCGGCGACGGGAGCGCGACGGCGGGAACCATCACGATCAAGAGCGGCATCATTGATGCGAGAGGCGGCACTGGTGCCGCTGGCATCGGGGGCGGCGACTATCGGAGCGGCGGAACGATCACCATCAACGGCGGCCAGGTCACCGCGACCGGCGGCAGCGGTGCCGCTGGAATCGGAGGCGGATCCCGCGGTCCCGGCGCAACGATCACCATCAACGGCGGCCAGGTCACCGCGACCGGCGGCGAATTTGGCGCTGGAATCGGAGCCGGCCGCGAGGGTTCCAACCCCGCGGGCTTCCCCATCCACATCAGCGGTGGTGTGGTCACCGCGACTGGTGGCAATGATGCTGCTGGGATCGGTTCGGGGAGGGGTCCCGGGGCGATGCCAAACATCTTCATCTCTGGCGGGACTATCCGGGCAACAGGTGGTGAGAACGGCGGTGGTATAGGTTCGGGCCTGAAGTCGGGGGCCTATATGTTGATTGGCGGATCCGCCACCATCACCGCGAAGGCGGGGAAGATCAACGCCGTCCGCGTCCCCTTGGCGGGGAACCAGGGCGACACTCGCGGCGTCGCGATCAACGCGATCGCAAGCACCCACTTTGTCGCGCTTCCGGCCTCACGGCTTGTCCTTGATCCCGTCCCGTCTGACCTGCGGACCGCCACACTGACCGCCTATCCGCCGCTGAACGGGGCCAAGGTGCGCGTGTCGGGCCTTGGGCTAAATCACAACGCGTTTGTTCCTCTGTTCCCCGGCGGCATTGCGAACACCGGTGTGCGGTCTATCCCCGTCGACGTCCCGCTGACCGCCGCTTTGGGTGGCACGAACAAGCTCTCCTTCCTCGGCATCGCCGACAGTGACACGTTGTCCTTCGCGCTCAAGGATTCCGAGCTGAAGGATCTCGCGGGGTATCCCACCACTCCCGCATCGGTTAGTGGGAAGAACCTCAACGGTTGCAGTGTCGTTTTTGGCACGCCGCCTGCGAAGCCGACGGTTGGACCGTCGACCAAGCCGTCGGCGGGACCGTCGACTAAGCCTTCGACGAAGCCTTCGGGGAAGCCGTCTGCTAAGCCGTCTGCGAAGCCTTCGGGGTCGAAGGCGTTTGCTTCGAGTCCGCGTCCTTTGGTTAAGGGGAAGGGGAAGCCGGGGGCGACGCTGAAGGTGAAGCTTGGGACGTGGGTTCCGGTTGCGTCATCGTTCAAGTATCAGTGGTTGGCGAACGGTAAGAGCGTCAAGGGGGCGACGAAGGCGTCGTTCAAGGTGCCGAAGAAGGGGTTCGTGGGCAAGAAGATCACGGTGAAGGTGACGGCGAGTAAACCGGGGTATCAGGCGACGGTGCGGGCGTCGGTTGCGGTGAGGGTCGTTGGGGTGTTTTCCAAGGCGCCGAAGCCGAAGGTTGTGGGGACGGCGAAGGTGGGTTCGACGTTGGTGGCGCGTGCGGGGAAGTGGGTGCCGAAGCCGAAGAAGTTGTCGTATCAGTGGTTGGCGGGTGGGAAGCCGGTTGCGGGGGCGACGAAGGCGAAGTTTGCTGTGAAGGCTGAGCATGTGGGCAAGAAGATCACTGTTCGGGTTACGGCGGTCCGGTCGGGGTATTTGAAGACGAAGGTGGCGTCGAAGGCGACGGGGGCGGTGAAGGCGGCGAGTCCGCCGGTGACGCACAAGCCTCAGAGTTCTAAGAAGCCGCCGGCTGCGACGGGTAAGCCAACGTCAACGCCGGCGCCGAAACCAACGGCGACGGGGACTCCTGCGCCGACGTCTGCTCCGACGACGAAGCCGACATCGCCGACGACCCCTCCCCCGACAACGAAACCGACTCCGACGCCCACTCCCACACCGACTCCGACCCCGACCCCGACTCCGACGAAGTATGCGGTGACGGTCAATTCGGGGACTGGTAGTGGCAGTTTCGCTGCGGGTGTCACGGTGACGATTCAGGCGAATGCGGCTCCCTCGGGTCAGGTGTTTGACAGGTGGACTACGACGACCTCGGGTGTGGTGTTCGCGAGCCCCACCTTGGTGACCACGACGTTTGTGATGCCTGCTCGGGCGGTGAGTGTGACCGCGACGTACAAGGCTTCGACGGTCCTGGTGACGGGTGTGACGCTGAACAAGGACTCGTTGATGCTGACAGTGGGGGCCTCGGAGGCATTGCTGGCGACCGTGGCACCGTCGAACGCGACGAACCGGGCGGTGACGTGGGAGTCAAGTCAGCCGGGCGCTGCGACGGTGGATTCTTCGGGGACCGTACGGGCGGTTGCCACCGGGACGACCACGATCACCGTGAAAACGGCCGATGGTGGCAAGACGGCGTCGGCGACGGTCGTCGTTTCCTCTCCTTCGCAGCCTGTTCCCTATCAGCAGTTCCTCATCGGGACGTGGAGGAACCTTGTTCCCGAAACGGCGACCCTGGCAACGTTCGGGTCTGAGTATGTGTTCCGCACCGACGGCACGGTCTCCTTCCGGCTGTTGCGGGGCGGCACGCTTTCGAAGACGGGTCGTTGGTACACGGCGGATAACGATGTGAGCAGGGACGATGACGACCAGTTGTGTTTCTCCTCCATCACCTCCTCAGGTACGGGTTCTGGCGGTCCCGTCAACGGGTGCATCACGAGTTTCGTGGTCTGGGATCACCTGAAGTTCGTGGACATCAGCGGCCTGAGGTACATCTCCTCGGTACCGAGTCGGCTCTTCCCTGGCACGTGGATCACTGAGTCTCGCAGTGCTCAGTATGTCTTTGAGAACAACGCCACATCCACGACCGACGGCACCTTCAAGTACACGGCAGGGTCCACCACCAAGACGGGTAGCTGGAGAATCAATACCCCCACGTTGGACCCCAACGACGACCAACTGTGCTTCTCCAACGTGACCCCGAACACCGGGACCCTCCCCTACAACACGTGCACCACCAACTGGGTCTACGGGTTCGGTTGGGCCAACCCGTTGTTCGGGAAAACCGCGCTGGACTACGACACCTTGACCATCGGTGGCGTGAACTTCTTCCCGCCATCGGCGGTGCCGGGTACTCCCTCGGGTAACACCCCGGTCAGCTACCAGAACTACTTGCACGCCAGGTTCCAATGGTCCAACGGGTGGACGACCACCGAGCAATACGCCTTCGGGAGCAACGGAACCTTCCAGTGGGGGAGCATGTGCACCGCCGGACTCTTTGGAGTCTGCTACTTCGGATGGAAAGCCCGCTCGGGCAGTTGGTACACAGACGTCGGCCCTACGTCATCGAGCAACGACGATCTGTTGTGCTTCGTCAACGTCATCGAAAGCATCGACGGGGCACAGCGAAACCTCGGCAGCTGGTGCACCACAGACTGGGCCGTCGACAGCCGCGCCTTCGTCCTCTACGGCCAGCGCTACCAAAAACTCTAGGGCAGTCTGCCACCGTCGGTCACCCACGGGAACGCTCCTCCGGGGGTAGAATCTGGTGCAAAGCGGACTCCGCAGCTGCCGTCTTCCCGATGGCGCTGCCCATGGGAGGGTGAGTCACCATGAGAAATGAATTCCAGCCAAAACAAGCACCACGTCCTCGGTTGACTCGGCGGGTTCTCGCGGCTGTCGTTGGTGGGGCGGTGGCGTTCGGTGGGGCCATAGCTTCCAGCGCGCCCGCGCATGCCGCGGCGGGTGGAGTGACGGTTCGGGCGACGCAGACAACGCCAGGTCGGTCGGCGAAGCCTTTCCTCAAGGCACCGAAGCCGAAGATTTCTGGCACGGCGAAGGTCGGATCGACGCTGGTCGCGCGCGCGGGGACGTGGAAGCCGAAGCCGAAGAAGCTGTCGTATCAGTGGTTGGCGGGTGGGAAACCGATCAAGGGCGCGACGAAGTCCAAGTTTGCCGTGAAGGCCGCTCAGGTGGGGAAGACGATCAAAGTCCGGGTGACGGCGGTCAAGTCGGGGTATCTGAAGACCAAGGTGACGTCGAAGGCAACGGCCGTGGTGAAGGCGGCGAGTGGGCCGGGGGCGCAGAAGCCGGGGGCGCAGAAGTCGACGGCTTCCCCGATCCAGGTGACGGGTGCGTCGCTGAACAAGGAGATGCTGAGCCTGGCGGTGGGGGCGACGGAGACACTGCTGGCGACGGTTGTCCCACCGACGGCGACGAACCGGGCGGTGACGTGGTCCTCGAGCAACGCCAGCGTCGCTACGGTGACCTCCTCGGGCGTCGTCCGGGGGGTTGCGGCGGGGCCAGCCAAAATCACGGCCACCACTGCCGATGGCGGAAAAGAGGCCTCGGCGATGGTCACCGTCTCCTCACCTTCGCAGTCGATTCCCTACGAGGGGCTCCTAGTCGGGACGTGGAGGAACTTTGTGAAGAACACGGCAACCCTGTTGACGTACGAGTCCAAGTACGTGTTCGGAAAAGACGGCACGTTCTCCTTCGAGCTCCTGAGGGGCGGCACGCTCAAGAAGTCCGGCCGTTGGCACACAGTGGAAAACGATGCGAGCAGGGACGATGACGACGAGCTTTGCTTTGCTTCCGTCACCTCCTCGGGGACAGGTTCGGGTGGTCCCACCAATGGGTGCACGACGGCCTTCGTTGTCTGGGATCACCTGAAGTACCTAGACATCAGCGGCATTAGGTATGTGACCTCCGTGTCCGACCGGCACTTCCCCGGCACGTGGATCACCGCGAACCGCAGCGCTCAGTACGTCTTCGAGAACAACGGCACTTTCAAGTACACGTCGGGCTCCACCACCAAGACTGGCAGCTGGAAAGTCAATACCCCCTCGGAGGACCCCGACAAAGATGAACTGTGCTTCAGCAACGTGACCCCGAACACGGGATCCCTCCCCTACAACACCTGCACCACCAGCTTTATCACCGGGTTCGGTTGGGCCAACTCGTTGCTCGGCCTACCTGCCCAGGACTACGACAACTTGACCATCGGTGGCGTCGTCTTCTTCCCGCCGTCGGTGGTGCCAGGTGCCTCTATGGGAAACACCCCCGTCAGCTACGAGAACTACCTGAGGGGCAACTTCCAGTGGACCGACGGGTGGATGTTCACGGATCAGTACGCCTTTGGGGGCGACGGAACCTTCCAGTTCGCCAGCAGCTGTTTCGCCGGGCTCTACGGGACCTGCACCTATTATCAATGGATCGTCCGCGTCGGCGGCTGGTACACCGACGTCGGCCCCACGTCCTCGGACCAGGACGACCTCCTCTGCTTCGTCAACGTCATCGAGAGCCAGGACTGGGTCCAAAAGAACCGCGGCAGCTGGTGCACCACAGACTGGGCCGTCGACGGCAACGCCTTCCGGCTCTACGGCAAGGTCTACCGAAGGCTCTAGGCTCGGGAGAACCGCCGCCCCCGACACCTCGACGAGAGCGGGTCAGACTACTGACAAGCCAGGCCGTCGGCTAGCTCCGCTCGCTCCCACTCGGCCGCCTCGGCGAGGTACTCCTCCATGACCTGAGGCGGCGTCTGTGCGACCGCCCGTCCAAACGCCGCCATTCGCTCGATGTGCTCGTCGACTTCGACCAGATGCGACACGTAGCCACCGAGAGTCGAGAATCGACCCTCAGCGTTGCGGCGTAGCTGATCGCGCGTGGCGACCGGCACTCTGATGGTGGTCATTGGGCTGGGCACTTGAGAATCCTACTGGTCGGTGGAGTCACCCTCCTCGGCGAGGGCTTGGGTTATGGCTCGGTGGGCTGCTGAGGGGCTGTAGCCCCTGCGGGCTAGGTAGTCGTGGGTTCGGCGGCGTCGGGTTTCGGGGGGGAGGGTCGCGGTGGTGGCGAGTTTGCGGCGGGCCAGGGCTAGGGCTCGGGAGGCCTCGTCCTCGGGGGTGATCTGGGCGAGGGCCTCGGCGGCGGTGGCATCGGAAACGCCGCGTTTGCGCAGGTCAGCAGCTAGGGCGGGGCCTACGTCGCCGCGCTGGGTGTGACGATCACGGACGAGCGTGTCCGCCAGCGCAGTGTCGTTGATGAGGCCGACCTCGGTGTAGCGGTCGAGGACACTCTCGGCGATGTCCTCGGGCACGCCCTTGCCTGCAAGAGCAGCTGCCAGCTCCGCGCGGGAGCGCGTGCGGTAGCCGAGGAGACGCAGGGCCGTGGCCCGGGCGCGGGCCTCGTGGTCAGCGCGGCTCGGAGAGCCGGGTTCGGAGGCAGAGCGAGCGCCGGTCCCAGCCCCGACCACAGCCCCAACCCGAGCGCCAGC
>WQYN01000025.1 GCA_009781225.1 Micrococcales bacterium | reverse complement strand
CTTCAAAGCCATCTTCGCCACTCCCTACACCGGCACAGTCACCTTGAACGATGGCGCCACCGGAGTCTTCTCCCCAGTTGCTTTGGACTTCACAGGCGAGACCTCCTTGAGCTTCACCTACACTCCGACGGGCAAGGGCCAGGTCACGCTCACCGCGACACCTGATTCTGCCGAGCCGGCTACCAAACAGGTTCAGGTCTCCGCTGATAGCTACACCATCACCGGGCCCGTAACAGGACTAGTCGGCGAAGCCGAAACCTACACGCTGACCCCCAACGGACCCTGGTCAGGGACGTTGACCCTCACCGATGGCATGGCTGAGACCGATAAGGGAACCTTCACCCCACCGGTGTTGACCTTCGAGGAATCCTCAGATCCGCAGACCTTTGTTTACACGCCAGCTGTCGGTGGAAACCCCACACTGCGTGCAACCTCAACCCCCGCAGACGGCGGCTGGGCCACCCTGGCCGGTGAGGGCTTCTTAGTGGTTGTCCCCAGTCTCGACTTTGGTCTGTCTGGTCCTGACATCCTCCTCGACGGAGTCGCTGCCACCTTTAAGGCAACCTTCGCCGGGCCCTACACAGGAACCGTCACCCTGGAGACTTCCGGTACCGGAGCGTTTGCCCCCGAAACTCTCGAGTTCACCGGGCAGGCTTCCCAGACCTTCACCTACACACCATCCGGTAAGGGCATCCAAACCCTCACCGCCACACCACCAGGACCCCTCGAGCCAGCGACTAAACAGGTCACCGTTTCGGCTGATGCTTACTCGATCACCGGACCCACCGAAGGTGAAACCGGCGTCACCGAATCCTACGAACTAACACCCAACGGACCCTGGTCCGGGACACTAACCCTCAGCGACGGACTACCCGAAACTGACCGAGGAACCTTCACACCCCCAACACTCACCTTCACCGGCGACCAGGCCACCCAATACTTCACCTACACCCCCGCCCTCGGCGGCAACCCAACACTACGAGCCAACGCCACACCATCAGATGGCGGCTGGGCAGTCCTAGCAGGTCCCGGCCTCACCGTCGCAATCCCCTACGCCGACTTCGAGATCTCCGGGCCCCCCGTACTCCTCGACGGCGTACCCGCCACCTTCAAGGCCACATTCGGCCTCCCCTTCACGGGAACGGTGACGCTCGACGACGGGGACACCGGCAGCTTCGATCCTTCCCCGCTCGTCTTTGCTGGTGAGCGCTCTCGGACCTTCACCTACACGCCGGCCACCAAGGGCATCCACACCCTCGAGGCGAGCCCTGACGCTGACGTGGAGCCAGCCACCAAGAGCGTTTCTGTCTCGGCCGATGCCTACGAAATCACGGGGCCAGCGACGGGCGAGGCTGATGTGCCGTCATCGTTCATGTTTGTTCCGAACGGGCCCTGGGCGGGGACGGTCGTTTTGAGCGATGGGCTGTCCGGAGACGACCAAGGGGTCTTTACTCCCGCGAGCCTGACCTTCGAGGGGGAGGCGACCCCGGAGGCCTTCACCTACACACCCGCGATTCGCACCGTGCTGACCATCACGGGGGCGGCGACCCCTGAGCCCGAGGGATGGGCGACGCTCGTTGGGGTTGGCCATGTCCTTACGGTTCCGGCTACGGAACTCGAGCTGACAGGGCCGAGCGCTCTGAGCGACGGGGTCGCGGCGACCTTCACCCTCAGCTTCAACGGGCCGTACACCGGGAGTGTGGCGCTCGATGACGGAACGGCCGGGGGTGCGTTCAGCCCAGGATCTGTGACCTTCACGGGCCAAAGCACCTCGACCTTCACCTACACACCGGACGGACCGGGCGAGCCGATTCTCACGGCCACTCCCGACGGGGAGATTGCCCCGGCGACCAAGCAGGTCACCATCTCCGCCGACTCCTATGTGATCTCCGGGCCTGCCCTTGGCGTGGTCGGCGAGTCCGCCGACTTCACCTTCGCTCCCAACGGGCCGTGGTCCGGCGTGGTCGAGCTGAGCGACGGGCTCACGGGGGCTGACGCAGGGGTGTTCTCTCCGTCAACTCTCATCTTTGACGGGGCTTTCGACCCGGTGTCCTTCACGTACACCCCTGCGGTGCGCGCAGTCATCACAATTAGTGCTTTGGTGACGCCCTCGGACGGAGGTTGGGGGACGCTCGCTGGGACCGGCGTGTCCTTCATGGTTCCGGCGACCGCCGTGGACATGGTGGGACCGAGCGTGCTTCTCGACGGAGTCCCGACGACCTTCACGGTGGCCTTCAACGGGCCGTATGTTGGCAGCGTCGGTCTGTCCGATGATTCGGCCGGAGGGGCGTTCTCGCCGACGTCGTTGACGTTCGACTCGGAGTGGTCGCTGACCTTCGACTACACCCCATCTGGGAAGACTGACCTGACCTTGACCGCCACGCCCGACGGGTTCGAGCCGGTCTCGCTGCCCGTGACGGTCTCGGCGGACGAGTACGAGATCACCGGACCAGCAACTGGACTGATCGACGAGGCCGCCACCTACACCTTGACGATCAACGGGCCATGGTCCGGCAGGCTCACCCTCAGCGACGGGCTTCCCCTGGTCGACCAGGGGACGTTCTCACCGGCGATCATCAACTACGCCGGCGATTCGGATCCCGTGACCTTCTCTTACACACCCCGTGTGGGAGGCGAGAGGGTCCTCGAAGCGAACGTCGCGCCATCGTCCGGCGGATGGGCTGGATTAAGCGGAGGCGAGTGCACCGTGTCTGTCGCGCTCGCCGACTTTGGACTGACGGGACCGAGCCTGGCGCTCCTCGGGGAGACGGCGACCTTCACCGTGTCGTTTGCCGAGCCCTACACCGGGACGGTGGAGATGAGCGACGGGGCGGGCGGACTGTTTGTGCCTGAGGTTCTCACCTTCGCGGGTGAGACGAGCAAGTCTTCCGACTACACGCCCAGCGCGCGTGGAAACCAGGTCGTCACCGCGACGCCCTCCCACACCTTTGTGCCGCTGACCAGGCCTGTTATGGTCCCGGCCGAGAGCTTCACGATTCAGGGGAGCGCGAGCGGCAAGATCGGATCGCCCGTCGTGTTGACGGTCGCGGTCGATGGTCCCTGGGCCGGGTCTCTCTCGCTGTCTGACGGGCTGGGCTTGGCTGATGCTGGGGTGTTCTTGCCTGGCGTTCTGACCTATTCGGGCGAGGCCTCGTCGAAGACGTTCACCTACACGCCCAAGGTGGGCGGGACGATTGAGATCAGCGCGACCTCGGCGGCTTTGGATCCGATGCCAGAGCTCGTGGGGACTTCTGCTTCGGTGACGATCCCGGCCTCCTCTCTGGTTCTCCAGGGTCCCGCGGTCGTGTGGGACGGGGTGACGGAGACGTACTCTGCGGTCTTCAATGGGCCGTTTGCCGGAAGCGTCGTGTTGTCCGATGGAGGTGAGGGCGTCTTTGTGCCGCCGACTCTCACGCTTTCGGGTGAGGCTAGTTCTACCTTTACTTACACGCCATCGGGGGTCGGATCGCGAACCCTTCAGGCGATGCCTTCAGGCGGTCTGTCCTCGGCGAGCCTGCTCGTGAGCGTGCCCGGGTCTGAGTACGCGATCACCGGGCCTGCGTCCGGACCGGTGGGGGCGAGCCTGGCGTTCAAGCTCGCGGTCAACGGACCGTGGTCAGGGACCGTGACGCTCTCCGATGGTCTTTCTGGGAGCGAGGCGGGGATCTTTGACCCAGCTGTGATCGTCTTCGACGGCGACTCACTGCCTAAGTCGTTTACCTACATTCCCGTATCGGGGGGCGTTGTCACCCTCAGCGGGACTGGGGTCGAGGATGCTGGCTATCCGCCGCTCGCGGGTGACGGTCTGAGCGTGGGAGTTCTCGCGACATCGTTCATCGTGTCAGGACCTGAGACGGGCGAGCTGGGAGTGCCGGTCGAGTTCATGCTCACGCCGAACGGGTTGTTCAGCGGGAGTGTCACGGTGTCGGCGAGCCCGGGCTACGGAACGTTCGAGGAGGAGGCGACCGCGGTCGTCGGCTTCGACGAGGAGTCGGTGGGCAAGCCGGTCTTCTTCACTCCCTCCCGGCGGGGCATGGTCCTGGTGACGGCGACGGCCGTGGCGAATTCTGGGAAGCCGATGGGGCAGGCGTCTGCCGTGCTCGTGGTGCCGGCGGGGGCGCTGTTCCTGACCTGCCCGGACACTGCGACGGCCGGGGTGCCCGTGCACTGCAAGCTGACGGTCGATGGACCCTATTCGGGGACCGTTGAGTTGTCGGACGGCATGGGCGGGACGGTCGAGCCGGCGACGCTGGTCGTCGACTTCGCGGACGCCATCGTCCAGGATGTGTTCTACACCCCGCCTTTGGGGGAGGAGAGCGTGATTCTCACGGCGTCGACACTCGCCTCGGATCTCACGCCGGGAACGGCAGAGCTCGAGGTGCGGCCACCGCCGCCCACGGCCGACGAGATCAGTCTCACTGGGCCGACTGTCGGTGTGTTCGAGGAGGTGTTGACCTACTCGGTCCAGCCGAACGCTGCGTATGAGGGTTCGGTTGCGCTGACTGCCGTGGGCGATGGGACGCTGTCGGTGGACTCGCTGACCTGGTCTGGCGGCGCTGCTGCGCAGACGTTCACGTACACGCTGCCTGCTTCGGGGGCTGCGTCTGCCGTAATCACCGCGACGCCGTCTGATAACGACGCGGCGTCGCCACCTGAATCGCTGGATCCGGTGTCGGTCACTGTGTTGGTCCAGGCTGGGTCTTTCTCGATTGTCGGGGACGCGGAGGTGCCGGTCGGGGAGGACTCTACGTTCGAGCTGGTGCCTGACGGGCTGTATTCGGGGTCCATCGCGCTGTCCGACGCTTCGGGCGTTGGGGTCTTTGAGCCGGCGGTTGTCGAGTTCACGGGCGTGCCTGGGGAGCGTGTTTCCTTCACCTATCGGCCTGGGGCCAGCGGGACAGAAACCCTGGTCGGGACCTCGATGGCCCCGTCGATTGGGACTGCTTCTCTTGCCTTGTCGATTCCGGCGTCCACCTTTGTGGTGACCGGGCCCGACGAGGTCGAGGTGGGCTCGGAAGCGACCTATGTCGTGACTCCTGACGGGCCTTATGTCGGGGCGTTCACGGTCAAGGCCGTGGGGGCTGGGGGCGTGCTCTCGGACACGGCTCTCGTGATGCTTCCTGGTGATGATTCGGTTTCGTTTACCTATACGCCGTCCGCGCCTGGGCTTCACACTGTGTCGGTAGGGAGCGTTCCGGGGCTCACTCCTGCGGATGTGCGGGTCTTGGTGACTGTGCCTGCCTCGGGGTGGACTCTGATGGGTCCGGCCGATGCCGGGGTCGGAAAACCCGTGATGTACACGCTGTCTGTTGATGGCCCCTACAGCGGTGTCCTGCGCGTGTCTGACGACTCTGGGGGCTCCTTCTCCCAGACGGACTTCGTGTTCACGGGGATCGGGGCCGAGTCTCACACCTTTACTTATAAGGCGGCTATGCCCGGATGGACTCACATGACTGCCTCCGCGGTGTCGGGGCTCGATTTGTCCGGGGCCGACGTGCTGATCTCGGTGCAGGCTACGGGCATCACTCTCACGGCTGCCAACAAGTCGCTGGAGGTCGGAGACTCAACGACCATCACGATCACGCCGAACGGGCCCTACTCCGGGACAATCACCCTCACCGACCCCATTGGCCAGGGCAAGTTCACGGTTGATGGTGTGACGACTCCCCTGCGGGTCGCGCTTCCCTTCACCTCGACTGTCTCGAGCCGCGAGGTGACGTACACCGCAAACCAGCGTGGATCCGTCATTATCACTGGCACCGGCAACCCCGTTCTGACGTCCGCCACTGTGGGGATCACTGTGGCGGCCGGAGCGATTGTGGTGACTGGGCTGGGACCGGACGGGTCGCCTACTACTTCGCCGAGTAGTGAAGTGGTTTCTGCTGGGGTTGTCGCTGATGATGTTGCTGGGGGCGTGGTTTCTGCTGGGCTCCTGGCTGGTCTGGTTGTCCCGGCGCTCGCGCCCGCTGGCGTGTCGGATACCCCGCGCGAGTATGTCGCTGGAGTCGCGTACCAGTTCACGGTGACTCCCGATGGACCGTTCGTGGGTCGCGTCTACCTCTCCGTCGAGCCTGCGGGTGGGGTGTTGAGTCCGTCGTACTTGGACTTTGTCGAGGGGCAAACCTCTGCTTCCTTCACCTTCACACCCTCCACCACCGGCTCCTTTGCTATTCACGCAGAAGCCTCGGGACTCACGAGCGCCCCGTTCCAAGGCTCGGCCCGACCTCAGCCGCCCGCCGGCGACGAGATCTCGATGACCGGGCCGCAGTGGGGTGGCCGAGGCGAGACCTTGAAGTACACGATCCAACCCACGGGCCCCTACGTCGGGGAAGTCACCCTGTCGGACCGCGGAGTCGGAGGCGTGTTTTCGGTACCGTCCCTGACCTGGGCTGGCGACAACGCTCCGAAGTCCTTCACCTACATTCCTGCCGCCGGCGGCGAGGTCTACATCACCGCCACTGCGACGATCAACACCTTCAACGGTGCGAACCTGCAGATCGCGAGCGAAACGCTGAACCTGGCGGTGCCCGCTATCTCCTACACAATCACGACAACAGCCACCGAGGCCCCCGTCGGGGTGCCGATCACCTACACGATCACCCCTGATGGTGTCTACACCGGGATGATCCTCCTCATTGACTTCTACGGCCTGGCCGAAATCGAGCCCATGGTCGTGACATTTGACCGAGGCGAGACATCAAAGACCTTCACCTACACGGCTCATGCCGCCGGCGACAACGGGATCATGGGGATCTCGATGAACCCCTCCATCCTGGACGACGTGGCCTCGGTGACCACCTGGGCCTCCGATGTCATCATCACCGGTCCCACCCAGCTCGCCATGGGCCAGCCGGCGGCGTCCTTCTTCGCGACGCCCGACGGGCCCTGGGCAGGGGGAGGTCTGGTGATCAGCCAGACTCCAGCGAACGGGACGCTCACTCCGCCGGACGGAGTGGTGACACTCCCAGCCGGGGACTCGCCATCGGTCGGATTCTCCTGGAAGCCGGACCAACCCGGCCGCACCGTCATAGCCGCCACCGCCCCGGGTGGCGTCTACGGCTCAACCACCGTGATCACGCCGGCGACGGCCTACGACGTCACCCATGACGCCGACATGCTTGTCGTGGGCGAGCCAATCGAAGTGACGATCGCTCCCAACGGCCCCTGGCAGGGTCAGATCTCGCTCTTCGCCGACAACGCAACGATCGCCCCCGACACGGTGCTCTTCACCTACGCCGATGGACCCATCACGGTAATCCTCACGCCCACCGCGGCGGGCCCATTAAGCCTCACGTCCCTGTCCTATCCCAGCCTGGGAACCGACCCTGAGTGGTCGCAGACCGTCGCGCTGACCCGAACAGTCCCAACCACGACCGCGCCACCTCCACCCCCCACCACCAAGCCCGCCCCGCCGCCCACCAAGCCTGCCGCGCCGCCCACAAAGCCCGCTCCACCACCCACGCCCCCGGATCCGACAGCGTCGGCCGTGCGGGCTGCGGTGACCAAGATCAACCTCCAGGCAGGCAAGGCCGCAAAGGTCACTTTGATCACAGATCCTGGCCCGGGCCAGGCTGGAGCCACGTCCATCCTCGTCAAGAATTCGAACCCGAACGCCGTGACGGCAACCTTCCCGGGCGGCAGCGCCCCCGTGGTTGGCCAGTCCAACGGGAAGGTCGTGCTCGGTGCGGCGGTTGTCCTCAACCTCAAGGCAGCCAAGAAGCCGGGCAAGTCCGCCGTGTCGGTCACGATCGGCGGCAAGGCGGTGACCATTGCGGTAACGGTCGTCGCCAAGGCGGTCAAGACCACCAAGGCGACGATCAAGGGCAAGAAGAAGATGAAGGTCGGCACCAAGATGCTCCTCAAAGCAGGAGCTGTGCCCCCCAAGTCCACCGGCGCCGTCCCCAAGTGGAAGTCCTCCAAGAAGAAGTTCGCCTCCGTAGACGCCACCGGCCAAGTCACCGCCCTAGCCGCCGGCACCACAGTTGTGACCGCCACCGTAAACGGCAAGAAAGCAGCCCTAACCATCCAAATCACTAAGTAACCCCCAGGGCGGGGCACCCGGGGGTGCCCCGCCCACCCCCCAGGGGCCCCGCCCGCGGGGCCCCTGCCCCCCGGGGGCCCACCCCCGGGGGGTCCCACCCCACCCGCCCCCCGGGGCCCCTGCCCCCCGGGGCCCCCGCCCCCCGGGCCCACTGCCCCCCCGGGCCCCCACCCCACCGATTCTCACGAAACGTGCAGTCGAAGAACCCCGACAGCGGTCTTGGACTGCACGTTTCGAGACAATCGCCGCGCTGACGGGATCCCCCGCCCCACCTCACGGGATCCCCCGCCCCGTCCTCCCCGCTCGACACCGCTGCCTCCCGCCCTCCCCAGCATGCAAAGGTCAATTGTCCAGGTCTACCTCGCCCACAATGGGAAAGCCGTCCGCGTTTGCCCTGGTCAGAGCACTGAGGATGCGAGCTCTGCTCGAGACAACCTCGCCCAGACCTGGATAATTGGCCTTTGCCCCTGGGGGGTGGGGAGCGGGGAGGTGGGTAAGCGCTGGTCAGGGGGGGTTCCGGTAAGGGATTGGTGGGGTATTCGCGTCATGACTGGGGAGATGATGCGTCTCATGTACGTGGGGAGGGTTCGCGCGCTGCACTTTCGCCCCTCGGGGGTCCGCTGCAGTACCACCGGTCTCGAATGAGGCGGCGGATCCTCCCCCACTTTGCCCAGGTGACCTTCCCCCCTTTGCCCAGGTGACCTTCCCCCTCCCACCCCAGGTGACTTACCCCTTCCCGCCCAGGTGACTTACCCCTTCCCGCCCCGGAGACCTTTCGTCTTCCCGCCCCGGGTGACTTACCCCTTCCCCTCGGTGACCTTCCGTCTTCCCGCCTCGGTGACCCCTTCCTTCCCTCCTTTCTCAGACTGGGGAGTGGTTTCGTTGGATTTGACCCCCTCAAAACCAACGAAACCACTCCCAGGTCCGGTGGGGGGCCGGAAACGGGTCGGTCGGCGGGGACCGGTCGGCGAGGCCCTGCCGCCCTTTCCCGCCTCGGTGACCTTCCGTCTTCCCGCCTCGGTGACCCCTCCCTTCCCTACTTCCTCAGACTGGGGAGCGGTTTCGTTGGATTTGACCCCCTCAAAACCAACGAAACCACGCCCAGGTCCGGTGGGGGGCCGGAAACGGGTCGGTCGGCGGGGACCGGTCGGCGAGGCCCTGCCGCCCCTTCCCGCCTCGGTGACCTTCCGTCTTCCCGCCTCGGTGACCCCTCCCCTTCCTCCTTCCTCAGACTGGGGAGCGGTCTCGTTGGATTTGACCCCCTCAAAACCAACGAAACCACTCCCAGGTCCGGTGGGGGGCCGGAAACGGGTCGGTCGGCGGGGGCCGGAAACCGGTCGGTCGGCGGGGACCGGTCGGCGGGGACCGGTCGGCGGGGCCCTCCCGCCCTTCCTGTCACGGCGATCCTCCTTCCTTACCCCCCACCCCGGCAACCGCCTTGGCAACAGCCCTGGTGGGGGCTCGGATTTCGCTGTGGGCGAGGGCGCGTGCTGTCGCGGGTAGCTTCCGTGTCTCTAGGGATGTGGGGAGGATCTACCCTTTGATCCTCGGCGTTGGCGGTCCGCTGCAGTACGGCCAATGTCGAGGACGTTGGGCGGGATCCTCCCCACACCTATGCAACCCACCCCGCCCCCACCCCACCTCTCATCGAGTGCGAGGAATCCGACAATTTGGAGCGCTGTCAGACCCTTTGGATTGTCGGATTCCTCGCACTCGGCGCTGTGGGGGGTGTGGTACCTGTCACCCCGCCGCCACCCGAACCAAGAGGTGGACACGCATGCCTCACGTCAAGTGATCGCGAAACTGGGGGATACCCCCCCAGGCGCAACAGTTTGCATCTCGGCCTACTACTGGTGTTGTCTTGTCCGCATCGCGTACCTGCTCTTTCGTCGTCCCGCCCCGCGTCGCGCCACCGTTGGGGACTGGACGCGGGAGCGGGACAAGCGCGTGGCTCGTCCGCGAGTCGACAATCGCCCATTTGAAGGAGGTCTTCCTCATGGCACGCCCGCCCCGACGCGCCGCCGCAGTCGCTTTTGTTGCGGTCGCCGCTCTCATCCTGTCCGCCTGTGGCGGAAAGAGTCCAGACGATTCCGGTGCCGACACCGGACTCGCCCAGCAGATCCTCGCCGACGCTGGTGTCTCAACACCCGTTGAGCTCAAGCTTCAGTACAACGGAGACCACTACGGCTCGTCCTCCGACCAGGAGTACGCGACGATCAAGTCCCAGCTCGAGGCGACCGGCCTGTTCAAGGTCGAGCTTCAGCAGACTGAGTGGGTCACCTACAACCAGCAGCGCACCACCGACTATCCCGTTTTCCAGCTCGGCTGGTTCCCCGATTTCCCTGACGCCGACAACTACCTCACCCCGTTCTTCTCCGTCGACAACTTCCTGCACAACGGCTTCTCCGACGATCGTGTCACCGAGCTTCTCGACGCGGAGCGCACCAACACTGACCCCGACGCCCGCAACGCTGTCCTCGCCGAGCTCCAGATCGAGCTCGCCAAGCACATGCCGACCGTCCCGCTGCTTCAGGGCTCCCAGGTCGCGGTCACGGGTCTCACCGTCACTGGGGTTGACAAGACCCTCGACGCCTCCTTCCAGTTCCGCTTCGCCCCGATTGTTAAGGACGATGACGGCACTGCAGTGATCAAGGTCGGCACCACCGATAAGATCACCGCTCTTGACCCCGCCGGCTCCTATGACAACGGCTCCTACAACGTTCACTACCAGGTGTACCCCTTCGTTTTGGGGTTCGCCCCGGGCAACCCGTCACCGGTGCCGGATCTCGCCGAGTCCTGCGAGTTCACCAACGATGGTTCGACCTACTCCTGCACCATTCGCGCGGGCCTGACCTGGGCCAACGGCAACACCCTCGACGCGAATGACGTCAAGCACTCCTACGATCGTCAGCTGGCGATCGCCGACGAGAACGGCCCGTCTTCGCTCCTGGAGAACCTGGCGTCTGTTGAGTGCCCCGACGATCTCACGGTGAACTTCAACCTCACCTCTCCGAACGACGTCACCTTCCCGCAGGTCTTGGCCTCGCCGGTGGGACCGATCGTCGACAACGACGTCTTCCCCGCTGATGCACTGGTCGCGGATGACGACATTGTCGCCGCCAACGCCTTCGCTGGTCCGTACACCATCACCTCCTACAGGGTCAACGAGCTGATCGAGTACACCCCGAACCCGGCTTATGTCGGTGCTCAGGGCGCCGTTGCCAACGGGGGAGCGACGATGAAGTACTACGCCGACGAGTCGAATATGCGGCTTGAGATCGAGCAGGGCGCCATCGACGTGGCGCACCGTTCGTTGAGCCCCACCGACATTCAGGCCCTCGAAGACGGTGGCAAGGTCAACGTCGTCAGGGGTCCGGGCGGCGAGATCCGCTACATCGTGTTCAACCTCGACATCCAGCCGGGCGAGACTCCCGAGCAGAAGGTGGCGATCCGCAAGGCTGTCGCAGCCTCGATCGATCGTCATGAACTGGCTGAGGCCGTCTACAAGAACACCTACACCCCTTTGTGCTCCTTCGTCCCCGATGGACTTCCGGGAGCCAACACCGCCGTCTGCGACGCCTACGGCGGCAACTAACCCGAAAGCACGACCTGGCCCGCGCGGGCTGAAAGCCCCCAGGGGATCAGCCCGCGCGGCCCCCAAGATGAAGGCCTCGCCCGTTGGCCACGATGAGAACTTCGCGCGGAGCGCTGCTGCGCTACCTCGCGCTCCGGCTCGTCCTCATCATCCCCACGGTCTTCATCCTCGTCTCGGTCGTTTTCTTCTTCATGCGGGTCATCGGCGACCCCATCACCGCAGCTCAGGGCGGTCGCCTCAGCCCCGAACAGCTGGAAGCTCGACGCGAATCCGCGGGCTACAACCGACCCGTCCTGGTCCAGTACGGCGAGTACCTCAGCCAGGTGGTGCGCGGCGACTTCGGAACCTCGTTCTCCGACCATCGACGGATCTCCGATGTCCTGATCACCAACGGCGCCGCCACCTTGGAGCTCGTGATCTGGGCTCTCCTCGTCGCCTTCCTCGTCGGGATCCCGCTCGGACGCCTGGCCGCCCGATTCCACGACCGGATCGCCGACGTCACGATCCGAAGCTTCGCGATCCTCTTCTACGCAGCCCCCGTCTTCTTTGTCGGCCTGCTCCTCAAGCTCCTGTTCTCCTCGAAGCTGGGCTGGCTTCCCTCGAGCGGTAGAGCCTCCACAGACGTCCAGCTAGCCCTCGATAGACAGGGCTCGACCACGCATTTCATGATCGTTGACGCGATCCGCTCCGGCAACGGCGAATACATCGCTGACGTGCTGAAACACGCCGTCCTGCCCGCGACCGCCCTTGGCCTTCTCACCGCCGGGATCTTTATCCGCCTCATCCGCATCAACATGCTCGAGACGATGCGCACGGACTTTGTCACCGCCGCTCGCGCCCGCGGCGTCCCCGAGCGCAAGGTCGTCTCCCGCCACGCCTACCGCAACGCGCTGATCCCCGTCGTCACCGTCATGGGGATGGAAATCGCCCTCCTGCTCGGCTCCTCGATCTTGACCGAGACCACCTTCGAGTGGAAGGGGATCGGCTACATCCTGTCCCAGTACCTCCTCGCCAGGGATTTCGTCGCTGTCCAAGGCCTGGTCACGGCCATCGCCATCGTTGTCGCCGTCAGCTCCTTCCTCGTTGACGTCATCAACGCGCTCGTCGATCCGAGGGTGAGGTACTGATGGCTGTCCTCGACCCGACCTCGGTTCCCGCCGTGAGAACCCCGCCGCGCGCTGGCCGCAAGATCCCCGGCCTCGCCCTGATCCGCTCCACCCATGGTCTCCAGCGCGCGATGCTCCTCATCGGAATCGGTCTCATCGCCTTTTTCGTCGTCGTCGCGCTCCTAGCCGACGTCATCGCCCCCTACTCGTTCAACGCGATCCGCGGCCCCGACGGACTCTTCGGCACCCAGCTTCCCCCCAGCTCAGCGCACCTTTTGGGCACGACCGTGGGTGGAATGGACGTCCTGTCCCGCATCATCTTCGGAGCCCGCACCGCCGTCCTCGTTGTCCTCCTCGCCACCGCAATGTCCATCGTCGTCGGTGTTCCGCTGGGTGTGTTTTCCGGCTATGTTGGCGGCTGGGTGGACCGCGTCTTTGTGTTAGTCACCGACGCGCTCTACGCATTTCCTTCGCTTCTAATGGCGATCATTGTTTCCGTCATGGTTTCGCGAGGACAATCAAGCGCCTTTGGCGGCATTTTCGCTGCTTCTGTCTCCATTACGGTCGTCTTTGTTCCGAAATACTTCCGCGTTATCCGCAATGCGACAATGTCAGCGAAGGCCGAGCCCTATGTCGATGCGGCCCGCGTCGCCGGGGCCCGCCCCGCCCGCATCATGTTCGGCCACATCCTCGCCAACGTCTCCCAATCCCTCCCCGTTCTCGCCACGCTCAACGCCTCCGAAGCGATCCTCACTCTCGCCGGCTTGGGATTCCTCGGTTTCGGAATCGAGCCCACTGCGGCCGCCGAGTGGGGATACGACCTCAACAAGGCGTTGTCCGACGTCACGAACGGAATCTGGTGGACGGGAGTGTTCCCAGGAATCGCCATCGTTCTCATTGTCGCGGGGGTCGCGCTCGTGGGGGAGTCGCTCAACGACGTTCTCAACCCGCTCCTGCGCACCCGTGGTGGCGCCACGACCGCTGACGAGGCAGAACTCGAGGCCATGGTCCGCAGCGTCGCCACCCAGCCGACGATGACGGACACCGCACGCGCCCACGCCCCACCGAGCGAACAAAGCCCAGCTCCGCCATCGTCCGACAAAGAAGGTGATGAACGATGACGACTACCGCGCTTGCGAGTCTTGCTCACCTGGCAGTGCGCGACCTTTCTGTGTCTTTTCAGACGGATGGTGAGCCGATTCGAGCGGTGCGACGGATTGCATTTGATGTAAAGCCGGGGGAGATTCTCGCTATTGTCGGTGAGTCGGGATCGGGGAAGACGGTCTCGTCGCGGGCAATGCTCGGTCTCTTGCCGCGGACCGCGCGGATCGAAGGATCGGCGCAATTGGATGACACGGAACTCGTTGGCCTCAAGGGCGAGGCGGTGCGGCGGGTGCGGGGTGATCGGATCTCGATGATCTTTCAGGAGCCTTCGACCGCGTTGGATCCTGTGAGGACGGTGGGATGGCAGATTTCGGAGGCTCTGCGGTCGCATCGGCCCTTGTCTCGGAAGGCGGCGATGGCGCGGGCGGTGGAGTTGCTTGACCTCGTGGGGATCCCTGATCCCGAGGTGCGGGTGCACTGCTACCCACACCAAATGTCGGGAGGGCAGAAGCAGCGGGTCATGATAGCGATGGCGTTGAGCTGCGATCCGGAGCTCATCGTCGCCGACGAGCCGACGACTGCTCTCGACGTGACGGTGCAGGCGCAGATTCTCGACTTGCTTCACGACCTCCGCGAGAAGCTGGGGACGGCGATCATCCTCATCACCCACAACATGGGCGTGGTGGCCGACCTCGCGGACCGGGTCGCGGTCATGTTCCAGGGCGAGATTGTCGAGGAGAACTCGGCGGCGGAGCTGTTTGCGAACCCACACCATCCTTATACGCAGCATCTGCTGGCGGCGGTGCCGCACCTGGGCAAGCCGCGACCGGCGATCATGGATGAGGTCGCGCCACCGCCGGTCGCTTCGCGGGTCGTGATGGCGATGCGGGATCTGCACGTCTCCTTCCCGGGGCGGATCGGGTCGCCGCCTGTGCATGCGGTGCGCGGGGTCAACCTCGACCTCCATGCTCACGAGATTCTCGCGCTCGTGGGGGAGTCCGGGTCGGGCAAGACGACGCTGGGGCGTTGTGCTGTTGGACTGCAGGAGCCGACCGGGGGTGTCATCGAGTTGCTGGGAACGCCTCTGGGGTCGGTATCTGCGCGTGACCTGCGGACATTGCGGCGGCGACTGGGGTTTGTGTTCCAGGACCCGGCAGCGTCGCTGAACCCGCGGATGAGCGTGGGGGCCTGTATCACTGAGCCGATGAAGGTGGCACAGGAGGGGACGGTCGGGGAGCGGCGAGCCAGGGCCGCGGAGTTGCTTGAGGCGGTGGAGCTTCCCGTGGAATTCGCGGAGCGCTACCCCCATGAATTGTCAGGAGGGCAGAGGCAAAGAGTGTCGCTCGCGCGGGCCTTGGTGATGAGGCCAGAGCTCGTCGTTGCCGACGAACCGACCTCCGCCTTGGACGTCTCGGTTCAGGCCAAGGTTCTCGAAGTGTTTGTTCGCCTCCAGCATGAGACGGGCTTCGCCTGCCTCTTCATCACTCACGATCTGGCGGTTGTTGACATGCTCGCTGACCGAATCGCCGTGATGAAAGACGGGGAGTTGGTCGAGTCGGGAACCGCTGACGAGGTGCTGCGAGCCCCTCGCGAGGACTACACGAAAGCCCTGATCGCAGCGGTTCCCCTGCCGGATCCCGTCGAGCAGGCTCTCGCGAGGCAGCGTCGTCGAGCCCTGAGGGCGGCAACGCGGCAATAGCTGCTCAGCGAGCAGCCAATTGTTGCGATTTCATTACGGTGAATGGTGTCCGCTATGTTGGTCCCTTACGCGCGAGTCGGGACATCTGGCCGCGCAGCCAACATCGAGGAGAAAGCTCCATGATTCTTAAGCAACGACGCATCGCCGCTAGCGCGATTGCTGCTCTTGTGGTCGTGTCCCTCGCCGCGTGCGGCGGGAAGGGCGGCGACGGCGATGAGACGCCTGAGCCCCCAAGCGACGACGTTACGACGTCCGAGCCAGAGCCCGAGCCCGAGCCACCGCCTGCAACGAGCGACACGGTCTTCAAGATCGGTTACAACGGCGATTCCGCCCACGGGGCCTGGGTTGAGGCAGTACTCAACCAGATCCACAACAACCTCGGCATCGAGGTTGACTCCAATGTCTACCCTGACTTCAAGTCGCTGCGCGACGCGGTGACCTCCGGCCAGATCGAGACTCCCTTCAGGACCGGTTGGCAGGCCGACTACCCCGGCCTCGACAACTTCCTCGGCCCGCTGTACTACACGAACGCTGGGTCGAATGACGGCAAGTACTCGTCGCAGGCCTTCGACGACTTCGTCAACGAGTCTCGCGCCGCCAAGTCTGTGGAAGACTCGAACGCCGCCCTCATCAAGGCTCAGGAAGTCCTCTTCGAGGACCTCCCCGCCGTCCCGCTGTGGTACCAGAACACCTCTGGCGTGTGGAACCCCGACAACGTGTCGGACGTGGTCTTCAACTGGAAGTCCGTCCCCGTCTATAACGAGGTCAAGAAGGACAGCGGCTTTGTCACCGCCAACGCTGGTGAGCCGCAGAACCCGCTCATCCCCTCCCTCACGAACGAGGTCCAGGGTGGCAAGGTGCTCGACCTGATCTTCTCCATGCTCGTCGCCTACGACAACGACGGCAACGTGTACAACGAGATGGCTGATTCGATCACCTCCGATGACAACATCACGTGGACGATCAAGATCAAGGACGGCCAGGTCTTCTCTGACGGCTCCGCGGTCAACGCCGACGCCTTCATCAACGCCTGGGACGATGGCGCACTCGCCTCGAACGAGCGTCTGTCCTCCTACTTCTTCGAGCGCATCGAGGGCTTCAGCTACGACGAAGATGCCCACATCAAGGACACCGGCCTGGCGAAGGTTGACGACCTCACCTTCACCGTCAAGCTCGTCGAGGAAGTCGGCGACTTCCCGCTCCAGCTCGGCTACTCGGCCTTCGCGCCGCTGCCTCCCTCGGCATTCGACGAGGACGGCGTTGTGACCGAAGACTTCGGCGCCAACCCGATCGGCAACGGCCCGCTCATGCTCGACGGCGCTGACGCCTGGAAGCACAACGAGTCCATCACGATGGTTCCTTCTCCCAGCTACAAGGGCGCCCAGAAGGTCCTCAACGACGGCGTCCAGCTGACCTTCTACGAAAGCCTCGACGCTGCCTACGTGGACGTTCAGACTGGCGACCTCGACATCATCGACGCGATCCCCGAGGTGTCCATCACCACGTACAAGGATGAGTTCCCCGATTCGCACGTGAACCAGGGCGGGGCTGTCTTCCAGTCCTTCACCATCCCGCAGTACCTCCCGCACTTCGAGGGCGATGAGGGCAAGCTCCGTCGCGCCGCTCTGTCGATGGCCATCGACCGCGCTGCTATCTGCGACACCATCTTCCAAGGCACGCGCTCGCCGGCCCAGGACTTCACGTCCCCGGTCGTCAGCGGCTGGTCTGGCAACATCCCGGGCAACGACGTTCTCACGTTCAACCCCGAGAAGGCCAGGGAGCTGTGGGCGCAGGCCGACGCAATCAACCCTTGGTGAGAAGCTAGTCAACTTCACAACCACTCCACATCCGTGAGATGATGTGCTGACATCGAACCGGGGTGGGCAGCCTGGTGAGGCTGCCCACCCCGGTTCGCCGTGGAAGGAGTGAGTGCACTGTGGCGCGATACGTCGGCCAGCGGTTGCTGCAGATGATCCCGGTGTTCTTCGGCGCGACCTTGCTCATCTATGCGTTGGTCTTCGCCATGCCGGGCGACCCGATCCAGGCCATGGGAGGTGAAAGGGGCCTCCCGATCGCGATGGCGAACAGAATTCGGGCCGAATACCACCTTGACCAGCCGTTCTTCGTACAGTACTGGTACTACATAAAGGGCGTGTTCACGCTCGACCTCGGGATGAGCTTCCAGAGGAGACCTGTCTTCGACATCATTGCCCAGGTCTACCCCACGACCGCAAAGCTGGCGGTCTACGCCCTGGCGATCGAGGGCATCCTGGGCGTCGCGGTCGGTCTCATCTCGGGCATCCGGCGCGGAGGGATCTTCGATACCTCTTTCCTCGCGGTCTCGCTCGTCGTGATCTCGATCCCGACCTTCGTCATCGGCTTCGTCCTCCAATACTTCATCGGGTTGAAAGCGGGGATTCTCCCAGCCACCGCGACAGGTGGCGCGTCCTGGAGAGCCCTGACCTTGCCTGCCATCACCCTCGGCTCCGTCTCGTTTGCCTACGTCCTTCGATTAACCAGGACGTCGGTCATCGAGACTCAGACCGCCGACTTCGTGAGGACCGCGATGGCCAAGGGGGTGACGAGACGCAAAGTGGTCACAGGCCACATCCTGCGGAACTCACTGATCCCCGTCGTCACCTTCCTCGGCGGCGACCTGGGAGCCCTCATGGGCGGGGCCATCGTCACCGAGGGTGTCTTCCACGTCAACGGGATCGGTCACACTCTGTACCGCGCGATCACGCGAGGTGAACCCACGACCGTCGTCTCGATCGTCACGGTCTTGGTGATCGTCATCATGATCGCGAACCTCCTCGTGGACCTCCTCTACGCCGCACTTGATCCGAGGATTCGCTATGCCAAGTGACACGACGTTTGCTGACAAGCCCTCCCTCGACCAGAGCCATTTCTGTGCCGACCCCGAGAAGACAAAGCTCGGTGCCATCGATGAGCTGCGCACGGAGGGCCCCATCTCCTCCTTCTGGTCTGACGCGTGGCGGGCGCTGAGGCGCCGCCCCCTCTTCTGGATCTCTGTGTTTCTCATCGCAGCGCTCACGATGATTGCTCTCTTCCCGGGCATCTTCACCTCCGAGTCGCCCACCCACTGTGAGCTCGGCCGATCCATGGATCCGTCGACCTCCGGCCATCCCCTTGGCTTCAACCGACAGGGCTGCGACATCTGGGCTCGCGTCATCTACGGAGCCAGGACGTCCATGACCGTCGGCATCCTCTCGGCCCTGTTCACCGCGCTCATCGGCGCGACGGTCGGGCAGCTCGCCGGCTACTTCGGTGGCTGGCTCGACGGGATTCTCGGGCGCATCGTTGACATCTTCTATGCCGTTCCAATCGTTCTCGCCTCTGTCGTCGTCATGCAGGTCTTCCGCGATAGAGCAACAGCCCTCTCGGTGGTCCTCGTGATTTCCCTATTCGCCTGGACCCCGGTGGCCCGCGTGGCCCGCGGCGCCGCCATCGAGGCCAAAGCCAGCGACTTCGTCACGGCCTCCAAAGCCCTAGGCCTGGGGAAGTACGCCATCTTATTGAGACACATCCTCCCCAACTCAATCGCGCCCATCATCGTGACAGCGACGACGAGCCTGGGGACCTTCATCGTCCTTGAGGCCACGCTGTCCTTCCTGGGGGTGGGTCTCCCGCCCAGCGTCCTGTCCTGGGGCCACGAGATCGCTAACGCCCAGGTAACAGTCAAGACCCACATCTCGGTCCTCCTCTATCCCGCAGGAGCGCTCGCCTTGACGGTCCTTGCCTTCATCTTGTTGGGAGACGCCGTGCGCGACGCCCTTGACCCGAAGTCGGCCACCCGATGAGCCCGGCGAAGAAAGACCCGCTGCTCGAGGTCCGCGACCTATGGGTCACCTTCGAGACCAGTGCCGGCCCACTCGAAGCCGTGCGCGGCGCGAATCTGTGTGTTTACCCAGGCCAGACGGTCGCCATCGTCGGCGAATCGGGCTCGGGGAAGTCGACGCTCGCGCATTCCGTCATCGGCCTGCTGCCGGGCACGGGCAAGGTCACCTCAGGCGAGATCATTTTCGAAGGTGAGGACATTGCCCACGCCTCCCGCAAGAAGATGGTGGAGGTGCGCGGCGCCCGCATCGGCATGGTTCCCCAGGATCCGATGTCGAATCTTGACCCCGTCTGGAGGATCGGCCGCCAGGTCCGCGAGGCGCTGGAAGCCAACGGGATTGACCCCTCGCGCTCGACCTACCAGCACCTCGCCGAGGAGCTCGCCGTCCACGTCGCCGATACCGAGGACGGTCGCCTCTACCTGTCCACCAAAGGCCGCGCCGCGCTCCTCGCCGAGGTCGCCTCCCAGGGCATTGACATCGAGAAGCTCGAGGAAAAGCTCATCCCCGGCTTCACGACCCGCATGGAGGCCACCGCTTTCCTGCGCCAGGCCGGCGTCACCGACGCGGAGAATCTCGCCGAGACGCACGTGACCGGCGGAAACGCCAAGGACCGCGTCACCGGCCTCCTCGCCGAGGCAGGCCTGCCCGACGCTGCCCGCCGCGCCCGCCAGTTCCCCCACGAGTTCTCCGGCGGCATGCGTCAGCGCACCCTGATTGCGATGGGCCTGGCCGCCCGCCCCGCCCTGCTGATCGCCGACGAGCCCACCTCCGCGCTCGACGTCACCGTCCAGCGGCAGATCCTTGACCACCTCGGCAACCTCACCAAGGGCCTGGACACCGCGACGCTCCTCATCACCCATGACCTCGGCCTGGCCGCCGAGCGCGCCGAGCACCTCGTTGTCATGTACCGCGGCGAGGTCGTCGAGTCAGGCCCGTCGCTCACCATCCTCAAAGGCCCGCGCCACCCCTACACCCAGCGCCTCGTAGCCGCCGCTCCCTCGCTGTCCTCACGCAGGATGCGCGCCAACCGCATCACGACCGTTGTTGAGAATACGCACGATGGCGAGCAGGCGCCATCGTCCGCAAGCTCGGCTGTGGTGGGGGTTAGCGAGCGCAAGGCTGGCGGCGGAACGGGGGGACGGCCAAAGGACCTGCTGGTCATTGACCACCTGACCAAGGAATTCACGATCCGTGGGCGCACGCCCGGACGCAAGGCGGCCACCTTCAAGGCTGTCGACGACGTCTCCTTCACCGTCCCGCATGGCACCACCGTCGCGCTGGTCGGCGAGTCGGGTTCGGGGAAGTCCACGGTCGCCAACATCGTCCTGCGACTGCTTGAGCCCACGGCGGGCCGAGTCATGTTCGACGGTGGCGACGTCGCGCACCTGCGAGGCAAGGACCTGTTCAACTTCCGACACCGCGTCCAGCCGGTCTTCCAAGACCCCTATGGCTCGCTCGACCCCATGTATTCGATCTACAGGACCATCGAAGAGCCGCTGCGCACCCACAAGATCGGCACCAAAAAGGAGCGCGAAGCCAAGGTCCGTGAGCTGCTCGACCACGTGGCGCTCCCGGCCTCGACGATGCGGCGCTTCCCCAACGAGCTGTCCGGCGGGCAACGACAGCGTGTGGCGGTGGCTCGGGCGCTGGCTTTGGACCCCGAGGTCGTGGTCTGTGATGAGGCCGTCTCCGCACTTGACGTGCTGGTCCAGGCCCAGATTCTCGAGCTTCTGGCGACGCTGCAGGCGGATCTCGGGCTCACCTACCTCTTTATTACGCACGACCTAGCCGTGGTCCGCAAGGTCTCGGACTGGGTGTGCGTCATGCAGACCGGCAAGTTGGTCGAACAGGCCGCCACCGAGGAGGTCTTTGCCAACCCGAAGACCGAGTACACCCAGGCTCTCCTCGACGCCATTCCGGGCGGCAGCCTCGAACTCGCACTTTCTGGCTAGGGGTTGACCTAAGATACCGCCGATGGCTGTGCGATCTGAGGTGCGCAACGTCGCAATCGTGGCGCATGTCGACCACGGGAAGACGACGTTGGTCGACG
This sequence comes from Micrococcales bacterium, assembly GCA_009781225.1. Classification (GTDB taxonomy): domain Bacteria; phylum Actinomycetota; class Actinomycetes; order Actinomycetales; family WQXJ01; genus WQYN01. Next base: position 2,597 of record WQYN01000025.1, on the reverse strand, counting down.
CTATGCTGCACCTCACAGGGGCTTTTGGGACCAGGCGCGATGTGCCCAAGCGTGCGATGGACTCCGGTGACCTTGAGCGCGAAAAGGGCATCACGATCCTGGCGAAGAACACCTCGGTGCGCTACTCCGGCCCGGCAGCGGTGGGGCACGCCGAGGGGATGATCATCAACGTCGTTGACACCCCCGGACATGCGGACTTCGGTGGCGAGGTCGAGCGGGGCCTGTCGATGGTGGACGGGGTGCTTCTACTGGTAGACGCCTCGGAAGGCCCCCTGCCGCAGACGCGGTTTGTCCTCCGCAAGGCGCTCGCGGCAGCTTTGCCCGTGATCCTCGTTGTCAACAAGGTCGATCGCTCCGACGCGAGGATCGCTGAGGTGGTCGAGGAAGCGGTTGACCTCCTGTTGTCCCTCGCAGCTGACCTCCACGAGGAGGACCCGAGCCTGGCGATTGACCATCTCCTTGATGTCCCCGTGGTGTACACCGCTGCCAAGGCTCGGCGCGCGAGCCTGACCCAGCCCGCGGATGGCACCCTGCCCGACGAGGAGGATCTCGAAGCGCTGTTCCGCGTGATCGTCTCCACGATTCCGGCCCCACGCTACGAGGAAGGCGCGCCGCTGCAAGCCCACGTCACCAACCTCGACGCCTCCCCCTTCCTCGGCCGCCTCGCCCTGGTCCGCGTCCACAACGGCACGCTGTCCAAGGGCCAGTCCGTAGCCTGGCTCCGCGCCAAACCCACGGACGATGACGGCGCTCGCCTTGTGCGTGTGACGGAACTGTTGGCGACGCGAGCCCTGGATCAGGTGCCGGTCGAGATGGCGGAACCGGGCGACATCGTACATATTGCGGGGATTGACGAGATCATGATTGGCGACACGCTCGCCGACCCGGCGGACCCGCGCGCGCTGCCGGCGATTGTGGTGGACGATCCGGCGATCTCGATGACGATCGGGGTGAACTCCTCCCCTTTGGCGGGGCGCGTGCGCGGGGCGCGGGTGACGGCGCGGCAGATTCAAGAGCGGCTGGATCGCGAGCTGATCGGGAACGTTTCGATCCGCGTGCTGCCGACCGGCCGGCCTGACCTGTGGGAAGTCCAGGGGAGGGGCGAGTTGGCGCTCGCGATCCTCGTCGAGACGATGCGGCGCGAGGGCTTCGAGCTGACCGTCGGCAAACCGCGGGTCGTGACGCGGCGCGGGCCGGGCGGAGTGCTGCTCGAGCCGATGGAACGCATGGTGGTCGACGCGCCCGAGGAGTATCTGGGGGCCGTCACCCAGCTGCTTGCCGCCCGTCGTGGACGGATGGAGACGATGTCGAACCACGGGACCGGCTGGGTGCGGATGGAATTTGTGGTCCCGGCCAGGGGATTGATCGGGTTTCGCACGGCGTTTCTCACCGAGACGCGGGGGACCGGGATCGCCTCGTCGATCGCCTGTGGGCACGAGCCGTGGATGGGGAAGATCGAGTCGCGGGTCTCCGGTTCGCTCGTTGCGGATCGAACGGGGGTCGCGACACCGTATGCTCTCCTTGCACTTGCTGAGCGAGGGACGTTCTTCGTAGGACCAGGCGACGAGGTCTACGAGGGAATGGTCGTCGGAGAAAACCCCCGCAGCGAGGACATGGATGTCAATGTGACCAGGGAGAAGAGGCTGACCAATATGCGTTCGTCCACCGGCGAGGAGCTGGAGCGGCTGAGCCCGCCGAGGCGCCTGAGCCTGGAGCAAACGCTGGAGTTCGCCTCAGAAGACGAATGCGTCGAGGTCACAGCCGCGACCCTGCGCATCCGCAAAGTCGAGCTGGACGCCGAGCAGCGCGCCAAAGCCCGAAACCGCGCCCGCCGCGAGCAGGAAGGGCTACTACCGTGAGCGCCGGTGACTGGGGGGGGTCTCCCCCGCCTCACCCCACCCCCCCAATCGAGCCAGCGCTGCCGGTTCCTTCCCCCGACCCCCTGGTGGCGAGCTTCCCGGTCCAGCCTGCCAAGCCGCCCTCCCGGGCCCGCTCTCTTGCGGTATCACTGTGGCGCGGGACGAGGTTCGCAACCGGCGGCGCCGTCATCGGCGTCCTTGGAACCTTCCAACACAACGCCCTGCTGTCGATCGGCTCCTGGAACACCGTGCCCATCGGGCTCACCTTCAGCCTGCTCGCCGTCGCCGCCTACTCCGCATGGACGAGGGTCGCCGCCGGAATGGCCTGCTTCTTTGCCCAGGCTGTCGCCGTGTTTGCGACCAGCGAGCTTCTCACCCGAGAAGGCTCCGGTGGCGACATCCTCGTCCCTGCCTTCGCTCGGTCCTACGTCTGGCTGGCCGGCGCCCTAGTCATCCCCCTCATCATCGCCGTCCTCCCCCCCCGCTGGTTCTCCAAAACCCCCCGCCCCTAGCCGCGCACCCCTCTCCCAACCTCACCGCCCCCTTCCCTCCCGGACTGGGGAGTGGTTTCGTTGGTTTTGGTGGGGTCAGATTCAACGAGACCACTCCCTGGTTTGTGGGGGAGGGGCTGGGTGGGGGTGGGGCTGGGTGGGGGACCTCACCGCCCCCTTCCCTCCCGGACTGGGGAGTGGTTTCGTTGGTTTTGGTGGGGTCAGATTCAACGAGACCACTCCCTGG
>WQYN01000024.1 GCA_009781225.1 Micrococcales bacterium | reverse complement strand
GCGAGACTTGGGCCAACGCGGCGACCGTCACCGGCGCTACCGGCTGGTCACACACCGTCGTGTTCTCGACACCTCAGGTTGGCAAGCGGTACGTCCGAGTCACCCTAGACAACCGGGTGGGGGCTGACTATCGGCTCCAGGAGCTTGAGGTCTGGGGTGTCAACGACCTCGATATCTCCCTTCCTCCAGCGCCCGCACCCGAGGCTGATGGCACTCAGTACCTGACGGGCGGCAACTGGAAGGTTGCTCGCGCCTATCAGATGAACACGACGGGTGAAGCCCTCTCGACCGCCGCAGGAGCGAGTGTTGCTGGGAACTGGATTCCGGCAACCGTTCCGGGAACGGTCATCACCTCCTACATCGATGCGGGCGCCATAGTCGATCCGGACTTCTCCGACTGGCAGATGCAGGTCTCGGATTCCTACTTCACCCAGTCGGACTGGTGGTACACCAACAACTTCACGATTCCGGCCTCCCAGCAGGGCAAGCGGACGTGGTTGAACTTCCAGGCCATCAACTGGAAGGCGAACGTCTACCTCAACGGCCACCGGCTCGGTAATGCTGCTGGGTCAGTCGTCGACGGTGAGTATGACCTCAACGGTGCGTACACCTCCAACAAGCTCGACATCACTGCCTTTGCGAACTATGGCGGAGCGAACTACCTGGCTGTCCTAATCAAGAAGGTCGACTATCCCGGTGCTCCCACGGTGCAGACGCTGGCAAGTGCCGGCGGCAACGGAGGGTGGCTCGGAGGAGACAACCCGACCGTCCACGCCTCGGTGGGCTGGGACTGGTTGCCGACGATCCGCGGACGCAACGTCGGCATCTACGAGGATGTCTTCCTCACCTACTCGGGCAATGTTCGCATCGAGAACTCCTGGGGCGTCAACGCCCTGGATACGGTGACCAAGGACTTCTCGAAGGCCGACGTCACGCTCAAGGGTGACTTGACCAACGCGACAGACCAGGTGAGATACGCCTTGGTGACCGCGACGATAAACCCGTCGGGGACCGCCGTGGCGAACCCGATGATCTTCACGATTCCGCCGAAGTCGACCGTGGAGTACGACCTTCCGACGGTGACGATCACCAATCCGGACATCTGGTGGCCAGCCGGCTACGGCGATCAGCCGCTCTATGACGTGTCCGTCTCTGTCCATGAGGCCGCGACCCTGTTTGGCCCCTTCATCCTCTCGGACACCGAGGAGTACAAGCATGGCATCCGGGTCTTTGAGTTCGAGTGGCGCTCGCAGCCCGAACTCAACGCCTACGACGCGACCGCGGCACGCAACCCCCACGCGGGGATGAACATCTACGCCAACGGCACTCGCGTCATCGGCCGTGGTGGTAACTGGGGTCTGTCGGATCGGAACATGGCGAACACGGCCGAGGACTTCGATCTGAAGATGCGCCTCCACAAGGAAGCCAACCTCAACATCATCCGCAACTGGGTCGGCATGACCGGGCATCCGGGCTTCTACGAGGCGGCGGACAAGTACGGCATCATGATCATGGACGACTTCTGGTTGGCCAACCCCTCGGACGGGCCCAATGCCCATGACGAGGTCATGTTTGCTGCCAGCGCCCTCGCGAAGGTCAAGAAGGTCCGCCATCACGCGGCTCTCACGTTCTACTGCGGACGCAATGAGGGCAACCCGTCAAACACGCTTGAGGCGTTCCTGCGTGGGATGACCGCGACGGGCACGGGCACGGTGGATCCCACCCACACCTACATCGCGAACTCGGCGCATCCGCGCGAGGGTCTTGACGGACACGGCCCCTACGGCGTCCGCGACGCGGTGTGGTACTTCGACAACACGCCGGCCGCCTCGGGCTACAACTCGAACGGCAACGGTGCGAAGAACCTGTCGACCGAGCGGGGCATGCTCAATGTCCCGACGATGGAGTCGATGAAGCGGATGCTGGGCGACAGCATTCCGTGGCCGCCCGTCACCGCGACTCCTGGCGTCAACGTCTGGGGTATCCACGACTTCACGACCGGTGGAGCCACGGAGGCTGCGCGTTTGCTCGACCACATCACGAACACCTATGACCCGGGCTACCAGGCTCATGGGTTCGCGGACTTCATCTCGACGGTGCAGCTGCTGAACTACGACATGCACCGGGCGCTGTATGAGTCGGTCTATGTCAACGACACGCCGGGCCTCATGCAGTGGATGAGCCAGTCCGCCTGGCCCTCGATGGCATGGCAGACCTACGACTTCTGGTACGACCTTAACGGCGGGTTCTACGGCGAGAAGGCCGGAAACAAGCCGATCAACGCGATCCTCGACCTGCGCGACCAGACCATCTTCTTGTCCAACGAGACAAAGGATGCTCTGACGAACGTCACCGTCAAGGCCGAGGTCTTCAGCCTCACGGGGACAAAGATCGGCGAGTCGTCGGTCGTCACCTCGCTTAAGGCCGGAGGCCGCTCCTCGGAGTTCACGCTCGCTGAGGACATCGCCAAGGGTGGTATCGCGGTTGGTCAGCTCATCTACCGGCGGGTCGGCCCACCGCTCCTCGAGATGCCGGTCATCGCTGGCTACTCGGGCACGCGGTTTGTCCGCACCTCGGTGGTCAACACGGCTGGCACGGTGCTGAGCACGAACTTCTACTGGGACAACCCGGACGTCAAGGCCGTGTGGCCCGCAGGAAGCCGGACTTCCCGTGGCACCAACTCCCCGAGCCCGTGGGCGAACTACCAGGCGATCCGTACGACCCTCAAGGGAACCGACGCCGCCCCGGTGGCTCCTGTTTCGGTCATTGCTCATGTCGTGGAGACCGCATCGCCGGAGCCCGGTTGGGCTGGCCTCGATGTGACCCTGACGAACCACGGAACCCTCCCGGCCCTCCAAGCCCACATCAATGGCAAGGATGAGAACGGCGAGCAGATCCTGCCGTTCATCGCTGACGACAACTACATCACGCTGATGCCGGGCGAGTCCCGCACTCTCCACGTGAAGTACCTGGTCGCCGGCCTCCAAGGCACGGAGATGAGGGTTGGGCTCGACGGGTTCAACATCACGCCCCGGACCTTCGGCCTTCCGGCAGATCCGGTGGATGTCGAGCGTCTGCGTCAGATGATTGCCGTCTACTCGCTCTTCGAGGCCGCCCAGGCGAGGTACACGCCTGAGTCCTTCGCTCCCTTCGCCGCGGCGATGGCAGCTGGTCGCGCAGCCCTGGCAACCGTTCCGCCGGAGCGCGATCCCGTGGAGTGGGCGCTCGTGGCGATCCCGGCGACCGCCGATGCGCTGGAGGAGGCCATCAACACCGACCTCTTGGAGGCGTTGATTGCTCAGGCTGAGCAGATCCTGGCCAATGCGCCGGCCTATGTGGCGGCGTCACTCGTTGGGCTAGCAGAAGCGGTTGCCTCAGCGAAGGCTGTCCTCGCGTCTCCTGCCACTCAGGCTCAGGTGACGGCTGAGGAGATCGCGCTGGCACTGGCGGTGGCCAAGGCCACTCCCAAGGGTGACAAGACTGGGCTCCGCGCCTTGATCTCGGTGGCGCAGACCCTGAAGTCCGATTCCTTCACGCCGGCGTCCTGGGCGCCTGTGGCAGCCGCTTTGGCGGCGGGCATCGCCGTTGACAACGATCCCGAGGCGTCGGTCTACCAGGTCGATGACGCCTTCGATGCCCTGGCTGGGGCATTGCAGGCGCTGGTTCTCCGCGCGGCGAAGGCCGGACTGAAGTCGGCGATTGATGTCGGGGACACCATCATGGCCAGTGCCGATGCCTATGTGGCGTCGTCCCTTGCCGGACTTGGTGATGCGCTGACGGCCGCCAAGGCGGTCTACAACGATCACGATGCGACGGCCAGCGAGGTGTCTGCTGCTCAGACCGCCTTGTTGGCGAAGATCGCCCTGGCACGCCTCAAGGCTGCTGATGGCTCGTCGGTGGCCCTGCTGTCCACGGCGGCCTTGGCTTCCTTGGCGCTTGATCCTGCTGCAACCACAAAGGCGGTCTTGACCGCCAAGGCTGCGTCGGTCAAGGCGTTCGTCAAGGCACCAGCGCCGAAGATCAAGGGCAAGGCGAAGGTCGGAGCCCTCCTGTGGGTCAAGGCCGGGTCGTGGTCGCCATCGGCGAAGCTGTCGTATCAGTGGTATCGCGACGGCGTCAAGGTGGCCAAGGCCACCAAGTCGGTGTACAAGGCCCGCAAGGCTGACAAGGGTAAGAAGCTGACGGTGGTAGTGACAGCGAAGAAGGCTGGCTTCACCACGGCAGCCAAGGCCTCGAAGGCAACCAAGAAGATCCGCTAACGCGAATCGGGCGGCTGCAACCGGAACACCACCGGTAGCAGCCGCCCTTTGCTGTGCCGACCAGGGGGCTTTGCGAGACCTTCACGCTACGGAGCCCCCGGTTTTAGTCGCCGTCTCACCGAGCGGTCTTTAGCCATAGAAAAACCCCCCGCGGTCGGGGGGACGCCTATGGTGTGGGGACACGTTGGAAGACCTTTGGTCGACCCTCCGAACACATGCTCCGCTGTCATATCTGAATCGATCTGGTCGCCCCGCCATTTGGCCCCGAAGGACGAACTCCTCAGCAAGACGAAAGGCTGGTGACCCCATGCAAAAGAATTCCACTCGACACGTCAAGGCATGGGTTGGATGCGCCCTGGCGGCAGGTCTGGCCATCACAGCCGTTCCGACCTCCGCCATGGCCGCCGGGCCGGCGTGTGACGATCTCCTCTCAGTCGCCTCGGCCTCGTTCAGTGATGTCGACGATGCGGTGACCTGCATCCTTGACCCGAACAACTACGACGAGGCGGACTACACAGCCTCCAGCTGGTCGGCGCTCGGAGTCACGATCGGTGAGGCGCTTGCCCTCGCCACCAGCGACCCCGATGGCGCCCTGGACATGCTGCGAGCCTCGGTCGCCGGCCTGGAGCGCCGCGCCACCTACTTCGTGCTCCTCTCAGCGTTGGTGTCCACCGCCGAGCAGATGGTGGCCACCGAGTACACCGCGATCTCATGGGGGATTCTCGTAGGCGCCCTCATTGATGGTCAGCGAATGCTCGCGGATCCCGATGCCACCCAGGCGCGGGTTGACGAGGCTGCTGATGCTCTCCTTGCTGCCATCCGGGGGTTGGTCGGCGTCGCGCCGGTCGTGAGCAAGGCGCTACTCATTGCGCTCATTGACGCGGCCGACCAGTTCGACTCCGCGGACTACACCGCCGCGACCTGGCAGACCCTGCAAAACGCCCTGACCGCGGCCCAGGTCCTCGTGGGAAGCCCCAGCCCATCCCAGGAGGCCGTGACAAACGCTGAGAATGTCCTGGCTGACGCGATCCGTGGCTTGATACGGGCGGTCGACAGCTCGACCCTGGCGGCTCTTGTCCAGGCGGCGGGGGGCCTCGGGGCTGGTGACTACACGCCGGCAACCTGGGGACCGTTCGCAACCGCCCTCGCGGCGGCCAAGGCGGTCCTGACCGATGCAGCGGCAACCCAAGGACAAGTCGACGCCGCAGCGGCCTCGCTGGTGACAGCGATGGGCGCGCTTGCGTCATCGTCCGCGTCATCGGGGAAGGCCAAGCTGGACGCGCTTGTGGGGGCGGCCGGAGTCCTGGTCGCGGGCGACTACACGCCGGCGAGCTGGGCGGCTGTCGTGGCGGCCAAGAACGCGGCCGCAGCGCTCATCGCGAACCCAGCTGCGTCATCGTCCGAGATTGACGAGGCGGCATCTGCGTTGGCGATCGCAATCACCAAGCTTGTCCGCGCGGGTGGGCCCAGCGGCCCGAACCTGGATCCGAACGCCAAGATCGTCGTCAAGGTCAAGGCCGGACAGTCGAACGTGACGCTGCTCAAGTCCAAGAAGATGAAGGTGACTGCCTTCACCTACAACGGCGAAGGCCTGCGGGGCAAGGGAAAGTGGAAGTCCTCGAAGCCCAAGGTCGCTACCGTCTCGAACTCGGGTGTCATCACGGCGAAACTGCCAGGCAAGACGGTCGTCACCGTCACGGCCCCCAACGGCGTCAAGGCATCGATCCAAGTCCGGGTCCTTGCCAAGAAGGTCGTGGTCTCGAAGGTGCCGAAGGTCACCGTCAAGGGAGTCGCCTCTGCCATGAAGGTCGGGGATGTCTCCGATGCGAAGGTGTCCTACGCTCCGAAGTCGGCAGTCGGGGTCAAGGTGACCTACAAGTCCACAGCACCGGCGGTCGCGAGCGTCGACGCAGCTGGCCGCATTGAGGCGAAGGCCCCCGGCAAGGCCGTGATCACGGTCAAGGCGGGCAAGGGGACCAAGAAGATCAGCGTCACCGTCAGCTGACGTCATTGACCCTGCGGTCGTGGGCCATTCCTGGGGCTCACGGCCGCGGGGTCTTTTCTTGTCTAGGTGAGCGGCTCGGTCGGGCGCAGCACCCAGCCGGTCAGGAGCTTGGGCGTGAAGAAGGTGGACTTGGGGGGCATGAGGAGCCCCTCGCGCGCCGTGCGTCGAATCTCGTCAATCGAGGTGGGTCGGATGAGGATCCCGGCGGTGTAGTCCCCGCTTGCGACGCGTTCACGCAGGTGGGACACGCCATGCTGGTAGGTGACCTCGGCGTCGAGGTTCGCGAGGGTTGTCTCCAGGAGCGTCCCGTCAAGGTTGCGCACGCCATCGAAGGCGCCGGGCTTGGGAGCGAGCCAATCGACGCCCCCCCCGGGCCACAGCACCGCGAGCCGTCCCCGTTCCACCATGTCCGTCAGGGTGGTGGAGGTCAGGGAGGTGGGAGTGAGCGTGAAGCGTTGGGCGAGCGCGTGGCGCAGGGCGTCGCGCGGCACCCCTGCGTAGAGGCGGTGGATGGCTTCGATGGAGAGTTGGTCCTCGACCAGTTCGTTGACAAAGGCGAGCGTCTGCTCCGCTTGCGTGTCTTGGCGGCCGATGGCGGCCCGCACCTCATCGCGATAGATCCTTGAGACACCGTATCGGTGGTGGCCATCGGCGATTAGGACGTCATCGGAGCTGATGATGGCCCGGATCGCCTGGATTCTCTCGGGGTCGGCGATGACCTCGACGCTGTGGGTGGTTCCGTCTTTGGTGAGTCTTCCTAGGGGTTCTCCTGGTTCCTTGAGGGCCTGGGTTAGGCCCTTGGCTAGGGACAACCCCCAGATGGGGGAGGTGTTTGCAGCGGTTGCTCGCATCAACTCCAGGCGGTCGGTCGAGGCCTTGGGGGTGGTTCTCTCGTGGGGGAGGACGGTCGTTGGGCTCTGTTTGGACCTCAACCCTGGCGGGTCGTCGACGGAAAGCCCGCCCAGCACGCCGGTGATCTCCCGGGAGGCTCCGGCGGCATCGGTGAAGCTCATCCGGTAGATCGTGAACGTGTCCTTGGGGTCTAGGTGTAGGGTCCCCTCCTGCGTCCAGGCCTTGAGGAGGGTCGCGGCGTGGCCGTAGTCCTCAGGGACGTCGATATGCGTGATGTTGTGGGGATCAAGGGCGTGGTAGTGCGCGACATCATCGCGGGACAGCACGTCATAGGGAGGGGCGAGCACCTGCCCCAGATCAAAGCCCGGCGCGAAGCGCAAGGCAGCAAACGGGCGAAACTCGGGCATGGCCCCGAGTCTAACCGACCCCCTCCGAGGCCTCGGCGTCAGGCCGACGCCTTGATCAGTACCCCCTTGGGCACCACCGTGACACCGCCCTCCGTCACGATGAAGCCGCGAGCGAGGTCATGTTCATGATTGAGCCCCACCTGAGCGTTCGGCTCAACGGAGACGTTCTTGTCGAGGATCGACCGGTGGACCTGCGCGTGGCGCCCCACATGAACCGAGTCCATGAGCACTGAGTCCGAGATCGAGGCCCACGAGTGGAGGAACACCCCCGGGGACAGCACTGACCGCGAGACATTCGCCCCAGAGACAATGACCCCCGGGGAGACAAACGAATCCGAGGCGTGTCCCAACCGACCCGGCCCGGAGTGGATGAACTTCGCGGGCGGCAGGCTCGCGTTCGAGGTGTGGAGCGGCCAGTGATAGTTGTAGAGGTTGAAGACAGGGTGAATCGCGATGAGGTCCATGTTGGCCTCGTAGTAGACGTCGAGCGTCCCCACGTCTTTCCAGTAGTCGCGATCCCGCTCGGTGGAGCCGGCGATCGTGTTGTCGCGGAAGTCGTAGTACCCCGCCTCGCCCCGCGAGACAAAGGCCGGGACAATGTCGCCGCCCATGTCATGACGGGAATCCCGCCGGTCGGCATCAGCTCTAACGGCCTCGACAAGAGCGCGGGCATCGAAGACGTAGTTGCCCATCGAGGCGAGGACCTCGTCGGGGGAGTCCGGCAGACCCCGAGCGTCGCTGGGCTTCTCGCGGAAGGCGTCGATCCGGCCCGAGCCGGATTCGGAGGCTTCGATGACCCCGAACTGGTCGGCCATCTCGATGGGCTGGCGGATTCCGGCGACGGTGAGCCCGGCCCCGGAGGCGATGTGAGCCTCGACCATCTGGTGGAAGTCCATCCGATAGACGTGGTCAGCGCCCACGACCACGACAATGTCCGGCCGCTCGTCGTCAATGAGGTTGAGCGACTGGTAGATGGCGTCGGCAGAGCCGAGGAACCAGTTCTTGCCGCGCCGCTGTTGCGCAGGCACCGGTGCCACGTAGTCGCCCAGCAGACCAGACAGCCGCCAATCGGTGGCGATGTGACGGTCCAGCGAATGCGACTTGTACTGCGTGAGCACTACGATCCGCAGATATCCGGAGTTGACCAGGTTGGATAAGGGAAAGTCGATGAGCCGATAGACGCCACCAAAGGGAACGGCCGGCTTGGCCCGGTCACGGGTCAGCGGCATCAGGCGCTTGCCTTCCCCTCCGGCGAGCACGATGGCCAGGACGCGAGGAGCAACCATGAAAGTCAGCCTAGTGGGCGCCGGCCGTCTGCGGGAGACAAAACCCTTCGTCACCCACCAGGTAGAAAGGACCGGTAGCCTGGGGACTATGGACCAGAACCTGATCGTCCAGCTATTCACGCGCGAATACCCTCCCCACGTGTACGGAGGCGCGGGAGTCCACGTCGCCGAACTCGCCAAGGTGCTGCGAGAGTTAATGCAGGTGAGGGTCGGTTGCTTCGATGGTCCGCGCGATGAGCACGGTGTGATCGGCGTCAAAGAACCCGATGCAGCCGCCCTGGGCAATCCCGCGCTGGCGGTCCTCGCCGCCGACCTCGCACTCGCCGGACATGCCCAAGGCGCGGACCTTGTCCATTCCCACACGTGGTACGCCAACATGGCCGGTCGCTGGGCCCAACTCCTGTGGGGAGTCCCGCACATCATCTCCGCCCACTCGCTCGAGCCCATGCGCCCGTGGAAAGCTGAGCAGCTCGGCGGAGGCTACGCCCTGTCCAGCTGGGCAGAGTCCGAGGCCTACCATCACGCCGACCGCATCATCGCCGTCTCGGCCGGCATGCGCCGCGACATCCTGCGCTGCTACCCGGACATCGCGCCGGACAAGGTGGTCGTGGTCCACAACGGGATTGACCTCGACTCCTGGTTTCCTATGTCTGCTGCGGCCTTCGAGCCGGTTCTCCGCTCGCGGGGGATTGACCCCGCGCGTCGGTCGGTCGTGTTCGTTGGCCGCCAAACAAGGCAAAAGGGCCTGCCCCACTTCCTGCGCGCCGCCCGCGAGCTGCCCGAGGACGTCCAGATTGTCCTGTGCGCCGGTGCTCCCGACACCCCCGAGATCGCCCGCGAAATCGCCGGCCTCGTCGACACCCTGCGTGCGAGCCGCTCCGGGGTTGTCCTCATCTCCGAGATGCTCCCGCATGACGAGGTCCAGGCGATCGTCTCCTCCGCGACCGTCTTCGCCTGCCCCTCGGTCTACGAGCCGCTCGGCATTGTCAACCTCGAAGCCATGGCCTGCGGCATCCCCGTGGTAGCCACAGCCACCGGTGGCATCCCCGAGGTGGTCCAAGATGGCGTCACCGGCTGGCTCATCGAGGTCGACCAGGCCAACGACGGCACCGGTGCCCCGCTCGACCCCGACGCCTTCGCCGCCGACATGGCCCGCACCTTCAACGACGCCCTGTCAGACCCCGACCGCATCGCGGCCTTTGGCGCGGCTTCCCGAGCCCGCGTCGAGGAGCACTTCACCTGGCGTGCCATAGCCCAGCGCACGATGGCGGTCTACCGCAGTGTTCTTGCAGCTCGCCACTAGCGCGGCGCCCCGCCGCGTCGGCGGGAACCGTCCCCAGGTGCCTGCCTACCACCACCCGCCACCCTCAAGCGAAAGGTAAAGTACCTGCCTGTGAACGAGGTTTTTCGCTTTGAGGAGGTATCGGTCCGCCGCGGGACCAAGATGCTCCTCGACTCGATCACCTGGCAGGTCTTCAAAGGCGAACACTGGGTGGTTCTCGGCCCGAACGGCGCCGGCAAGACCACGCTTATGCAGGTCGCCGGGGCACGCCTGCATCCCACCTCAGGCACGGCACACATCCTTGGCCACAAGCTGGGCCGTGTCGATGTCTTCTCCCTACGACCCCGGATCGGCCTGGCCTCCGACGCCCTCACAGACCGCATCCCCCACGGCGAGACCGCTCTCGACGCGGTGGTCACCGCAGTCCACGCCGTGACAGGACGATGGCGAGAGGTCTACTCCTGCGAGGACCTCGACCGAGCCCAAGCCCTCCTCGACCTCTTCAACGTTGGTGACCTAGCCCGGCGCTCCTTCGGCACCCTCTCCGAAGGGGAACGCAAGCGAGTCCAAATCGCCCGAGCCCTCATGAGCAACCCCGAGGTCCTCCTTCTCGACGAACCCTCCGCCGGACTCGACCTAGCGGGACGGGAGGACCTCCTAGCCGCACTGACCGCTCTTGCTGATGCGCCGTCATCGCCCGTCATGGTGTTGGTGACCCACCACGTCGAGGAGATTCCCGCCGGCTTCACCCACATGGGACTCCTGCGTGAGGGGCGATTCACCGCAGCCGGCCCGATCAGGGCGATCGCCACCCCCATCCATCTCTCCACTGCCTTTGGTATAGCCTTGGACATCACCGAAGATCGGGGGCGTTGGACCGCACGCGCGGCAGGCCCTCAGAAGGGACCCTCACGATGATTTGGCTGATCTGGATCGGTTTGGCCGTCGCTTTCGGCCTCGTCGAACTGCTGACTCTGGACCTGACTCTCCTCATGCTCGCCGGAGGGGCTCTCACGGGCTGCATCGCATCGCTGCTGGGTGTTCCCTGGTGGGCGCAGATCCTCGTGGCTTGCGTCGCCGCGATTCTCATGATCGCGCTCCTACGGCCATGGGCCCTGGCGCGTCTGCATGCTCGTGGCGAGGGAGAACCGGTAACCGGTGCCCAGGCCCTGGTCGGGCAGGCGGGCGAGTCCTTGACTCCCGTCACCTCCGAGGCGGGTCGCATCAAGCTTGTCGGCGAGGTGTGGACCGCCAGGACCGCCCCCGGCGCCCCACCCATCGAGACCGCCCAGGCGGTCGTTGTCACTATGATCGAGGGAGCGACCGCCATCGTCGCCGCAGCTCCCGAGCAGCACTAGCCCACGACTAACGAGAGGTCGACCCTCATGCTCGCCGCATTCCCCGGCTCCGACGACACCGGAACCATTGTCCTGATCGCCGTCCTGATCATCCTCGCGATCTTTGTCATCTCCGTGGTGGCGCGGTCCATTCGGATTGTCCCGCAGGCCGTCGCCATGCTCGTAGAGCGCCTGGGTCGCTATTCGCGAACGCTGGACGCGGGCCTCCACCTGCTTGTCCCCTTCATTGACCGGGTGCGCGCGCGGGTTGACCTGCGCGAACAGGTCGTGTCCTTCCCGCCGCAACCGGTGATCACCTCCGACAACCTCGTCGTCTCGATCGACACGGTCATCTACTTCCAGGTCACCAACCCCAAGTCCGCGGTCTACGAGATCGCCAACTACATCCAAGGCATCGAGCAGCTGACCGTCACGACCTTGCGCAACGTCATCGGCTCGATGGATCTCGAGCAGACCCTGACCTCCCGCGACCAGATCAACGGCCAGCTCCGCGGCGTCCTGGACGAGGCGACCGGCCGCTGGGGCATCCGCGTCAACCGGGTCGAGCTCAAAGCGATCGACCCGCCCAGCTCGGTCCAAGACTCGATGGAAAAGCAGATGCGCGCCGAGCGTGACCGCCGCGCCGCCATCCTCACTGCCGAGGGCATCAAGCAGTCCCAGATCCTCACCGCCGAGGGTGAGAAGCAAGCCGCGATCCTGCGCGCCGAGGGCGAGGCCCAGTCCGCGATCCTGCGCGCCCAGGGCCAGTCCCGCGCGATCCTCCAGGTCTTCGAGGCGATCCACCGCGGCGACGCCGACCCCAAGCTGCTGGCCTACCAGTACCTCCAGATGCTCCCGCAGATCGCCCAGGGCCCGGCCAACAAGCTCTGGATTGTCCCCGCCGAACTCACCGCCGCTCTCGAAGGCATGTCCCAAGCCTTCGGTGGTTCCCTGGCTCCCAAGTCGCACGATGACGGCGCCTCCGCCGCGTTCGCAGCGCAAGCCCCTCCGGCCTTCGACGAGATCGCTCTCCCCGACGCCTCGGCAGCCCTGCGCCAAGCCCAAGGTGCTGTAGATGCCGCCACCACCGACGCCACCCGCGCCGGCTCCAAGTCCGGAGTCCCCTTCTCTCCCGACGCAACCGTAGGCCAAGCTCCCTCCTCGCCACCTACCTATCCGGTCTAGCCCGGCGCCGCCTCGGCGGGGCACCCTGTCTGCGGGAGGGCTGTGGACATGGGAACGTCGTCTCGCGCGCGAAAACCAAAAGCAGCGCACGAGCCAACGGCCCCCTGCCCGCAGAGCGTCGGCGGGGGACCCTGTCTGCGGGAGGGCTGCGGACATGGGAACGTCGTCTCGCGCGCGAAAACCAAAAGCAGCGCGCGAGCCAACGTCCCCATGCCCGCAGAGCGTCGGCGGGGGACACCCTCACCGACGCGGAGGATAAGATTCGCGGGTTGGCGACGATAGTATTCGCGGGTTGGAAACGATAGTATCCGCGGGTTGGCCCCCATTACCTGCACTAATGTGGTACGGTAGCGGCCATGGAGACTCCCGTCCCCGGTGGGTACCGACCCCGAGTGATCGACGCTTGGGTGCAACGCTACCTACGTGGCTTTGGATGCGTTGTCATCGACGGCGCGAAGTGGTGCGGCAAGACGTGGACGGGCCTTCACCACGCTGCTTCTGCCATCCACCTGGACGACGAAGACTCGCGAAAACGGGCAGAAGTGGCCCCCAGGGACGTTCTCGAGGGCGCCCGACCTCGCCTGGTGGACGAGTGGCAGGATGCGCCGCAAGTCTGGAACGCCGCCCGCCGCCTCATTGATGACGCCGGAGAAAAGGGCCAATTCATCTTCACTGGCTCAGCGGTTCCGCCGTTTGACGCGATGCGGCACTCGGGCGCAGGACGCTTCGCCCGCTTGCACATGAGACCGATGTCCCTGTATGAGATGGGAAAGTCGACCGGCGCGGTTTCACTGGCCCATCTGCTGGCGGGAGGGCCGCTCGAGCCGGCTGCGGCCCACCTCACCTATCGGCAAGCCGTCCGGCTCATTTGTCGCGGCGGATGGCCGGGATCGCTGGGCGAACCGGAGGAAAGCGCCCTCGACCTGCCCGGCCAGTACCTCAGAGCGGTTGCCGAATCTGACATCTCCCGAGCCGACGGTGTCAGGCGCAACCCCCGCAAGGTCGATCACGTCCTGCGCTCCCTGGCACGCAATACGGCAACGCTCGCCTCGGTCACCACTATCCACGCCGATGCCAGCGCACAAAGCGGCCCCATCGACACAGTCTCGCCGGATGCCGTGCGCGCCTATCTCACGGCACTGGACCGCATCTTCGTCACCGAGGATCTGCCATCTTGGCGACACGAGATCCGCTCGAAGTCCCAGCTCTATGCCGCGCCGAAACGCCACTTTGTTGACCCATCCCTGGCGGTCGCTGCCCTCGGGGCTTCCCCCGCCATGGTGGAGGCCGATCCCAATACCGCCGGGTTCCTCTTCGAGTCGCTGTGCGTCCGTGACCTGCGCGTCTACGCCCAGGCCGCCGGGGGCGAAGTCTTTCACTACCACGACAACGCAGGTTTGGAGGCCGATGCGATCGTCACCACCCGCGATGGCACCTGGGGAGCGGTCGAGGTCAAGATGAGCGGGTCGCGCGCCGACGAAGCCGCCCGCAACCTCCTGCGCCTGAAGTCGAAACTCGCCGGGCAAATCCCCGACCCCGCCTTCCTGCTGATCCTCACCGCGACCGGAGGTGCTGCCCATACCAGGGACGATGGCGTTCACCTGGTCCCGCTGGACTGCCTGGGCCCGTAGGACTCGTCGCGCCGGGCCTCTTTAGGCCCCTCGGTGCCTAAGCCTGACCAGCCACCTGTGACCGCCTCGAGTCAGCGGGCTTCGGGGGCCGCGGTGGCTAGGAAGGTGAGGAGGGCTTGAGTCAGGGGACCGCTGTCCTTGGGGTCCTCGGCGTAGGCGCAGAGGGCCAGGTCGCCGACGGTGGCGAGGATCCAGGCGCCGTCGGAGGTGGTTGAGATGAGGGCGGCGACCTCGTCGGAAGCGGGGGAGAGGACACGGGCCGGGCCGTCGGTGACCGAGAGGCGCATCATGGCGTCTAGCTGGAGGGCCTCGTTCATCTGGAGCGGCGGCCCTTCCGAGGCGGAGGCCGAGCCCGAGGGTTGTGGCTCGGTCACCAACACAGCAGAGACCTGGCCCCCTGCCGCGATCGAAGCCGCGACAGAGGCCATGGCAAAGGGAGATGCCCTCACCGGGCCTCTTCCGACCAGCGCCAACGCGTGTTCTCCCGCACCCAGCCCACCCCCCAAGGCGCCGGGGAAGACATCGATGCCGGCCGCCATCGTGCGCCCGAAACCAATGGTGGTGGCGGCTTCGGTGAGGTCGTCCTCACCGACCAAGGCCCCGGAGGCCGCGAAGGCGGTCTCGCAGCCGAACGCGACGGCCTCAGCCAAGGTGAGTCGTGAGGGTCCCGTCGCGGCGAAGTCCACCCCGTCAACCGCGAACGATGGCGGACACTCCACCGACCCGTCGAGGTCCATCCCCGTCCGGAGCAAGGCCAAGGCGCTGACCACCAGGAACACTGCTCCGGGCGCGGCTTCCGCGGCTGTCGCGGTGGAAACCCCTAACGAGCCGAAGCCGCTCGCGACGGCCAGGACCTCCCCGGTGGACGGGCGGATCGCGACGAGGCCGGAGGGAGAGTCGACACCGACGAGGGCGGCCTCGGCGGCCTCCTGCACCGCGATGTCTAGCGTGGTCACCACGTCGCGGCCGTCTTCTGCTGGGGACTCGAAGAGCACCTCGGGCTTGGCCGCGGGGTCTGCGGGAATGCGCTGAATCACCTCGCCGGGCATGCCGCGCAGGCGCGCGTCGTACTGGTGCTGCAAGCCGGACAGGCCGACGATGTCACCCGCCTCGATCTCGCCTCCTGTCGCCTCTGCGGCCTCGACCCCCGCCTCGCCCGCCTCACCCAGCAGGGGCCGGGCAAAGAACTTGGCAGGGGGCAGCGGCCGGGTCGCGACACGGGTCGACACTCCGTGGCCCACGTATTCGGGAGGAAGCGCGTAGTTCGGGACGTCCTCTTCCCAAACGGCCCGGCCTTCGACGAAGGCGCGCGATCCGGCAGCGGCGGTCTTCGCCGCGAACTCATCCGGGTCGATCCGCAGGCCTGCCGCAAGCGCTCGAGCCACCTCCTCGGCGTCCACGCCCTCGGGCACCGCCGCCTTGTCCACCCCGATGAGCGTGATGGGGCGCGGAATCACGATCCCCTCGCCGCCCGCGCCGAGGATGCGCCCCCGGGTCGGACGCGTGCGCTCATCGGCGAGAGTGTCGCCATCGTGCAAGCTGGGATGGAGTGTGGCGGGCGACCAGACCGCGAGCCACCGGTCGCCCGACCCAGCGATCAGCGACAAGTCGGTGGCATAAGACCAGCTCAACCCCCGTCCAGCCCACGTCACCGTGAGCGAGGCCTTGCCATGGGTCGGGGTGCCGTCAGCCGCGCGGGCCACGGAAACGCTCTCAACCTCCGCAGACGGGGCCATCCCAAGGACGTCCTGCGTCATCGCTGTCCACACAGTGGCGGCGTCAGTCGGGCCCAGCGCAGTCAGTGGCACCTCGGAGAAGTCTCCACTCCCCAAGGCCTCGGCGTACGCGTCGGCGACCGTGCGCGCCTGGTCCGCCGGCGGCAAGGTGGGCGCGGCCCCCCCGCAGCCGGTAGCCGTCCCCAGCATGAGCACGATGACGGGAACGGCAGTGAGCCTGCGGGTGCCCGGTCGCTCCAGCCGCAGGATTCGGGGTGCCACAGGCCTCAGTCTCCCACACGATTCCCCGGCCCTCAGCGAGGCGAACTGGGGAGTGGTTTCCTTGAATTAAGGAGGGGTAATTTCAAGGAGACCGCTCCGCAGTTTGCGGCTGAAGGGTTGGCAGCGGTGGCGGGGCTGTTGGTGCTACCGCGCCACGCCGAGTTCAACCACCGGCACTCCTCGCTCCTTAAGAACCGTGGCCACCTTGCCGTCGCAGGTGAGCACAGCGTCAATTGAGTCCGCGTAGACCTCGGCGGTGGCGATGTGGAGGGCGTCGAGTGACCTGACGACCTGGGGAATGGCTTTCGCCGACGCGAGAACCTCTCCATCGAGGGGACACAGGTAAAGCTGCTCCAACGCTTCTTCGATGACTGCCTCGAGGTCCGGCGGGGGAGTGGCGCAGCGCGAAAGGCGAACCCTGGCCCTGGCGGCCTCCAGGGCCAGCAGCTCGGAACTAAGGAAGCGGCGGTCTTCGCCGCCAAGGAACGCCGCGACGGCGGCGTGATCCTTCTCAGTGTCAATGATGCCGCGCAGGAAAGCTGAGGTGTCGAGGTAGTAGGTCTCCATCAGGCCGTCGGCTCCCAGTCTTCGCGGTCTGCGGCGAGCAGGTCGTCCACGCTGATGGGCGAGGAGATGGTCTTTCGCACCGGAGGCCGGGGCCTGGTGGGAGGGGTGATTCGCCCCTCGGCCAGGCGTCGCTCCAACGTGTTGCGGGAGGCAAAGGGGATGATTCGGGCCTGAGGACGCCCCGAGAACGTCACGACGACCTCCTCGCCCTCCCGCACCTTCGCCAAGATCGCCGACGTCTGCTGGTTGAGTTCCCTGGTGGTCACGGTCTGAGCCATGCGTGCATCGTACCCGATGTCACGACACTGTTCTACACCAAGATGCACGATGACGAAACTCGCAGTCGGTCTACCCGTCGTTGCCGCGGTGGTTCGTTTTCGGCGCAGTGGCGTCGGCTTCGGCAAGGACGAAGTCGGCGAAGCCTGGGAGGGTGAAGCACAGTTGACCTCGAGTCGCCTCTTCGATGACGGCTTTGTCTAGGAGGCGTGCTCGGTAGGGGGAGATGTCGCCTCCGAAGGCGTTTTCGATGGCCGCTCGGTCAACCGCTTCTTCCCCACCAAGGTGCGCGATGGTAGCGGCGAGGCGGCTTTCGGCTGCGGTCAGCGAATCCCAGCGTGCTCGGTACAGGTCGGCGACTTCCTGCTGTCCCACGATAATCCCGGCGCGGGCGTCGTGCGGACTGATCGTGCCGCCATCGTCCGGCCTTGCGGCGTGCCAGACTGCGCTACTCATGACCTGAACAAAGTGCGGGTAGCGGTGGGCGGCGGCCAAGACAAGGCGGACGGCGTCGGGATGCCAGCTCACGCCGAGCTCGGTGGCGGGGGCGACGATCGCCTCGGCGAGATCTTCGTCCTGGAGTTCTGGTAGGCCCAGCCATCGGCTGCGTTCGCCGAAGGTCGCGGCGGAGGTGAGGATGCCGAGTGTCGAGGTCAGGCCTGCTCCCAGGATGGCCAGCGGGTAGTGCTCGCGCTCGCGGTTGAGGTTCTGGCTGGCGTTGAGCAGGATGGCCAGCTCGCCAGGCGCTCCTGCGTGGAGCTCGTCGATGGCGATGAGTAGGCCGACGCCTGATCCGTGGGTTTGGGAGCCGGAGGAAGCGACGGCGGCCTGGGTCAGGAGGTCTTCGACGGCGGCGATCGCTCCCGACGGGGGAGTGGGTTTGTGGCCACGCTTGAAGTCGGCGCTCAGTTTGGCCACTGCGGGCACTCCTACCTCAAGCGCGACTCGATCGACGGTTGCGCGAAGCCTGGGTGGGTCGGTGACCTCGGCGCGCTCAAGGGCCCGGTCGATTGATCGAGCTAGGTCGGCGAGGAAGGGCTCTTTCCGGTGGCAGGACGTCCATGCGACGACGAAGCCGTCCTCAGCGGCTTGACTGGCTGCCGCCGCCATGACTGATGTCTTGCCGATGCCTCGGGGGCCGTGGAGGACCATCTGGGCGTCGGCCTTCTCTCCGTGGGCGACCACGGGTGCCAGGAAGTCGCGGATCGCCTGCAGCTCGCGGCTTCTCCCGGCGAGGTAGGGCGGCGTTCCTCCTGGCTTGTAGGGGCTGATCAGCATCTACGTCTCGTTTCGTATGAATCTGTATGAATCGCCCAAGTATACAGTTTCATACGGTTGGTGGGGTGTGAGACCCATCCTTGAGCGTCAGCAGCCCCGGCGGTCACCACCTCAGTGACGATGAGCTCCAGCCCTGCATCCAAAGCCCCAAGCGCACGATGACGGAATGACAGCCCGCCGACAAGCCCCCCTCTTCGGACGCTGTCATTGCTGTTGGAGCCCAGTTTTCCTCATCATCGTTGCCGCCGCGAGGGCCACCGCGAGCCTGCCGGGAAGGGCTTTGGTCACAAATCCAGGTTTTGCGGCAGAAGCCACAGTGACCCTCGATTCTGTCAGCCCGCTGACCAGCTCCAACACAAACCGGCATCCCGCCCGGCGGCGACTCCACCTGGATTTGTGACCAAAGCCCCCTGACAGGCAACGGCCCCCCCTGCCAGGGAGCGCCATACCACCGGCCAGACACAAAAAACAGCGACAGTGTCACCGCTCTTCGACAGCATTGCTGCCTTGTTCTTCGACACCAAATCAACCGCCAGCCCGATGGCCAAGCCACCGACGAGGAGATCGCCGCCTGCCTCGTCCAACAAGGCCTAGTCCCCGAAGGCTTTTCCGGCCGCGACTTCGCAGAGGTCCAAGAGCAGGGCACCATCACCTACGGCCCGCCCAAGCCCGGCCACGAAAGCGACCCCATCACCGCGCCTCCCGAGGGCTGGCCCGATCCCCTCCTCCCCGGCGGTCGCCACCTCAGTGACGATGAGCTTCAGCCCTGCATCCAAAGCCCCAAGCGCACGATGACGGAATGACAGCCCGCCGACAAGCTCCCCCCGGCAGCATGGCCGCCCTGGCCACACCAGTCACATGGCGTCGATCAGTTCGCGCATGATCTGGGAGGCGGTCGTGTTCTGCTCCTGGGCTCGATCCTCCAGTTTGGCGCGGCGCGCGGCATCAAGACGCAGCGTGAACGGTTTGGCCTGTTCCCCCACGCTCACCGGACGTCCTGGAACCGACGGTCCGAGGTGGGCGCCGGTGTAGCTGCGTTCGGCTTGTTCGCCCCACCGTTCGATGTCGTCGTCGCTGAACGTGGTGCCGTTCACGGCGGTGTACCTTACCGTCACCTTGTCCCTCCTAGTCCAACCTCGTTGAGGACCGATTTCGTGACGGGCATCGCGTGATACACCAGCCACTGCCCCGGCGCGGTCTCGATGGCGACGAACTCCAGCAGGCGCCCGCGTCCGTCGAGACCAACACCGACCCACTGAACCGGATCGGTGTCTCGCGCCCTGGACCGCAGGGCCCCATCGAACGCCACCTCAACGTCGCCAGGCGAAACCTCGGGGTGTCTCTGGCTCACGCGAGGGTGAACGTCCACGCCCATCGATCATCCTCCTGACTTATGTACTGCACACAGTGTAGTACGAAATGCGGGCCACGGCGACCGGCGGGCGAACTGGGGAGTGGTTTCCTTGAATTTTGGGGGGCTTTTTTCGAGGAGACCACTCCCCAGTTTGCGGGAGAAGACGACACCAGCGCCGTCATCGCCGTCATCAACCGACTCATCGGAGTCCGATAAACCCTGCGTCCGTCGGCTTCGTTGGGATGTGAACCGCCCTCGGAGCAGATGCGCTGTGCGCCTCCCGCGCGCGAGGTACAGTACAAACCGCGCAAACGGTATACTAGAACCCGCGCATATGGTATAGTAGACCTTGATGAGAAGACCCTACACCCGCCGCCACCTCGACGACCTCCTCGACGAGTTCCAGCCTCACCTCCGCGCGACCTCCCTCAACGGCCCCAGAGGCGTCGGCAAGACAGCGACCGCCCTCCAAAGAGCCAAGTCCGTCCTGGCCCTCGACGACCCCACAGACCTCCAACGCCTCCAAGCCGACCCCGATCTCATCAACACCCTTCCCGCCCCGCTCCTGATCGACGAGTGGCAAAGATGGCCCGAGGTGTGGGACAGAGTCCGCCGCGCCGTTGACGACCATCAAGTACCCGGCCGCTTCCTCCTGACCGGAAGCTCGGCCCCCCGGGGCGTGCACGTCCACTCCGGAGCGGGCCGAATCGTCGCCTTCCGCCTGCGCCCCATGAGCCTTCCCGAGCGCGGATTCGAGGCACCCTCGGTCTCCTTGGCCGCGATGCTCAAAGGAAACGCGCAGATCACAGGCGAAACCGAGAGGGTGCTCGCCGACTACGTAGAAGAGATCGTCACCTCAGGCCTTCCCGCGATCCGCCGCGAACCCACGCCTCGCCTTCGCCAGCTGGCGCTCGAGAACTACATCTCCGCCATCGTCCACAAGGAATTCCTCGAAGCGGGCCATCCGATCAGGCGTCCGGAAGCGCTGCGTGCCTGGCTGGCCGCCTACGCCGCCGCCACGTCCACCACGGCGACCTACTCGGTGATCTTGGACGCAGCCACGCCCAACCAGGGTGACAAGCCGACCAAGGCCACCACGATCACCTACCGCGACACCCTGGCCAACCTGTGGCTTCTCGACCCGACCCCGGCGTGGCTCCCGCACGACAACCCGCTGGCGCGTCTGGCCCAGGCGTCAAAACACCACCTCGCCGACCCCGCGCTCGCCGCCCGCCTCCTGGGCCTGGACGCCGCAGCCCTCATGGCCGGTCGCGATTCCCGCGCCTCGATCCGCGGCACCGCGATGCTGGGCCCGCTCTTCGAGTCGCTGGTCACCCTGGGCGTGCGAGCCTTCGCGGATGCGGCTGATGCGCGAGTGAGCCACCTGCGTGATCGCGACGGCCGTCACGAGATCGACCTGATCATCGAAGGGCCAGGCGGCGCGATCATCGCCCTGGAGATCAAGCTCACCGCTACGGTGCACGATGGCGACACTCGCCACCTGACGTGGCTGAGACACACGCTGGGCGACAGGGTGGTCGACACGGCTGTGGTGACGACGGGCCGTCACGCTTATCGACGCAGCGATGGTGTCGCGGTGATTCCGGCAGCGCTGCTGGGGGCGTAGCGGGGGTCCTTTCGGGGTTTGCGGCTGATGGGGGAGACCAACCTCCTACTACGCTGACCCTATGACCCACATCCCAGATCCCGCGGCAGCACCCCCCTTGCGTTGGGGTTTCCTTGGCGCCGGCATGATCGCCGACTACCTGGCCGAGTCTGCCCGCGCCGGAACCACCCAGATCCTCCAAGCAATCGGTTCGCGATCTAAGGAAAAAGCCCAAGCCTTCGCGGACAAGTACGACATTCCTGTCGCGTGCGGCTCTTACGAAGAGCTAGTCGCCCGCCCTGACGTGGACGTCGTCTACATCGCCACCCCCAACTCCGAGCATCACGCCAACACCCGGCTCGCCCTCGAAGCGGGCAAGAACGTCCTGGTAGAAAAGCCCTTCACACTCACTCAGGGCGATGCCATCGACCTGGCAAAGCTGGCGCAAGCCAAGGGCCTTTTCATCACCGAAGCGATGTGGACCCGCTTCCTCCCCCACCAGATCGAGCTGCGCCGCCGCGTCGCCAACGGCGACCTGGGAGACCTCATCACCGCCGTCGCTGACTTTGGAGAATGCGACATCCCTGACTTCAGCAACCGCTTTTTCTCCAAGGCGTTGGGCGGCGGCTCGTTCTACGACAAGGGCATCTATCCCCTGATGTGGATCGCCGACCTCTTCGGCATCCCTCAGACTGTCCAGGCCCGCGCCGAGATGGTGCCAACCGGTGTTGATGGCCACATCTCTGTCATTCTCGGCTACCCTGACCAGGGCGTTCACGCCGTTGCCCAGTCCTCCATACTGGTCCAGACCCCTGCTGCCGCCTGGGTCGCCGGCACCATGGGCTACTGTGAGGTCCCCGGTTTTTGGTCTCCCGCCCCCCTGCATTTCTCCTTTGCCGACGGCACCAAGGAGACCTGGGAGTGGGCAGGAGTCGCCTCGCGCGGCTACGAGTACGAGTTGGCCGCTACCGCCCAAGCCATCACAGACGGCCTGCTCACCCATCCGCTGATCCCCATAGAAGAGACCATCGCCATCCAGGGTCTGCTCGATGAGATCCGCGCCCAGATCGGCCTGACCTGGAACCAGTAGCCCCGCACCGCAGTCCGGTGGGCGTTACATGGGGAGTTCGGCGACTGGGAGTTGGTTGGCCAGTTTCTGGTCGAAGGTGTACAGCGGCACGCGTCCTGATCGTCGTGACTGCGCGGCAAGGAACGTGTTGGCCATGGACAGTTTGGGGTGCGAATGGTAGGCGGCCAGGGCGTCAGCCCAGGTCTCACGGTCGGCGTCGACGTTGGCCTCGGCGAGTAGTGCCTCGGCCAGTTGCGCGACGGTGGAGCGTGGCAGGCGCATCACGCGTTCAAGCACGTAGACGGCCTCGACCAGAGCCACGTCAGGCACAACGCAACGCGGGATTTGGGTGAGTACCCGGTCTGCCGCTTCCGTCAGGTCGGGAACGTCATCGAGCATCCAGCGCAGGACGACGTTGGTGTCAGCGGTCGGCACGATAGTCCTCCGCCCTGTGGGACCAGCCGTCGCCTGCTGTTGGTACCGTGCCCCACGTCCCGGCGTGTTGTGCCTGTTCGCGTGCCAGCGCTCTTAGCGAGGCGATGTCACCGGGGGCGTCGATGGTCAGCGAGTTCTCGCCCACGTGGATGGCAACCTTTTGTCCGGCGCGCAGTCCTAGTGCTCGCCGGGCCTTGGCAGGCAAAGTGATTTGCCCTTTCGAGGTTACTGTCGCATACATCGTGCTCATGTAAGGAGAGTAGCATACGCAAGGAACTCACGTAGTGTCTCCCCAGGCCCAGATGCCGCCGTCCGTGTCCAACCCGTAAGCCAACCAGCCTCCCCCCCAAGCCAGCCTTCATCCCACCCGTGGATGAGTCTCGCCGGCAGTGGGGTTCTGCTCTCGGGAGTGGTACTATCAACGCGTGAGTGGGACAGCGACACTGACGATGGGAGACAGGGGGAGACTTGTCATCCCCAAGGAGATTCGTGACCGGCTGGGGATCGAGGCGGGTGACCAGCTCATCGTGACCGAGACTGAGACGGGGATCTGCCTGGCAACCCGGGAGCGGCTTCTTGCCCACGTGAGAGCTGACCTTGCGGGTCTGGACCTGGTCACCGAACTGCTGGCCGAGCGTAGGGCGGCGGCGACCGCCGAGGACGCCACATGATGGTCCTCGACTCATCGGCCATCCTCGCCTTTCTCCTGGGCGAGCCGGGGAGCCAGCTGGTCTTGGAGGCATTGGAGGGCGGGGCGGTGTGCTCGGCGGCCAACTGGTCGGAAGTCGCACAAAAGATCCTCGCCGCTCATCGCAGTTGGGATGCAGCGCGATTGTTGCTCCTGAGCTTTGACCTGATGATCGTGCCGGTGACCGCCGAGCTCGCCGAATCTGCTGCGGCACAGTGGAAACCCCGCGATGGCCGTTCTCTTGCTGATCGCCATTGCCTGGCGATGGCCTTCGATCGTGGCCTTCCCGTTCTCACCGCCGACACGGTGTGGGGCTCCTCGCAGACGATCCGGCAAATCCGCTGACCGAAGTCGGCGGCGCGGCGGGAGAGGTGTTGACGTGACGAACAACCGCAAAGCCACCCGCTTTCGCTACGGAGCCAAGACCCTGAACGCCGTTGAGGACTTCGTCACCCACGCCGATGAGGCGGCGCGCGTCTCGGCGACCCGGCACCATCACGATCCCCGAGATGCGGGCCTCATGGTCGAGGCGCTGATCACTCGCCTCGGCGAATC
>WQYN01000023.1 GCA_009781225.1 Micrococcales bacterium | reverse complement strand
TGCGGGGCTGGTCTTGGTCAGTGTTGCCGAAGCAACAGCACCAGGAGTGAAGACCAGAGGAGTCGGAGAACCGGTGATCTGGTCGCCGGTCTCTGCCAGGTCGGCCCGCACCTCGTGAGAAGCAGCCTGGAGAGAAGTGAACGTGAAGGTGATGACGCCCGACTCATCAGAGTTGGCAGTCAGGATGTCGGAGCCGAACGCGGGCTTGGGGGCCGGGGTAAGCCACAGGCGCGCCGGGCTAGCGGCCACAGGGTTGCCGTGCGCATCACGCAGGGTGATCGTCGCAGTGACGTTCTGGCCCACAGTCTGGGAAGCATGGCTCAACACCAGCTTTGACTTCGTCGCATCCGGGTCACCAGCGACGAAGGTCGCATCCGCGTTGCCGTCAGCAGTCAGGTTGAACTCCGGACCACCCGAGATCGACAGCTTGACCTTCACCTCATGCGAACCAGCAACCGTTGAGGTGACCGTCGCGCTGTAGACGCCGGGCTGGCCATCCACCGCAGCGAACCCACCGACCACGGCCGGGCTAGCCGACCCGGTCAGCTGAGAGGCAACGTCAGAAACGGGGTTACCGTGCTGGTCGCGGATCAGAGCGGTCACAGTCTGGGTCGAGACGCCATCGGCCACCACAGAGGCGGTCGCGGTCACCGAGTAGGAGGAGGTGGCCGACGCGGGCTTGTCGGCAACGAAGGTGACCGTGTCAACCGCAGGACTCTGGGGCCGAAGCGCGGCACCATCGAAGGTCGGGACAAGAGTCTTGGTACCGGCGGTCTTCGAGGTGATGGTGGCCACGTATTGGTTGCCAGCAGCACCCATCTCCGGAAGCTCCGGAGGACCAGCCTTACGGAAAGCCGAAACCGTCGCGGAGCCCTCCGGGCCAGTAGCGATCGCATCAAGCAGGTCGAACTGGCAGTCGGTGGGCTCGCCAAGCGAGTCAAGACACAGGTCAATCGGGTTGCCGTGAGCGTCGTAGAGCCAGGCGACAACCAGGTGGGCGTTAGCGTCATCACCAGCGACCTTTGTTGCATCAGCAGTCGGCAACGTGAAGAAGGAAGCGGCATAGTCGATGTCACCAGCAACGAAAGCAAGCCGAACCTGCTGCTCTGCGCCAGTGCTCGTAACCAGCTTCTTCATCGACCCCTCGCTGCGAGCACTCGCAGTCACCGTGACCGGACCCGCAGCGTTGGCAGCAACATGGATGGAAGCCAGTCCCTGCGCATCGGTCTTGCCCGAGGAAGGAACCTGGGCGGTGGTGATGCCTGCGCCGGAGGCGTCGAAGGCGACCTCAGTGTTAGGAACAGGGTTGCCGAACCGGTCAACCAGCTCAGCCTTAACCACAAAGTAGGACGCTCCGTCGGCATACCGGGAGCCAGTGTCCTCAGTCCACAGGCGCGAGGCGGCAAGATCAACCTGATCAGTGGTGAACACCAGGTTGGTCGGCGAACCAGCCACAGTCTCCAGGGAGTCGACGGTCGCCTCGACCGGGAAGGACCCAGCGCGAGTCGAAGCCACAGCAACCTCAATCAGACCGGCATAGCTTGTGGTCTTGGTGATAGTCGGCGAAACAGCCTCACCAAAGAACGGCTGCCCCGCATCGGCCGTGGGAAGCGTGAGCGTCACGGGCACACCGGCAACAGGATTGCCACCCACCCGGTCACGAACCACAACAGAAAGCTGGTAGGTGCCGGTCTCAACAGCTTGACTCGGCCCGCCGACCACAGTCAGCTGAGCCCAACCCGCAGAAGTCGCAACGAAATCAGCATCCGAGTTGACCTTCGGCGACACAGCAAGCTGACCGCTACCGGCAGGAACCAAATCAATCGCGACCTCAACCCGGTGGATGCCCGCGGTCATCGAGGTGATAGGCGCCCGGTAGACGCCGTCCGCGATCATCGTGAACGAACCAATCGTCGCCACATCAGCATCATCCGTCACCAGCATCTTCGACGAAGCATGGATCCGACCAGCAGCACCCCGAATCGCATTGCCATTGTCATCGTTCACCGTGACAGTCAGCGTGTGAGCATCAACCCCATTAGGCTCCCTCTGCCCACCCGACACGGTGAACCACGTCGAGTCAACAGTCGGATTCGGCTTAGCAACAAACTCAACCTCAGATGAATCCACAGCAGCGATCTCCTGCATCGCGCCCTCATGAGACCACCAAACAGCCACATCCTTAACACCCTGGGAGATCGACGTGACCTGCGCCGTGTAGGTCCCAGGAGTCGAAGTCTCAGCGAACTTCGAGACAACCGCGTTCGCCTCACTACCGCGACCCTCGGCAGTCGCGTAGATACGGATCGCCTGACCAGCAACAGGAACGTTTTGCTCGTCGCGCAGTTCAACAGTGATCGTGTGAGAAGCAACACCGTCAGCAACCCGAACCCCGTCGGTGACCGTGTACTCAGAGTTATCCGGAGTCCGCGAGGAGAACTCAAACTCCAGCTCCGTCTCCGAAAGCGAATCCTCAACCGGAATCGCAATCTCTGTGCCGTCGGCCTCAACGGTCGCGGACAGGACAGCAGTGTGGGAAGCGAACGAATCCGAAGCGAACTCGATAGTCACCTGGCCCGACTCGTCGGTCTCAACCGTCAGACCAGAGCCCTTTACCTCGCCACCAACCAACCCGAACGTCACCGATGCGTCGGGAACCAGGTTGGAGAAGCAGTCGCGCACAGTCACCAAGGCCGAGTGAGTCTCCACCTTGTCGGCGACCTTCGGACCCGAGGTGAGCGCCGTCATCGTGCTCAGTACTGGGTTTGCGCAGGCGGGACCGGGGGTAAAGGTGACGGTCTGGGGCGAGTCGGCCAGCTCGAGCGAATCGTAGGAGGCGTGGACGGTGTAGGTGCCGGCCGTGGTCGTGGTGAGCGCGAGGGTGGCCTCGCCGTTGACGTCCGTGGTGACGGTCGTGTTGGCGGACACCAGGCCTGCGGGCTCGGCCTCGATGGAGACTTCCTGGCCGATGATGGGGTTGCCGTGGGCGTCGGCCAGCGTGACCGTCGCCGTCGCAATCTGGTCCACCTCGAGGGTGGAGGGGACGATGGCGAAGGTCGAGTCGGACATGACGCCGACGACAAACGCTGCGGGGAGCCCGGGGAAGTCTTCCATGCCCGGGTAGCCGACGGTGACCGTGGTGGTGCCCACCTTGGTCGAGGTGACCTCGAAGGTGTAGACGCCCGGGGTGTCGGTGGCCTCGACGGGGCCCAGGCTCACGCCCTTGCTCGGGTCAGCGGACGCCGTGATCATGTCCTCTTCACCGACCATCGGCTCGTCGAACCCGTTGTTCAAGGTCACCGTGACGATGTGGGCATCCGAACCATCGGCGGCCCTGTCACCCTCGGTAATGGAGACGCTCGACTTGTCGATGGAGGGGACCTTGCTCTGGAGGAGCACGGTCTGGGGCTCTGCGTCGACTGGGATCTCGTCGAGACCCACGGCCGCTGCCTCGGCCGAGTGACGGAGCCAAGTGTTGTTCACATCAGTCCGGGTCAGGATGTAAGTAGCCTTTGCGGTGGCTTGCTCACCTGGGGCGAGAGCGCCGTCATCGTCCGGCCACGTCCATTCCATGTCGCTCAGCGAGCCAGACCCGGTGAACTCTGTCGAGGTGACTTCCACGTCGGTCAGCGGGGCTGTGCCGGAGTTCGTGACCTCGTAAGTCATGGTGATCTCTTGGCCAAGCGTGAACTCAGCCGGATCGCTTGGAGACGCCTGAAGGTCGAGGTCAAGACGATGCTCCAGGATCCGGATCTCGACGGAATCAGTGTTGTTGTCGAGGTTGAGGTCGCCCACGCCCCGGTCCTTGGTGATCTGCCGGGTCCCGAGATCCAAGGTGAAGTCGTTGAAGTTTGTGGGGATGATGCCTTCGATGTTCTGAAGCCCAGGCACCGCATCGGCCCGGATCTTGCCCTTGACCGTCACGGTCACTCCGGTGTTCGCCGGGCCATGCCACAGGGCGTTGACCTTGGCTCCGGTCCCCGAAGCTGCGATGCACTTAGCTGTGCCCGTGACGGCGCAGGTCCAGGTGGCGGTGGAGTTGTCGAGCAGCCAGGTGAAGTCGCCTCCGACTCCCGCGACGCCCAGTGGCGGATCGCCGACAATGCTGGGGCCCTTGTTCGTTGCCTTGAAGGTGAACGAGATCGGGTCGCCCGGGAGGAAGGACGGGGTGGCGAAGTCGGGGCGTCCAGGCGCCACTAGGTCAGTTTCGACTTCCGCGTCGGTCAGGGACTCGACCGAGACGTTCTTGATGTCGATGAGGGCGGTGGCTCCGCCCGTCGAAGCACCCAGGCCCAGCTTGAGGTTGTTGGGGAGGGCAACCTGGCCCTTGACCGCAGAGATGTCGGCGGTGAAGGCGAGGTCGAGCCGCTCGGGCTCCGTCCCCTTGAGAGTGTGAGGAGAGAGGCTCACCGCGGCCTCCATGGCGCCAGCCGCGTTCTTGCCGATGACGAGGTTGACGCGGCGGTACATCGACTCGGGGTCGGTTGCCGGGTCGTAGGTCATGTCGGTCGGGCCGGTCAGGATGTCAGGGGCTGCCGTGCCGTTTGCCCAGTGGTAGAAAGCCCCGCTGTTGGTGATCGAGGAGTTGTTGCCGTTTCCCGATCCCCTCATGGAGATGTTGGGCGTGCCGGCGAGTTCTGGGTCGCTACCCGTGTTCCCCTCAACGTCATTCGCGAAGGTGCCGAAAGCGTCGAACCCCACTCCGAGGTAGCCATCCAGGACGCCAGGTTTCTTCACCGCAGGAGGGCCGGGCACGGCGATTCGGCCGTATGCGAGGCCGCCACCAGGGGCTCCGGGCGAGACCTTCGACTGCTTGTCGCCGTTCACGAGGTAAACGCTGAAGCCGTCGCCCGCCTTGCCCTCGTAGGTCTCCCGTCCAGTCATCCGGTAGTCGAACGTGACTGAGACGCCCGTGCTCGAGGGGAAACTGCTGGCGGTCAGCATGTTCACACGGCGATCTCTGCCGCCATCAACCAGCCGCATCCACCCGTCGGGGGTCGCGGACAGAGGTTTTGTCATGTTGGTGGAGGCGTTGGTCGTCCACTTCGCCTTCGTGTACGCGCCGTCGGTGATGTCGATGAGGGGGAACACCGACGCTGCCTCGGCCACCTCGGTGTTGAGGTTCGAGGCCAGCATGGCACCGCCCCCCGCAACGGCCAAGACGGTCACCCCAGCGACGATGCGCCACCCCGCTCGCGCGAGTGCGCGCGTAAGAGAGGAAGAGGGTGTGGTCGAAGAGGGGGTGGTATGGAGGTGCCGCCGAGCCATGGAGTCAGCCTTCCGGGGTTGGGTTGGGTTCCCGCTAAGGAGTGGTACCGGGGCAACCCCATCCGGTGCTTCCTATGTTCCGCGCAAAGAGGACTCTGGCCGCCGCGAACCCATCTCCCACGAGGTGGACAGCTACTTCCGCCCACAGCGAACGTGCGTGATGCGGTGGCTCCCTTCCCCGCCGGCACCGCCTCCCCCGCCGCACGATGACGTCCCTCCCCCGCCGCCACCCCCAGGGGCCACGCACGCTGCCTTCAGCAGTCACTCAGGCGAGCCGCCACCGAGGAGTTCCTGGGAAGTGAACGACACCAACGCAGGTTATCCCCGACACGCCGGGTCATCAGCAGGCACAAACTCGGCTCCGATCCCTGACACGGCCAGATATCGACTCTCACCTCTGTGGTAGCTGATCTCGGCACCCATCACGGTGTGCGCGCCCCTCGGTTCGTCCACCACTCCGAGCAGGAGGTTTGCGCGGGACAGCGGCGGCAGGGTCGCTCCGGCAACCGGAACCCTCCGTTCCCACAGACCGGCGGCTGCGGCCGAGTGTTCCTCGACCGAAGGGGGAACCTCGAAACCCCCGCCATATCCCCCTTCGCCTTCGTTCAGGAGAACCACGAACCCCTCCCTCAACGCCACTCCGTCGGCCTCGAGTAGTCGCACCGAGTCAATCACGACTGCCATCATCGGATCGGTGTTCACCAACTCGGCGATGCCGATGGCGCGACTGAAGCCTTCCCCGGCTGGGCACATGCCGATCACGAGGGCACCAAGCTCTTTCACTCCAGTGTCCAGCGGGCCTTCCGTGCTCGGCGTTGCGGCACACCCGGAAGAGAAGAGCAACGCGAGCCCCACCGCAAGGAGCCTCTCGAAAGCTCGACGTCGGCGGACTCGGACCACCTTGCGGGACGGGAGACCCTCCGGCGACCTTCGGCGGTGAGACTCCCTCGCTGGAGAACGGCTGCTAACGCTGGCATTGCCCCCTGCGCGCTTGGATTGCCTGTCACTCCGTGTTTGCCAGTTGCACCACACAGCTTCGACTCTTTGACCTTTGCGTTGCCGACGAGAGAGCCAACGCGCCTAGCTTAGTGGCCGGGCCAGGGAGACCAGCCAGAGAGGAGCGACCCTCCTCGACCGTCTCGACAAGGCACGGCAACGCCTCGAGGGGATCAGGTCGGCAGTTGCGCGTGCTGAAGGGCTTGCCGCGCTCGTTGGTTGCGTCGCCCAACCGCGTTGACGTCGCGACGCGGCGCCCTTCCGCCGGGACGTCCCTAGGCGTGTCCGTGGGGCCACGTACGCTGCCCCCAGCACCACGAGAGATCAGGAGTCCGATGCGTGACCCCCACAGCCCCGTCTTCGTCCCGCCGATCAAGTCTCAGGGCATCAAGACGAAGCTCGTGCCTTGGATCCGGACTCTGATGCCGGCCGACTTCTCCGGGCGGTGGATTGAGCCCTTCATGGGCACCGGCGTGGTCGGGCTCAACCTAGCCCGACGCAGTGCTCTCATGGCGGACACGAACCCTCACGTCATCGCGCTGTATCAGGCTGTCGCAGACGGAGACATTGACGGAAGCACCGTCAGGAGCTACCTCGTCCAGGAAGGCGGTCTGCTCCGCAGGGATGGCGAAGCGCACTACTACCTTGTCCGCGACAGGTTCAACTCGGCGCACGACCCCCTGGACTTCCTCTTCCTCAGCCGCGCCGGCTTCAACGGCATGATTCGTTTCAATCGAAAGGGTGGCTACAACGTCCCCTTCTGCCGCAAGCCCGAGCGGTTCAGCCAGGCATACGTCACGCGCATCGTCAACCAAGTGGACGGACTCGCAGCGATCCTGCGCCAGGGCGACTTCGAGTTCCAGGTCCAGGACTATCGGACAACGATCGCGCAGGCGGAGGCGGGTGACTTCATCTACTGCGACCCTCCCTACGCTGGGAGGCATACCGACTACTACAACGGCTGGGGCGAGACCGACGAGGAGTGCCTCAACGGCCTCCTCCGTCAGACACCAGCCTCCTTCGTGTACTCAACGTGGCTTTCCACTCGGTTCCGCAGAAACGATCTCGCCGAGAGGTTCTGGAGCGACCTGCCCCACATCACCCAGGACCACTTCTACCACGTTGGCGGAAGCCTCGACAACCGGCACGGCGTCGTCGAGGCGCTGATTCACTCTGACGACCTGTCCTCTCGGACACCCGCGTCACGACACCACGACCTGGAGCTCACGCTCTTCTAGGGGACAGCGGCGTGCACGCCCCGCGCCACCCTTCGCCGCGCGACCACTCCGTCGGTCACCAGGACCACGAGCGCTACCCAGACCAGGCCGAACCCGATCCAGCTCACCAGAGTCATCGCCTCGTGGAAGACCAGCAGCGCCGTAAGGAACTGCATGAGAGGGCACATGTATTGCAGGAGCCCCAGGGTAGACAGCGGCATCCTCCGCGCCGCCCCGTTGTAGAGCAGCAGCGGCACGGCCGTCGCCAGACCCACCCCGGCCATGGCCAGCGAGTGCCAGACCCCCAAGCCTGCGAAGTTCTGCCCGCCCCGCGCCCCCAGCCAGGTCAAGTACACGACCGCGATGGGCAGCACCGCGATCGTCTCGACACTCATCGCGACCGGGGCGGCCACGGCCCGCCCCACCCGCTTTTCCACATACGAGTAGAACCCGAAGCTAAACCCCAACGTCAGCGCAATCCAAGGGAAGCGTCCGATCCCCGACCAAACCACCACGACGGCCGACCCTCCGATCGCCAACGCCACCCATTGGACCGGCCGCAGCCGCTCGCGCAGAAACACCACGGCCAACGCGACCGTGATCAGCGGGTTTATGAAGTAGCCCAGCGACGCCTCCGCCAGCTGGTCGCTGCCCACCGCGTAGACAAAAACCAGCCAGTTCACAAACAGAAGCGCACCAGAGGTGGCGAGGGCCGCCATCGTGCGCCGATCACGTAGCGCGGCGGTTAGCTCTCGCGAGCGACGTAGCAGGAGAACGATGACGAGGCACACCACGAGCGTCCAGATCACTCGGTGCGCGATCACCTCGACCGGGCCGGCGGGGTCCAGGAGCCGGAGGTAGAGCGGCAGGAAGCCCCACAGCAGGTACGACGCGACACCGAGGGCCAAGCCGGTGCGCGACGCCTGGGGGCGAGGGGTCACCTCACGTCAAGCAGGCCCGCGGCCAGGGCGGGCGCCATCGCGGGGGCCAGCGGCAGGCGCGGGATGAGCGTCGCCTGGACCGCGTGGTAGACGTCGGGCTTGCCCGGCCAGATCGTGATGTCGGGACGGCCGTCGGGATCCGTCTCGTGGTGCCACGAGCCTTTTTCGTGGTCGATGACGAACTCGGCCACGTAGTCCCACCACTTTTGGTAGTCGGTGGCGTAGATCGGGTCTTGGGTCGCGTGGTGTAGGGCGGCGGCGGCGCCAATGGCCTCGGCGGCGACCCAGTGGAGGCGCTGGGTGGTGACAGGGGTGCCATCCCAGCCAACGGTGTAGGCGAAGCCGGGGGTGCCACCGGGAGCCCAGCCGTCCTCGATGGCGCGGGCGTAGAGGTTTCGGGCGGCGGGGACCATCCAGTCGGGCGCCTGGGCGGGGTCGATGGCCTGGAGGCCGGCGTGGAGGTGGAGGATGAGGCGCGCCCACTCGAGGCCGTGACCAGGGGTGGCGCCGTAGGGGCGGAACTTGTCGGCCTTGTTGTCGTCGTTGTACTCCAGGAGGGGGGACCAGGACTCGTCGTAGTGCTCGGGGATGCGCCAGTTGTTGCTTCTTGCGTTCTCGTGGACGACCCTGGTGGAGATGCGGAGGCCCCTGTGGAGCCACGCCGGGTCTTGGGTGACGTCGGCGGCGGCGAGGTAGGCCTCGAGGGTGTGCATGTTGGAGTTGACACCGCGGTACGGGTCGGTCGTGGCGAAGTCCTGGGAGCAGGCGTCGGCGACCATGCCGTCTTGCTCGTTCCAGAAGTGGGCCAGGTTGGTTTGGAGGGCCTTGTCTAGGAGCTCCCTGGCGTTTGGGCGGTTGGCGGCGGCGGCGGAGGCTGCGGCGAGGATGACGAATCCGTGGGCGTAGGCCTCCTTTGTGTCGGAGGCGGGGGCGCCGTCAGCGGTGATGGCGGAGTACCAGCCGCCGTTCTGCTTGTCCGCGAAGGGGCCATCGAGGAGGGAGCGGACGCCGTGGTCGGCGAGGGGGGCGTAGCCGGGGTGGCCCATCATGGCGGCCATGGCAAAGCAGTGGGTCATGCGGCAGGAGATCCAGAGCTCGGCGCCGCGGGCTGTGACCAGGGCGCCGTTGGCGTCCAGGTAGCCGAAGCCACCGGCCGGGAGGGGACTCGGCCGGGCGAAGGCGAGGAGGGAGGTCGTTTGGTGCTCAAGCCAGCGGGCGTGGGATGGGGTGGTGAGCCAGGTGGTCATGTGTGGGTCTCCTTGGGCGAGTGTGTGGGCCTGGGGAAAGTGTAGGGGGTGGGGGGGTGGTGCGTCCCCGTCTCTCGACGCGACGTTCACTCCTTTTCCCTGCGATGGTGGGGTCCTGCTCAGGATCGCGATTGTGTGGCGAGGCTTGCCGGGGTGAGCGCGGGGTTCGAGTCACCGAGGGTAGAGTTGTCAGCGTCCCGGACTTGACTCTCGGCGCTGGTTGGCCGAGACACGTCCGAGTCGCCGTCGCGATAATCGAAAGGCCAGGAGATGCCGTCAGTGAGGCGAATGCCACTCTGCAGTGGTTCCTGGCGAGCCTGGGGGTCTTCGACATGTGGGAACTGATCGGAGAGCTTGGTGTGCTGCTGGTAGATGCAGTCACCGGCCGCAAACGCAAGGACAAGACGTCCAGCGACGGCGCCGGGAGCGGTGAGCCCCCACACACCCCCACACGCCGAGAATGAGGAAGCCTGACCCGCCCCTTCGCCGAGCTCAGGTGTCTCATACCCGCAGTCTGAGCTCGTCATGGTCAACGCGTTTCGAGGCCGCCGGCAACCGCACTCCTGGTGACTGAAACCCATCCGACTGCGGTGTACAGTGTCGGCGTGGACGTTTCTGAGGATCCCGCACCGCGAGGACGCTCCTCACCCTCCTCGCCCGGCCTCGCCCCCCCGGCGGGCCCGTTCGACCCCCTCTCAGCCGAGACCATCGTCCTCCCCTCGGCCATCCTTCCAGCCACACTCGACTCGGTCCTCACCTCCGATTCGCAGTCCTCGTTCGCCACATCCGAAACACTCCTCCTCGACCTCACCTACACCGAGTACATTGATCTCTCCGCACTCCTGCAGCTGTGTGCGCTCTTGCGCCAGCGTGCCCGCACCTCTCTCACCACTCTTCTCCGCCTACCGCGCCATCAGCGAGTACGAGACTTCCTCCGAACGTGGAGGTTCGAAGCAGGCGTCCAGGCCGCCACGGGACGAACACTTTACTCTCAGGTCACAGAAGACTCCAAACACTACTTCGGTGAGGCACAGATCTATTACCTTGGACGCAAGAGGAAGACCGACACGACTGGAGAAGAGTTCCAGGTCCTTCTCAGCAACAGGTTCTGGGGCATCCAAGCCTACGCCCTTGACGCGATGGACAGACCCAGAGATGCCGTTGATCAGGAATGGGCTCGATGGAGAAGCTCACTCGTCCAAAGTGTCCTGAGGCGACATCTTCATGCCCAAGGTGACAACGCCGCTGAGGAGCTCGTCCGTGTGGTTCTTTTCGAACTAATCTCCAACGCCATCGAGCATCCAAGAGCCCGCCTGATGCTCACCACCTCGCGCGCCGTCAACATCGAGGCCCAGGCGGGACACACCTCCAAAGGAGAGAGAATTGACCGGTCCCTCTCTATAGGCGTCTGGGACGACGGAATCCCCTTCACCGAGACCCTTCGTTCCGCCCTCACCGCAGGACAGCCAATCCGCACCACAGCAGAGACACAGGACGACACCTTCCGAATCAAAGCAAGTGGTTGGACTTCGGAAAGCCCCGTTCTCTCCTCCAGTTACACCCCGTCCCTCCAAGACCCCGACGAAGTACTTGTTTTAGCAAGCCTTTTCAGTGGGATCTCGTGCCGGGCCGCATTACACACTCCAACTCAGACTGTCGGAAACGGCCTCTTCGCCCTCTACCGCGCCGTGATAGACTCAATGGGAGGCTCGCTTCTTCTCCGCACCGGCAGGGTATACCTCAGCCTGAAGCGAGACAGCTCGCGTTATGCCAGTCGCTACGCCGCGAAGGTGCGGCGAATCGGTGGAACCCCATTCCCAGGCAACCTCATTATGGTCAGGATGCCACTGACATGACACACCAAAGCTACTTCTACAGTAGAATCGTATGTCTCTCTGGTGAAAGGCCCTCCGAGCAGGCACTCAACCAGACTAGGGAATCGCACGAGAGACTGGTCCACATTCTGAACACCGGCTCGACCTCAACTCCAAAGACGCGCTACTCCGTTCTTGACCGCCCACGATCCTTCTTCGAGGGTGTCAGCGACGACCAGGACCTCTCGGGACACCTCGCTCCCACAGCAAGCGCACGCGCCCGCTGCCTTGCCGTTCTAGACTTTAGGCACGTCGCGCAAGCGTACTTGCGCGACTCGTTCCTTCACGGCCTCGCTAGCTACGTCAAAGATCTCGCCTCGGCCGATCCCCAAGGCACCACAGTCTTGGTCTTCCATGGCCTCTTCCACGACTCGTCCCTCTTCTGGGAGCCCCTCAAGCACCTTCCGCCGGCCGGTGGCAGAGTGCTCGTCCTCACAGTCACCGGCTTCAGTCGAGGTTTTGGCCTCACCCCGTCTGACCACGCTCTCGACCACGCCGACCTCAAGACACTCTTCGCCCTAGATCGCACCCTTCTACAGCGTGACTTCAGTGAACTCATCGTCCGCCGAATGGGTCACTACCGATTCGCCGAGGATTACTGCTCGCAATTCTTTTGGGATGCTTCCGAAGCGGTGGATGAGACTTCGAAGCTCCTTGCCATCCACCTAAATGAGACGCTGAAGCGCAGAGAGCGAACAAACCAGTCGTACATTCTAATTCCCGAGAGGGTGACTCCCTGGTTTGATGAAGTCGCGCACCGGGTTGCTAGCGAGACCGCATCAACACTGCGAGTCATCCTTCCCTCCAAGCAGCCTTGGCGCGGCAAGAACCGCCAGGACTCAGCAGTGTTCCCCCTACTCGATGTCGTCACCCGGGGTAAACACCTCGAGCAACTCCTCGCTTGGGCCAAGCACTTCCCCGAAGAGAACATCCATCCGTTCGCCGTATTCGCTTCAAAGAGTTCACTCCGACTGTTCCCAAACCTACGCTGCCTCAGAGACGTCCCGGACACCCGCGTGCTCACTCATGCCTGCCCTCAGTGCCAATTGCACCTCACGGCCACCGACTACTCCGACAGTCACGGCGAGCCACTCCAGATTCGCTCCTTTGATATGTGGACCATGTTAAAGGACGTTTCGTGGGTTGCGCAGACCTATGGTCCCTCTCACGTGCCATTCGGTCGCAGGTTCCTGAACATGCAGGAGTTAATAGAGAAGAACACCAGATATCTCGCGTACAAGCTCGAGGGTATGCTTCGGCGATTTGTTGATGATGGCCCGCTCGCCCTTATCGCGCCCGACGAGCCAGCAATGCGTGTCCTCCTGCTTGGCCACCCCACTGTCAGGCGAGGCAAATACCTCCCTGTCTTCATTCACCGGTCCATCATCGACCGAGTCGCCACGGGCGAGATGACCCCCACCGCCGCTGTGGACCAATCAGACGAATGGCGACGGCAACTCCACGTGTTAGGGACCGACGGCACGAAGGCGGCTGTTGTCGATGAGTTCGTCGACACTTGTAGCACGGCTCAGGGTCTTATCCGTATTTGCTCTGAGTTCGGAGTCGACACGGTCGGATGTTTTCCGATCATCAACCGCAGTCACAGGCGCGAAGTCATGTCGCGCCCCATTCATCCCCTCTACTTCATGGCATTCCCGAGAGAGGCTGAATAGTGACCAAGGACATCTTCCAACCATCTGAGCCGGCAGCAGAGGCGGTTGCATCCCTCCTTTATGCCCTTGGTGCCAACGCACGCCAGGAGGCCGCACTCCCCTTGATTCGAGACATCTGCGCAAAGGCTTCAGATCTCCTAGCTGCTGACCGATCGCGTGCTTTCGAGGCGATGTCGTCGATTCTCGATGACGGGCGTGCGTCCATCCCATGGCCAGCGCCTTCGACCAAACCCGCCGACGTGGACGTTGTTCTCGTCGCCCCGCAGCCTCGTGAGCTCGAAGCCGTGAAGGATGTCTTCAAGACCACATTCGCCGTCGAACACAGGAACGGAAGGACCTACTATGAGTTCACATGGCAGGGTGCTACGGGGGACAAGCTTCGGTGCGTAATTGCGTCACTTGTCGGGCCGGGGAATGTGAACGCCGCCGTAGAAGCCGCGGAGGTTGGTCGCCACTACCGGGCTTCTCTCTGGATACTAGTTGGAATGTGTGCTGGCCTGCCCGATCCGTCTCCCATTGGCGCCGTGGTACTTCCCCAGAAGGTGTGGGACTATGAATCAGGGAGGCTCTTGACCGGGTCCTTCGAACCTAGGCCCGACGTGATTTCGCGTTCCAGCGAAGTGAATTCTGTCCTACACCACTTTGAGAGCGATCGTGAGACCCGCGAGATGCTCGAAAGACGACTCTCGGATGCGAGAGCGCGCGCGGTGGAGGTCGACGGGGAAGAGTGTGTTCCAGCTGGCTTCAAGTTTCGACTTGACCTTCGGGGGAAGGTCGTCGCTTCCGGTGAGAAGCTCTTGCGCGACGGCGAGCTTCTTCCTGGACTGCACAGCAACCAGCATCAGGGCATCACCATTGGAGATATGGAGTCATATGGTTTCGCCAGAGCCTGTTCCGGGGTGCCCTGGCTTGTTGCGAGAGGCGTTGCCGACTATGGAGACGGTACAAAAACCAAGCTTCACCAGTACTTCAGCACAATGCTCGCTGCCGAGACGGTCAGGGCGCTCCTTGAATCCGATTTCGTATTGCCTCTCTTGGAGAGAATTGAAGTCATGGTCCGTTTCTGAACCTTTGGCCTGTACTGCGTTGCCGCTAGATTTGTCCACATCCGACCCGAGTTGATTCTCCGCTAGCCCTGTCGCGCCCCATGTAGCGCTGTTATCCGCGTGTGTACCTGCTCGTCGTCGCCTTCCAAGGCACTTGGCGCCTCAACAGAACACAGTCTCTGTCGCGGTTTCTCCGTCCTCTGGAGGCACGGCCAAAGCTTACTAGGCCGCAGCCTGCTGCGCACACAGCCCGGGCTGTGGCTTGATGGGGATCCCGGAAGGAGTATGCATGGCGGCGACCTCCTAGGTCCCGCAAAGATGACTGTGTGAGAGCGGTGTCGTCTCGCGGAACGGTGACCGATTCACCCGACGGAGGATTCCCCAGGACTGTCGCCGCAGCTCCCCGCGTTTGCGAGCCACACTCTGCGCCCTCGACGCCCCAAAGTGCACCGCTGTACTTCTCCGTAATCTTCTTCCCTACGGCCACCCGCTCTCTCCAATACCGCGCCAGCGAACCCGTCGACCCGCAGGTGTCACGCGAGTCTCCTACAGCCATGCTGGCAATTCTCACCCGAGCCAAGCGCCCACCTCCCCGGATCTCCTAGACGACTCTTGGCGCTGGGTTGCGTCACCCTCGGTGCGTGCGCTAACCTCCACGCGGCGCCCGGTCCTCTCGCTTCCCGGCAGCGTTGCCTCCGGCGCCGCCACGGCCGAGAGCTTGGCGCTTCCGGCCGCCGCCCGCACGCCACCCACGCCAGGAGCAGCCCGACGAATGGACGCACACACCAGCCAGCCACACTCAGCCGAGCCCACCGACCCCGAACCCCCACCGCCACCGGACCCCCTCCGTGATCGCATCGCCACCGCCGACCCGGTGGACGCGCTTCTCTGCACTCCCTACACCACTTGGTACGAACGCAACTTCGAACCCCTACTCACGGAAGAACGGTTTCTCGAAGAAATATTCGCTGAACCACAAGACTCCGATCGTAACGAAATGCAAAAGCGGAAGGATGTCTTTCGACACGACGAGCCAAAGAGAATCACCCTCTGCCTCGGTGTCCGCGGCTCCGGCAAGACCACATTCCTTCGACGCTCCATTTCCGAGGAAGGATACAACGCTGCTGTACTCGACATGACGCAAGGCCCCACCGGCAACCACCTTCAAATTGCTCTACTCGAAGTATGGACCAAGCTCATAACAGACGACTATGATCAGGGTCTCAATTTCGTTCGTCGCATTCCGGAGCTCATTTGGAATGGCGTGGAACACCTCGTCGACAAGGATCGGTGCGATCGAGGCCTCGCAGCCCTTCTCGAGATGGTTGAATCCATGAACGCGCCCAATCGTCACGAGCACCATAAACTCAGCAAGTGGACAGATGCCAGCGCCGATCTCTCCTCAAGAAACCTTCTGCTATTGATCTGCGTTTACCACATTTGGAAAGCAGTGCCCGATCTCGATCAAGGGTGCTCTGCCCAACTGTCCGTCGACCCTTTTCCTCTCGTCTACCTTGTGCTCGACAATCTAGACGCTCTCATGCCATCCGCAAACCCAAGCACCGACCCTCGTCTTGTGCTCCAGGATCAAGAGCTCAAGAGCTTCATGCGCGATCTTGTGGACCTCTTTGGGCTCGTCAACACCCTCTCTCGCCGCCGATTCCCGAATCCCGACACGAACCTAGCATGGAAGGCCATTCGATTCATCATCGCCGTTCGGAAGCCCACCAAGGAGGCTCTGATGACCGATCTCGACGAGGCACTTGAACGCCAGACGCGAGAGGTTGACGTCACCAGGGTGTATCCGATCCCCGAGATCGTCACCCACCGCGCTGAGTGGCTCGCTCGGCATCCAACCACGCGAGACAGCAGGCCAGGACAAATCGCGAAGGCCCTCGCCTCGGTGTTTGAACACGACGGCATCGGCCTGCGGATTCGCCAAATGTTCAGCTTTAACACTCGCACGGCGATCGAGTTCCTCTCCGATGCGCTCGCATCCGAACACGACCGGGAGTTGCTTTCGCGGCTTCAGGCACCATCCGCCGCGACCTACCCTGGTACCGCGACCAGGAGCCTCGCAAATGGCCTGGTCCTGAAC
Organism: Micrococcales bacterium; assembly: GCA_009781225.1. Taxonomy (GTDB): domain Bacteria; phylum Actinomycetota; class Actinomycetes; order Actinomycetales; family WQXJ01; genus WQYN01. Next base: position 7,919 of record WQYN01000023.1, on the reverse strand, counting down.
CGCATTTGGCGACAGTTCTGGGATAAGCGCTACTTCGAAAACGGGCTGATCGCTGGCCAGCCTTTGAGCAAGTCCTTTGCCATTTCGAGCATTCCATCCCACCTTGTCTTGATGTCTCTTCGGAGCAGCTCTCCTCATCTGACTTTCAACACTCTTGACCTACCACCGCCTAACGGTACCACCCTCACAGAGCTCAATTCAATGCTTGGGCCACTTGTCGCCACCCGAGACCTGCCAGGCATCCTCTGGGAGCTCTGGGATCGGACTTCAACCGATCCCCGGAAGCGGTGGGCACGACTGGTCGAGTTCTCCGGCTTCACCTTCCGAAACCTCGAGACTCTTCGACAAGCGTGCTCAGAGAAGCCCGACGATGTCCGAGTCTCCATCACCAGCGCCGGCGCCCAGTACCTCGAGCGCATGCTTGTTGACCATGAGGCTGTTGCCCTGTGGCCGACCATGGGGAAGTCCGCTGCGCTCGCAGACCATTGGTCCGAGCCCGACAGGCTCCAGGAGGTGATCGACCATCTTCGCCTCGTCTTCGACTACGCTTCCAGCCTCGCCTGGTCAGAATCCCAGTTTGAATGCGACACCCTTGCTCCCGCGCTGCGTGTGGACCCCAAGGACCTCCATTCCACCCACTTCTGGCTTCGCCCTGGGAACGCTTCCCTTCCCTATTGGGGGCGGCTAATCAGTCACCACCTCTCCTACGTTGACAAAGCACGCCTAGCCTGGATCACGCGCGCCCAGGCCGCCGGTTTTGAAGTCGCGCCAATCAACGAGGCATTCCTCGCCCTTGAACACGACCATCTTGACCTGCACACCGCCATTCGCGCCACCCGACCGACTTCCGAACGTTCACCCTTCTATGACCGCCTCTTCCGACGGCTCGCGAGGTGCGCCGCCCTCATCACGTGTTCCGAATACCAGGACACAGTGACTCCGCTGGAGCTTTCGGTTGGAAGGGTGCTCGACGGCGATGACCCGGCGGGCGTCTCATCGTCGCCCAATGTTCGCGACAAACACGAGCTCAAGAACTGGCAGTCTCACTGCAATAGGATGTACGGTGGGCTTCTCGCAGCCCGACAGAAGTCTGCAATGGCCTTGCCTCCGATTGGCGGCCGTCCTCGGCGGGGCACACCATGACGGCCGCGACTTGGGCTGGCGTCATCCAGACGGCCATTACTGCAGTCGCATCATTGATCGTCGGGTACCTCGGGGCGGGTGTGTGGAGGAAGAGACTAAAGCGGCGCGCCGAGGCGGAAGACGGCCTGCGCAAGACGCACGCTGCCCTCCAGTGCCTGCAAGCCACTTGCGAGGCCCTCAAGGATTCAGAAGACAAGGATCCAATACCCATGCACGACTGCGTTCGGCGACTGGTGAGCTCGGGAGACCGAACGAGGGACTGCCCCGGCTACTCCCAGGAGTACGTTAGAACCGTTCTTGCGACGCTTGAGAGCCTGCGGGACGGCGCGCGCGCCTGCCAGTACAAGGTCAGGAGTGATTCCCTTCAGAAGCGCCTGTCCTTGGTCGCAGAGGTCTCGGAGTGGGCGGTTCATGTGTTCTCGCTGGAGGGATCCTTCCTGATCAAGACAGAGACCGTCAAAGAGCACGGCGGCGATGCGCTTGAGCTACTCCTGGCCGACTTCCCCTTGAGCTGGCGAGCAACGGGCTGGTGGGACTCCTGGCGCCGACCGTGACCACCACTTGGGACCCGCACGGGTCGTGAGCCGCGAGTCAGCCCCACGTACCGCCATCGTGCAACGACGATCGATGCTGTTGGGCCACACCCTCGCTGACGTCGGCGTCCCTAGTCTTCCCGGAGGAGACCTTCGCCAACCCACCCTGCTACCCTCAACACAAGCCTGGTCATCGGTGACCGGTGACCGCACGCAGGCCGTCCCAACTGCACACGAGGAGCCCAACGATGAGTCCCCGCCATCCCTCCCGACTTCGACCCCGCCACCCCGGCGTTCTTGCCTGCGCCGCAGCGACCTCCCTAGCACTAACCCTCGGCCCCGGCCTAGCCTCCGCGGTCCCCGCCACCCCCAGCGCCGGCTACTCCGTCACCATCACCCTCACCCGAACCAACGGCTCGCCTCTCAACTCAGTCCCCGAACACTGGGACGGATCGGGCTACATCCTCCTCGCCGACCGTAGCGGCGGGCGGACCTCGTGGCTGAGCGAGGGAACCCACTACTCCCTCACGAGAGTGGACGACACGTTCATGATCAGCGACCTGAGCACGTCCCAGGTCGCGATCTACGTCTCCGGTGGGGCGGCGTACGTGCCGGGCTATCTCGTGGTCTCCGGCGCGGACGTGGGGTTGACGAGGCCGCCCGATCAATCGAACCTTCCGATTGTCGACATAAGCACCCCGCAGTCGCTCTCGGTTGGGATTCCGGTGGCGCCGATCCTCTCCGGGACAGTCTCCGATCCCGCGAGCAAGGGGGGTCAGGTCTTCTTCTGGGTGGGTGACCCCACGAGAGACGACTGGTTCATGGGGGCCTCCATTGACCGACTGTCGTTCGTCGACGGGGTATTCAGACTCCTTCTCCACAGCTGGACGAATCTTGGGGCAACGCCCGGCGTTGTCGGCATCAACCTGTCCCCTGGGTACGACCTCTACGCCCCGTCCTACTACTCCTCGTCCCCTCCCGGCTACGTGTGGACGCGAGCTGAAGCGACTCCGGTGTCTCTCGAACCGGACAAGGACACCGTGCTCAACCTCCAACAGGTGACCTGCGCGATGGTCGCGGTGCCCCTCGTGGGCCTTCCGACGAGGCTGCCGGCCGCCGAAACCATCTCCCGCGCAAGCCTCTCGCTGAACCTCCGAGTGTCGGGCGAGCCAAACTCGGGTGCGATCACCCGGACGCACCAATACCAACTGTGGGAGGTCACCGACGGCGTCACCACCCGCAACGCCATGGGCTCGGAGGGCAAATTCGCGGGGACGGTCCCGGGCGTCGCGCCTGGTCACTACAACGTCGAAGCTCTCGTCGAGCTTTCCATCGAGTACACAGATGGGCGGACGATGACGGACTCCTGGCTAGGCTTTCCCGGTTCCGACCCGGACGACTCGCCAGGGACTCCACCACTGAGCGTCGACACCTGCTCAGGCTTCACCTTCCCGGCCACCACGGTCAAGGACTTCGGCCTTGGCGAGCCAGACCCGGATCCTGACCCCGATCCCGATCCAGACCCTGACCCCGATCCAGACCCTGACCCCGATCCAGGTCCGAACCCGAGCCCAAGCCCACCCTCCACCACCACCCCGTCACTTCGACCCACCACTCCCCCGCCCACCTCCCCCTCCGTGACCCCACCGGACAAGACCCCCTCGGTCAAGGCCACCAAGGCAGTCCCCAAGGTGAAGCTCAAGCTCGCCAAGAAGAAGCTCGCCTCTGGCGCTCGCGGCAAGGTCACCGTCACCGTCAAGATCCCCGGTCTCACCAAACCCCTCGGCCTCGTAACCATCAAGGTCGGCTCGAAGACGTTCGTCGTCAAACTCACGGCGAAGAAGAAGGGAAAGGTCACCCTCCGCCTCCCCGCAATCACCAAGAAGGGAAAAGTCAAGGTCAGAGCCACCTTCAAGCCCACCAAGTCGACCAGGGCGGTCGCGAAGTCGGCCAAGGCGAAGGTGGTCACCCTGAGAATCACCTAGCCCCCACCCTTGGGCGGGCGCGACGATCAAAGTGAGCCTGCTTTGGCCTGCTCGAAGGCTTGTGGACTTGACGCAATGGACCTGACCTCAAGGCCGATGGCGCGGCATGCCTGTTCTCCCGTCATCGTGCGCATAATGCGCCCGAGGGGACGCTGTGTCACAAGGCCCACTGAGCAGCGGTTTGGCGTGCATCGAGAAGCACCCCGGCGTCCAAGCCTGCCCACAGCCGGTCGATATGCCGAACTCCCTGGGCATCGGGGGCGGCGAGCCACTGCGCCCACGTCCACGGGTCGTCAACCCCTGTCGCTAGGGTTCGCAGGACGTCCTTGAGCGACGGTGCCGTCTGGCCGTTGGCGGCGAACTGGAAAGCCGGGTAGACCGCCCGACCGCTGGCGGTGACGAGCCTCAGGATGCCGCGACTGTGGACGCGCTGGTTGATCGCCTGCCTTGTAACGCCAAGGAAGTCAACAAGGGCTGCGGTCGTGTAGACGGCGCCGATGAGCTCGGCCCACTGGGAATCGGCGACCTTCGAGGTCGCCATGACCATCCGGTCAGCGAGATCGTCGACCGACTCACCATCGGCGAGAGTCCAGTTGTCCAGCCGTGACGCCAGCGCCTCAAAGAGTCGCGCGTGGTCCGCCGAAGGCGCAGCGACGGTCAGTCCACTCATGGGCCGAGCGTGCCAGAGTCCACCGGCGGCGTCAACCATGGCAGCCGGGTGGGTGCCAGCTGGTGACGGCGTTGGCGGTGAGTTGCCGTCCCGCCCCCACCACCGACACCGCTTCCTCGCCCTTTCTCTTGCCCACAAGCGCTCTCGAGACTCCACCTCCACGACCAGTGGGAGCCGTGATCCCGTGCTACACTGTCTCACATGACCTCCAGAAACGTGACTCTGTCGCTCGACCCTCTCGTTGCTCGACGGGCGCGGATTATGGCGGCTGAACGTGACATTTCTCTCTCTGCGCTGGTCACTGGCCTAATCAATGCCGCTCCGGACAGTCCTCCCGGCTACGACGAAGTCTGGAACGAAGAGCTGCGTGCCATGCGTGAGGGAGTTGGACTCAGCGTCGGGGAAATCACGTGGACCCGGGAAGACTTGCACCGCAGATGATCAGAGCCTTTGTCGACACCAACGTCCTGCTCTATGCCTACGACCCCTCCGCTGGAGACCGCCACGTGATCGCTGCCGACCTCGTTGAGGAGCTGGCACTGGCGCGATGTGGGGTGGTCAGCGTTCAAGTCTTGCAGGAGTTCTATGTCAACGCAGTGTCCAAGATCGCAACGCCTCTGACTCCAGAGCAGGCTCAAGCCCGCATCCGTGCGCTGAGCCTTTGGCCAGTTCACTCCCCGATGGCCGACGACGTTCTCGCGGCCGCTCAGCTCGCCCGTGGCCACCAGGTGTCCTTTTGGGACGCGATGATCCTGCACAGCGCCGCCGCCATGGGATGTCAGACCCTTTGGACGGAAGACCTGAACTCAACACAGAGGGTCGGCAGCGTCACCGTTCGCAACCCCTTTGACCGCTGATCTGGGTTGTCGCCCGCCACGTAGTTCCCCAGATGTGCGCCTCGCCTTCCCCCTCCTTTGACACCGCTGACCCACCCACAACCTCGGCGCCTCGCGCCCATCGATCCACTGTGCTACCATCGCCGGCGACCTGACCCACGCTGTCGGCGAAAGAGCGCCGGCAGCCTTGAACACTCGAAGGAACCTGACGATGAGTTCTCTTTCTTCTTCCCGGTATCGCCGGCGCCGTGTTGGCGTTCTGGCGTGCGCCGGCGTCTCCAGCCTCGCGCTGGTCCTGACCTCAGGGCTTGCGTCTGCGGCACCCAAGGCTCCGGCTGCGGGGAACACTTTTTCCGTCACGCTGACCCGGACGGACGGGCGCGCACTCAACACGCTTGCCGGCTACATCACCGGGTCGGCATGGATCGATATCTACGACCCAACCGGCTGGGACTACCGCTGGCTGCGGGAGGGTCGAGACTACGTCGTCACCAGGTCCGGCAACACGTGGACCATCACGGACATGGTCGCATCCCAAGTCGTGCTCAATGTCTCCGGTGGCTACACGACTTCATACGTGGAATACAGGAGAGACTGGGTCTACGAACACGGCGGAAGCTCGGTGGTGGGCAATCCGGGCCACTGGAGCGGCCCCCAGGTTTTCGATGTCAGCACACCGACCGCGATCACCGTGAGGGTCCCCGTCAACCCGATCATCTATGGAACGATCTCCGATCCCCTGCGCCAAGGGTACGAGAGCCGGCTTCGACTCGGCGATCCCGAGGGCTCGGGCTGGTTCTCAAGGCCCTGGATTGACTTCACGTCGTCGTCCGGCGCTTTCATGGCTCAGCCCTGGTACTGGGAGACTTTGGACTCGGTGCCCACCGTCATCGGCATGAACAGAAACAGCGGCTACAACATGTACGCCCCGTCGTACTACTCCTCGTCCACAGCCGGCTACTCGTGGACGCGAACCGGGGCGACCCCGGTGACCCTAAGGACCGACACCGAGACGCAGGTCAACCTCAAGCAGGCAACATGCGCGACCGTGGCAGTCCCCTTGTCGGGCCTTCCCAAGACTGCACCCGACCTAAAGACCGTCACCGACGCAAGCCTGTTCGTCGAGTTTGAACTCTTCAATCCATGGGACGACGAGGTCGTGCCCCGATCCAACTCCTCTACCCTGTTGGAAGTGTCGGAAGGCAAGACCCTCACCAACAACCTGAGGTCAGACGGCACCGCAACCATCTCGATCCCCGGCGTTGCGCCGGGTAGCTACTTCCTCGACGCCTATGTCAGCCTGTACACCACGTACACGAGCGGCAAGACAACACACGAGTACTGGCAGGCCAATCCTGGCGCGTCGCCGAGCCAACCAGGGACAAGTCCGCCGATCAGGGTCAATTCCTGCTCGACCGTGGCGATCCCGAAGGTCGCGGTGCCAGATTTCGACAAGGCGGGTCAATCCCCGCCCCCCGACACCAAGTCGCCTGATCCACCCGTCTCCCCATCTTCTCTCAAGGTGCTTGCCCCACCGAAGGTCTCAGGAAAGGCACAGTTTGGGTCGCTGCTCAAGGCGACAACAGGGTCCTGGTCCTTGACCGACGCGGCCTTCTCCTACCAGTGGCTGCGGGGCGGCAAGCCCATCCCCGGTGCAACAAGGGCCACCTACACCCCTGTCAAGGCCGACATCGGCAAGACGCTCGGGGTTGAGGTGACCGCGCGCGCTGGAGCTCTGAGCGCGAAGTCGTCCTCGGTCAAGACCGGAAAGGTCGCCAAGGCCACTCCGAAGGTGACCCTCAAGCTCGCCAAGAACAAGGTGGCCAGCGGCACCTCCGGGAAGGCAACAGTGACCGTCAAGATTCCCGGCCACGCCAAGCCCGTTGGCACTCTCACCGTCAAGGTCGGCGCCCAAAAGGTGACCGTCGACCTCAAGGCAAAGAAGAAGGGCAAGGTGACGGTCCGACTACCCGCGGTCGACACGAAGGGGAAGGCCAAAGTGACGGCCAGCTTCAAGCCCGCGAAACCGACGAACGCGGTCGCCAAGGCCGCCAAGTCGAAGCCATCCAGCCTGACAATCACGTAACCCAAGCCGGGGGGATGTGCACGAGTTGACGGCACCGAAAAGAGTCCTCGCGCACATCCCCCTTTCCATGACGCACCGCGCCCTGGCACCCGCCCGTGCTACCATCACCGGCAACCTGGCCAACGTTGTCGGTGACTGAGCACCGATAGCCCTAGACACTCGAAAGAACCTGATCATGCGTTGCTGTTCGACCACTGCTCCCCGCTGAACACCCTCGCAGGCTATGTTGAAGACTCAGCGACCTTCTTTCTCTGGGACTGCAGCGGCGAATGGGGCGACTTCCTGTGGGAGGGGGACGACTACCACGTCACGAGAGTCAACGACACGTGGACCTTCACCGACCTGGGAACGTCCCAGGTCGGGATCGAGGTGCACGGAGGCTTAGCCTCTGGGGCGAACGGCTACATGGGCGGTGTCGTCTCCGAATCGGACGGAAGCCAGACCCTGGACTGGCCAGGTCCGCACTACTTCCCGTCCGTCGACGTATCATCCCCACGGTCGCTCACAGTCAAGATCCCCCAGTCACCCGTCCTCACGAGTACTCGAACGGGACGGTGGCAGACGACTACTGGCAGGCATATCCCGGTGCGGAATCCGGACCTTGGGACACGGAACCGCCGCTGACCGTCAGTCCGTCGTGCGAGAACGCGACCACGCCGACTGTCG
>WQYN01000022.1 GCA_009781225.1 Micrococcales bacterium | reverse complement strand
CGTGGCCCTCTAGGGTCTCGAGAGTTTTGCCGCGGGCAGGGTCCCAAAGGCGCACCTTTCCATCGGCGCAGCCGGTTGCCAGGGTCTCTCCGTCGGGGCTGAAGGCGACCGAGCCCACAAGTTCGCCGTGACGCAGAGTCCTGGTGTCGTCGCCGGACGCCACATCCCACAGTATGACCGTCGAGTCTCGAGAGGCACTGGCCAGCATCTGCCCATCGCGGCTAAAGGCGAGGTCAGTCACCGCGTCACCGTGCCCCTCGAGCCAGGAATACGGATCCCCCGTCGCGGCGTAGTAGAGCGCGATATTCCCGGAGTCGGCCCCCACTGCGAGAATCGTCCCGTCGAGGCCGAAGGCAACAGAAGTCGCCCCAGATGAGGGCCACTCGAACTCTTCTTGGTACTCGCCCGCCTCCATGTCCCACAGCCGCACGCTTCCGTCGCCGACGGCAATCGCCAAGGGGATACCACGGTACCCAAACGCCAAAGACGTCGCCCCCCCGGAGAACCCGTCGAGCACTTCCACGACCTCCCCTGTGGCCGCATCCCACAGCCGCACCGTCCCGTCGGACGAGCCGGTCGCGAGCACCCTTCCTCCGGGGCTGAATGCCACTGCCATCACCGCATCCGTGTGGCCCGAGAGGACCTGGGTCTCCCGCTCGTAGCCTCCCGATCTCGTGATCTCCACGGTCCCGTCATCGGCCCCCGTCGCGTAGGCGGTGTCGTCGGGACTGAAGGCCAGCGCCCGCACGCTCCAGTCGCTGACCTGGATTTCCGCGATGAGCGACGGAGTGTAGGACGATGACGATTCACTCCAATCCCCGAAAGGTGGCATTCCCAGGAAGCTCAAACACCCAAAGACAATCGCCGCCGCCCACCCCACAGACGCCAAACGCTTCCGCAGCGGCTTCCTCGGCGTCGCACTCCCAGCCCTCCCCGCCACCCGCGACCTCCGCGAGCGGCGCGAGGGAGAGGTCGGGGGAGACCAACCCGTGAGCTCTCCCGATACCCGCGAGGGGGCGCTGGGTGAAGACATCCCCGATACCCGCGAGTGAGCGCTGGGTGCAGACATCCCCGATACCCGCGAGGGAGCGCTGGGTGCGGACCTCCCCGATACCCGCGAGGGGGCGCTCTGCCCCGCCCTCCGCGAAGATCCAGACCCCGCAGTAGCCGGCTCCTCCCAACTCCCTACCGGAGGCAGCCCACGCCGCCTGCGCCTATCCGGCCATTCCGTGATCGCCGGAACCCACTTCTCGCGACTTGGGGGCGTCGCCGGCCCCCGTGGCCTAGCCATTCTCCACACCCGGATCCCACCCCACCAGCAACCACATGCGATACGTCCCGTCGCCGGAGCCACTGAATAGAGCCGAGCCATCATCGCTGAACGCGACGGCCGTCGCCCCGTCGGTGTGCTCCTCCAAGGTGACGATTAGCCGACCGGTCGACGGATCCCAGAGCTTCACGGTCTCGTCGGCAGAAGCGCTGGCCAGGACCTTGCCGTCTGAGCTGAACGCCACAGCGGCGACGGAGGCGCCGTGGCCGTCGAGCGTCAACGTGTTTTCGTGAGAGGAAACGTCCCAAAGCCGAACAGTCTCGTCAAAGGACGCGCTGGCCAACCGCGTCCCGTCAGGGCTGAACGCGAGACCGAAGACAGAGTTGATGTGCCCGTCCAGTGAGGCGACCACCTCATAGGTCGCTGTGTCATAGAACCGAATGGTCCCGTCCCCGGCCCCCGTGGCCAGCAGCGCACCGTCGGGGCTGTAGGCCAAAGAAAGCGCCCCATAGTCATGTCCCCCGAGGTCGTCGCTGTACTGAGACGTGGCGGTGTCCCACAGCCGCACGGTCCCGTCGGCGACCGTGATCGCGAGGGTAGTGCCGTCGGGGCTGTAGGCCACGGACCACGCCTCGTCGTCGAAGGGACCGAGGGTCGCGGTCGACTCACCCGTCTCGGTGTCCCACAGTCGCACGGTCTTGTCGAGGGACGCGGTGGCAAGAGTCGCCTCGTCGGGGCTGAACGCCACCGAGAGGACGGCATCGGTATGGCCCGTCAAGACCCGGTTCTGCTGGTCCCCCTTCATGTTCGTCAGCTGCACCTTGCCATCGCCGGGGCCGACGGCGAACTTCATCCCGCTGTGGCTGGACGCCAAGGAATCCAAGCTCTCGTCGCTGATGGGCGCAGCCAGGACGAGTGTTGGCATCGACGGATCCCGACCCTTGTCCTTCGAGACGGCAATCCACGCAATCCCGCCGGTCAGCCCTATTGCTACCACCGCGGCAGCCGCCACGATCGCCAAGCTCGTCCGTCGACTGACCCGGGAAGCTTTCGCCGCCGGACTCGGCTCCTCGAAGGGATCGAAAGCCTCCCCTGCGCCTGGTGCCGGACTGGCAAGACCGTCAGGGCCGCCATCGTCCGCATTGGGTTGTGTCACGAGTACCACTCCGCTCAAGCCGGCCCCGCCAGGCGACGGCGCACTGAGTGGAACCATAGCCCCGGCGCCCCTCGCCCAGCAACACCCCCCACCAGCTCAGCCGGGTAAGCTAGCCGACGGACCCGACCCCGCTCCAGCACGGCAGCGGGCGTCGCCAGGCCCACCCCCAGCCATACGCCATCGTGCGCAGATGTGAGATGAGGAACGCCGAAGTGCCTACAACCAAGCCCTACCTGCGGCAATACCCGGACGAGAAAGGCTTCTTTGGCAGCCATGGTGGCGCTGAGCTGCCGCCTGTGCTCGCGGAAGAGTGCGTGAAGATCGACCAGGCGTACCGCACGATCGGCAACTCCTACGACTTCATCTCCCAGCTCCGCAGCATCCGCACCCACTTCCAAGGCCGCCCGACACCGGTTTACTACGCCAAGCGCCTGACCGAGGCTGTGGGCGGCGCGCGGATCTACTTCAAGCGCGAGGACCTCAACCACACCGGCGCTCACAAGCTCAATCACTGCATGGGCGAGGCGCTGCTCGCCACGTTCCTTGGCAAGAAGAAGCTGATCGCCGAGACGGGCGCGGGCCAGCACGGCGTGGCGTTGGCGACCGCTGCCGCCTACTTCGGGCTCGAATGCGAGATCCACATGGGCGAAGTCGACATCATCAAGGAGCATCCCAACGTCATCCGGATGAAGATGCTCGGCGCGACTGTGGTCCCCGTCAGCGAGGGTCAGCGCACGCTGAAGGAGGCCGTCGATTCGGCCTTCGCCTCCTACTTTGCTGACCCGTCCACCTCGCTGTATGCGATCGGCTCGGTCGTGGGCCCGCACCCGTTCCCCATGATGGTGCGCGATTTCCAGGCCGTGGTCGGCATCGAGGCGCGCGAGCAGTTCGTCGCGATGACGGGCAATCTGCCCGACCATGTGGTCGCCTGCGTCGGCGGCGGCTCGAACGCCATGGGCATCTTCTCCGGCTTCCTCGACGACCCGGTCGAGCTGTGGGGGGTCGAGCCGCTGGGCACCGGGACCACCCTGGGTCAGCACGCCGCGACCTTGCGTTTTGGCAAGCCCGGCATGATCCATGGCTTCCGCTCCTACGTTTTGACGGACGATGACGGGGAGCCGGCTCAGGTGCATTCGGTTGCCTCGGGCCTGGACTACCCAGGCGTCGGCCCCGAGCACGCCCACCTGTTTGAGACCGGGCGCACCCGAGTTGCCGGCGCCGACGACGAAGCTGCCATCCGCGCCTTCTACAAACTGTGCCGTCTGGAGGGGATCATCCCCGCGGTGGAGTCCGCGCATGCAGTGGCCCACGCCATGGTCCTAGCAGAGGAGCAGCCCTACGACTCAGTGCTGGTGAACCTGTCCGGGCGTGGAGACAAGGACATCGACTACGTCTACGCCAACTACCCCCCGGAGGAGTACGCGTAGTTCGGGTGGTTCAGCGGGGGGGAGAGGCGAAGGGGTCGGGTGGGGGAGAGGCTGGGGTGGTAGGTCCGGCGGGTCCGGCGGGTTGTCCGTAGGTGGGAGGTCCGTATCCCGGGGCAGCTCCGGGCTGGCCATAGGGGCTGGCGGCGGGTTGGCCGTACGGGGCGGCGGGTTGCCCGTAGCCGGGGGTTGCGCTGGGCTGACCCGGGGCGGGTTGGCCGTAGCCGGGGGCGGCGCTGGGTTGCCCGGGGGCTTGGCCTGCGGGTGCGTAGCCGGGAGGGGGATACCCGGGGGTGGCCCAGGGCTGGAGGACGGGGCTCCCCATGCCGAGAGAAGCGGCCTCTGCGCCGCCATCGGCATCGTTGCGGGCCCCTTCGGGCTTGGAGCGGAAGAAGGCGCAGACGAAGGGCACAATTGATAGAGGTGTGGGCATGAGCAGAGCGAGAGGGCCAGGTAGGTTGGCGTCGTGGAGGCGGCGCCAGAGCAGGGATAGGCACGGGACGAGGATCGCAAGTGCCATGATGCCGACCAGGACGGCAACGGTGATCATGACGGCGATGACCCCGGCAGCAAGGTCAAGCGACTCGCTCTGCCACCCGGTCGCGGTGTTGTAGTTGAAGCTGAACGAGCCGCCTCCTGCGATCAGCCCAACGAGCAGCCCAGTGATTGGCACCGTGAAGACGATCACCAGGAAGAGCTGCGTCCACCAGAACTCCGAGCGCGAGGCGCGGCCGCGGAAGCTGGCGTAGTTCTTGAAGAACCGCTTGATCGCGGTCCCGAAGGGGCAACCGTAGTAGGGGAGGCGTAGGGGCGGCTCGACCGCCGGGGGAGGAGGTGGGTAATGCATCTCAGACCCTTCTGGGAGTTGGTGAGGACAACACTGCCACAAGTTCCGCAGCACAACACACGTCCCGAGCCCAAGAAACCAGCCCCGTCGCCCGGCCCCCCGCCGCGAGAAGGTCGTTTCGCTGAAAGGCAGCGCTCGTCAATTCAGCGAACCGACCTTCTCGCGGCGGGGGAGAGGGGCGCGCTCGGAATGCCAACGGTGTCAGCGTCGGGTCGCCGATCTCAGAACGGAGCGCCCGGCGGTTGACCCTATCCGGGGGGAGAGGAGGTGGGAGGCGCAGCGGGAGGTTGCTGATAGCCCGGGGGTGCTGCGAGAGGCGGGCCAGGCGGTTGTCCATACCCGGGAGGCGCAGCGGTTGGAGGTGGTCCGTATCCCGGCGGGGCCGCGGTTGGGGGTGGTCCGTATCCCGGCGGCGCCGCTTGTGGCGCAGCGGGGGGTGGCTGGTAGCCGGGGGGTGCGGCGGGGGGTTGTTGGTACCCGGGGGGTGCTGCCTGAGACTGTTGATACCCAGGTGGCGCAGCAGGCGGTTGGTGATACCCCGGCGGCGGTTGTTGATACCCAGCAGGCGGCTGCTGATACCCCGGCGCAGGAGGGGCAGCGGGCCCCGTGCCAAATGCCCCCGACTCCGGAAAGTAGGACGTCGGCGGCGGACCAGCGTACCCCAACCCCGCAGCCGCGGCCGCGACCCCACCATCAGCATCAAAGTGGGCGGCTCCCGGCTGGGACCTCAGCAGAGCGATCCCCACCACAGCAACGATGCCGAGGCCCGGGATGAGCTGCAACAGGGCCATCACCCCAGGAATGTTGGCGTCCTGGCATCGCCGGAACCCCAAGGCGAGGACCGGAACGACCACGGCAAGTGCCAGGAGGGCAAACAGTCCCCAGAGAAGGCCCATGGCACCCAAGCCAGCGCGGACTTGACCAAAGGTCCTCGACGACGCCGTCGCCGCAACCATGATGCTCGCGATGATGCCGAGGACAACTCCGACGGCCACCACGGCGGCCAGGACCCACCAGTACTCCTGCTGGGAAGCCCGGCCCTTGAAGTTCGTGTAGTTCCTGAACAGCCTCGTGACTGCCGCCTGCGGTGGGCAGCCATAGTAGGGAAGTGTGAGCGGCGGCTCGACTGCCGGCGCAGGAGGTGGATAGGTCATGACGGCCCCTTCTGGGAGTTGGTACCCACCACAATGCCACAAACGCTCGGCCGAGTCGTGGGTCTCAGGGCGAGGAGACAGGATCTCGCGTTGCGGCAAGGGGGTCCCACCCAGGGGGAAGGGGTGTCAGGAGGATCCCCGTCGTGGGTCTCAGGGCGAGGAGACAGGATCTCGCGTCCTCTCAAAGGGGTCCACCCAGGCGGAAGAGGCGTCAGGAGGATCCCCAGGGGAAACAGACAATGAAGGCCGTGGGCGCCCCAGACCGAGGGAGAGTGCCTCGGCGCCACCGTCGGCATCGAACCGGGCTCCTTCGGGTTTCGAGGAGAGGAACAGGCAGATGAGAGGGACCGGGATTCCCACCAGTATGAACAGTGCGATTGCACCGTGGAGGTTCGCGTCATGAAGGCGGCGGCACGTTGCTGTGATGAGAGGCACTCCCACCAACAGTGCCCAGACCAAGGTGACACCCATCAGGGTCGTGGCGTGCCCGTTGTACCTATCCAACGCAGCTTGGTGAGAGGAGTAGGAGGAGGGCATATCGGAGGGCCAAAACAGCACGAGGCTCTCCCAGATGGCCGCGGCAGAGAACACGGCGGTCACAACCGAGAGTACAAACAGGGGTCCACCCAGGAACAACATGGGCCACCCGTACTCGCGGCGCGAGGCGCGACCACTAACGCGGTGACAGTTCATAAAGAACCGCTTGGCCGCTTTCCCAGGAGGGCATCCGTAGTACGGGAGGTGGAGCGGTGGTTCGACGTCTGGCCGAGGCGGTGGGTAGTGCATCATCAGGTCCTTCCACACGGTCGTGCACACACCCTGTCACGATGGCAGCGCTCGCGGCCCCGACCCTCCCCAGAGTCTCGCCCCCGCACCGTGCCCCCCACCCCTGCTAATCTCACCTCAGGCAACCAGCCACACACATCAGGAGTATTCGAGTTGTCGACACCGCCGGCCGTTGCGTCCCAGGGCGAGACCTTTGCCCACATCCAGCAGATCGGCGCACGCCTCGTCGCCAACATTGAGCAGGTCATTTCCGGAAAGACTGAGGCGGTGCGCCTGGCTGTTGCCACGTTCTTCGCCGGTGGCCACATGCTCATTGAGGACGTCCCTGGGGTCGGCAAGACCATGCTGGCCAGGGCCCTGGCCGCCAGCGTCTCGGGGAAGGTCAACCGGATTCAGTTCACCCCCGACATGCTTCCCTCGGATGTCACGGGCGCTCCGATCTTCAGCGACAAGACCAAGTCCTTTGTCTTCGAGCCTGGCCCGATTTTCGCCAACATCGTTATCGGCGACGAGATCAACCGCGCGAGCCCCAAAACCCAGTCAGCGCTCCTGGAATGCATGGAGGAAGGGCAAGTCTCCGTGGACGCCGAGACCCACCCGCTCAGCCCTCCGTTCTGCGTCATCGCGACCCAGAATCCCATCGACATGGACGGCACCTTTGGGTTGCTGGAGGCCCAGCGCGACCGCTTCATGACCCGCCTGACCATGGGTTATCCCGACGAGCGGGCGGAGCGTGAGCTTGTGCGGGCCCGTGACCACGAGGACCCCATCGCCCGCCTGGCTCCCGTTGCCACCCTCGACCTCGTCCTGAGAGTGATGTCGTGGTGCCGCCGAGTCCACGTCTCGAACGCCGCCTCTAACTACGCGATCGCCCTGACCCGCGCCACCCGCCGCGAGTCCACCCTGCGCCTGGGCGCCTCCCCTCGCGCCGCGATCCACCTCCTCGCCGCCGCGAAGGCCCACGCTGCCATCCGCGGCCGCGACCACATCCTCCCCGATGACATCGACGAACTCGCCGTCCCCGTCCTCACCCACCGCCTCCTTCCCTCCGTCCCGCGCCGCGGCCAGGACGTTTCCGAGGAGCTGGCCGCCGTGGTCCGCAACATCGTCGCCACCACCCCCGTACCCCTCGACCTCTCCTAGGGTGCACGATGGCGACCCTCGCCCCGCGCCGCTCTCGCCGGACAGGCCCCCCGCCTGCTCCGTGGCGTCTGAGCATCACGGCCCGCGGCTTCGCATTCCTCCTGGTCGCCGCCATTTTGGCCTGGGCAGCGGCCACGTGGAACCGAGGCGAGGCCGTGGTGGCCGCTGTCGGCTGCGGCGCTGGCCCCGTCATCGCCTTCCTCGGGCTCCTGTTCGCCCCCTCGCGCCCGCGCTACCAGCGTGAACTCCCCGGGACCCTCGCCCTGGTCGGGGAGACCATGCCCGTGCGTCTGCGTCAAGCTCACGCGACAACGCGCCTGCGCAACGAGCAGATCGTCGATTTGAACGATGACGTCCCCTGCGTGGCCGTGCCCGTCACCTGGGTTCCGCACTCGCCCCCCGCCGACTCCAGCGCAGGGCAACGGCGCGCCATCGTCGGCTATGACTTGCCATGCTCGCGGCGAGGGATCGATCTCGTGGGGCCGGCCGTCATCGTGCGCCAAGATCCCTGCGGGTTCGTAAGGCGAGTGGACCGTGTCGCGCCGGCGGAGGAGGTGGCGGTCGGGCCGAAGCCGATCGAGGTGATCGCGCCGCAGGTCCTCCACGAGGGACGGGAGGCGACCTCGCGACGGATCAACACGCCCCGGGTGCTCGACCCCGCTGCCGTGCGCGACTACGAGCGGGGCGACGCGCGGCGGCTCGTCCATTGGCGTGCGACGGCTCGGCGCCAGCGGCTCATGGTGCGTTCCGAGCATCCCAAATCTGACCCTGAGGTGTGGATATGCGTCGAGTCGACCCTCGCCGCCAAGGCGAACGATGACGAGATCGAGCGCGTAGAGACGGCGGTGGCGGTCGCGGCCCAGCTCGCCCAGATCTACCTTCGGCGCGGCCAGGAGGTACGGATTGTCGACACGGGATCGGGGAAGGTGCATGCCTTCGAGCCCTCGGGTGGGACCGAGCCGGTGTTGCGACACTTTGCGGCTCTCCAGCTGGCCACCACCGACTCCCCACTGTGGCGCGAGGCGATCGCCCAGGGCAGCGTTGACACAGGGGAGGTGGTGGCCGCCATCGTCGTCATGGCGCGGATGAACTACGCACGGTCCATCGCCTTGAGGAAGCTGCGCGGCGTCTGCGATCCCGCCCTCTTGTGGCTTCCTGACTCGGCGGAATCGTCGCAGGCCCCGGCGGGGTGGAGCGCGGGAGGAATCGCGCTGGCAGGAGAGGGGGCAGGGCCATGAGGTCGCCGCCGCTCCCGCCGCTGCGCCGGATGCTCGTCACCTGGGCGCTCATGTTCCTCATGGCCGCCTTCGGATGGACGATGACGGGAGTCTTCCAGGGCTCGACGTGGCGGATGTGGTTCGCCGGGTCGGCGATCGGGATGGTGGCGCTTCTGGGGACGCTGCGGCTCGTGGGGGTCCATCCGCGGGCGATTCCGGTTATCGGGATGCTCGGCGTGGTGGGGATTGCGTCGGCGTCGGCGGGGGGTGGCTGGGGGCCGGGAGGGGTGGTGCCGACGGGGCAGACGTGGAGCGCCTGGGGCGATCTGATGTCCCAGGCGATGGAGTTCATCGCGGTGGAGGCGACTCCTGTTACGTTTTCGGAACCCTTCCGGTTGATCACGGCGGTTGCGGCGGCAGCTCTTGCCGTGCTTTTCGACTGGCTGGTCCTCGGGCTGCGGCTGCCGGGGCTAGCAGGGGCTTTGGCGTTGGGGGCCTGCATGATTCCGGCGGCCTTTGTCGTAACGGGGGTGTTGTACGCCGGGGTGGCGGCCTGTGCGGCCTGCGTTCTGCTCGTCTTGTGGGCGGCGACGCCAAAGACGGGGAAACGGTGGGTCTGGCGCGATGGGAAGGCGCGCAGTGATCGCCGGGCGTCGATGGCGCGGTTTGCCGGGGGACTGTGTGTGTTGGCACTGGTGGGTGGGAGTGCGTGGCTCGTTGGGGAGAGGGTCGACAAGCATGGTTTCGACCACGGGCCGCTCGTTGAGGTCTTCCCTCAGAGCTTCTACATCGCCAGTGGGCTGGATCCTCTCATGGACCTCGGGCGGAATCTGGTGCGGCGCACAAATAAGGAGGCGCTGCGGGTCGAGGTCGTGGGCGATCCTTCCTACCTCAAGCTCATGACGCTCAACGACTTCACGGGTGAGTCGTGGAAACGGCGCGAGTCTCAACGCGCGCCGGTCGCTGTGTCGCGGGACGGGGTGATCGAGTATCCGCCAAGAGACCTCCCGACCGAGGGCGCGATGCGCAAGTCGATGGTGATCGACGTGACGCGGTTCCCCTCGGAGTTCTTGCCGGTGCCGGTCAGCGTCCAGGAGATTCGGGGGTTGACGCGGGAGTGGGAGGTGTCCTCCGAGGACGGGGCGATCGAAGGGGGCGGGCAGGCCCAGGGGGAGAAGTACTCCGTGGTGGAGTGGGTGCTCCCGGGGATCGTGGGGCCCGGCGAGGAGAGCGACTCCTCGTGGATCTCGTTCGCGCCGGTGGACCGGGGAGCGGATTTGGCGTCGGGCATCGTCGTGGGGCCCGATGGGGAGATCACCCTCCGCGCTTCTTCCTCCGACAAGTCCGGGAAAGTTGCGATCGGTGGGGACCCGCCTGAGCTGCCCGAATACCTTCAACCCGATCTCGCCCTGCCCCGAAACCGACCCTTCATCCTCACCCAGACTGCCCTAGAGGTGGCGGGCCAGTACCAGTCCATCCCCGCGCTTGCCGGCGCCCTCCTGGAGGAATACCTTCTGTCCGAGCCATTCGCCTACTCGACACGCACCCCTGTGGTCGGGGAGTTCGACGGCGACTCTCTGGAGGCCATTGCCAAATTCCTTGACGTCAAGGAGGGTTACTGCATTCACTACGCCGCGGCGATGGCGATCATGGCCCGAGAACTCGGGATTCCCTCTCGTATCGCCATGGGATTCCTGCCGGCCAAGAAGTTGGAGGCTGATGTCTCGGGACGGCGGACCTACGTCTATCTAGGGCGGGACCTGCACGCCTGGCCTGAGCTCTTCATCGATGGCTTTGGTTGGCGGTCCTATGAGCCGACCCCTGGCCGAGGCGTGTCCTCCTCGGGGTTCTCCGGATCCGGCACCCTTCCCGGCCCCGATGAAACGGTGCGGCCCACGCCAACGACGACGCGCTCGAGCCAGCCGCCCAGACCCTCGCCCTCTGCGTCCGGCGCGCCGGGAGGCGGGACTGGGAATGCGGGGAACGGGTTCTTGGCTGGTCTTGCCTGGGCCGGCCTCTTCATCGCGGGAGTTGCGGCCCTGGCCAGCACTCCTGCGACAATCCGTCTGGCGCGTCGGCGTCGTCGCCTGGGTCGAGCGGGCCATGACGGGTGGCTAGCCGCGGCCTGGCGGGAGGTCGGCGACAGCGCTCGCGATCTGGGGCTCGAGGGGGGAAACCTCTCGACGCCACGCGAGCTGGCCGAGCGTCTTGACCAACTTTTCACTCCTGGCGCAGGCACCGCGAAGGCCGCCTTGGCACGCCTGATTCGCGCCGTCGAAGACGTCTCCTTCGCCCCTCCGCCGCCGGATACAACGCTCCTACCAGCACGTGCGGAGATCGTCACGATCCTGACCGCGATGCACGATGGCGCGACGCGCCGACGACGTTGGCAGGCTCGGATGCTGCCTACCTCGCTGTTCACCCGCCACATGAGAAAAAATACTCGGGTAATAGGGTAGAAGTACCTACGTTCCGAGAATTCGCGCGCTAAACTGTCGAACCACAGCTGCATGGCCGTGCAACCAGCACGGTCCTGACCATTGCCGACGACTTGTTCAAACGGCAGGATCTACGCTTGTAGGACCTGTCAATGGAGGGATGAATACATGCGCCCCGTGTGGAGCAGGTTGGCCGTTGGAACGGCCGCTGCGCTTGCGCTCGTCGGTCTCCTGACCCCTATGGAGTCCTCCGAGGCCGCCCCCCCGTGTAGCTTGACCTCGCAGATCGCTACGCTCCTCGAGACCTCTCCGCCCGGTCTCGATGCGCCAGCCGTCCTGACGCTGACGGAGGCCTGCGAGATCACCTCGACTGCGGTGCTGATGGCACCCGCCGGGACCGAGCAAACGGTGTGGGTCGAATTGAGGGGGGCCGAGGTCCTCCGGGCCTCGAACTTCTCGGGTCCGTTGATCACGCTCGAGCCCAATTTCGGCCTCATTATCAAGAACTCGGTGATCAGTGGGGGCGCCCAGCGGGAGCTTCCCGTCGACTCCGCGCTGGTCATCGTGAACCTCGGGGCGCAGCTGGTCCTCGATGACGGGGCGCGTCTTACAGGAAACGGCTCGCGGGGCGTCATCGCCAACGGTAAGGTGACACTTCGTTCACCCAGCGCCTCGATCGACTCCAACGAACTGACCGTCCGCCCAGGTGAGCGGGTGCCCGGAGGGGCTGGCGTCCTCGTCAACCCCCGAGGCGAACTCATCATGGAGGCCGGACAGATCTCCGGCAACAAGGTCATTGCGTCCAACTTGACGAGCCAGCTTCAGCTTGGCACCGCGCCGCTCGCCATGGGAGCGGGCATCCTTGCGCTGGGGTCGGTGCAGATCCTCGGGGGCGAGGTCGCGGAAAACGGCTTCGACATGCCGGCGGACAGGCTGAGCTACGGCGGGGGAATCGTCGCCACCTACGAGATCAACTACAAGACCTGCGGGAACGTTGTGCTGGGTGGCGCGCCGCCGCCCGAGGGCCTTCGCGAGGCCCCTCCGCCCGTTGTTAGGGGAAACCAAGCCGACGTCGGTGGGGGAATTGTCGTCTTCGGAGAGCAAGCCAACGTCTGCTCGGTCACCGTGGGTGATGCGGCCATTGATGGGAATCGCGCGGGCCGAGCCGGTGCCGCATGGGTCGGAGATGCGGGAGAGCTGGCGTTGGGATCTGGGGCCACCATCGGCAAGACCCCCAACACCGGCGGGCCGGAAGGCACGTCCGGTGTGGTCAACGAGGCGGGGAGCCTCAAACTCGCGGGGAACGTGGTGTTCCTCAACGGAAACGGCGTGAGCGCGTTTAACGAGGCGAGTGCTCCCGTGGTGATGGGTCACATGGCTGGGGCAACGGTGCCCTTCGAAGTGATCCCATACTTCTCTCGCTTCGATCCGGCAGCATCGGTGGTCGTTGCTCGGACGGATGTGAGCTTGGGTGGGTTTGATGCCGTGGATCTCGCCGCCTTCCTCCAGGCCGATCCGCTGCGTGAGCTTGTCACGGATGCAGCCCCGGGTGGGATTGCGACGAAGCTTATGCTCCGCCATCGTCCATTTGCCGTGAGGTATCACGGGATTGAGGCGAGTGAGAACAACGCGGCGAACCCAGCGTTCGTCACGGCGGTGACGAATGATGTGACGTTGCGCGACCCGGTGGAGCGGCCTGGGTTCCGGTTCACAGGATGGGCGTCCTCGAACGCCTGCGCCGAGAAGGTGACGCGTATTTCCTACGGGACGAGCGCTGATGTTGACCTCTGGGCCTGCTTTGCTCCGCTCTTGGCGGTGCGCTATGCCTCGGAGGCCGTGGCGATCAACATTCCGCACGATTCGTCGACCTATATTCCCGGGGAGACGGCTGTGGTTCTGCCCTCCGGTCTGGCATCGGTCCCTGCGCGCTCGAACTACAGCTTTGTGGGCTGGGAGACGGCTGAAGGGGCGGTCCTCCAGCCGGGCGCAACGCTGACGGTCGGGGCGGCGGATGTCGAACTCAAGGCGGTGTGGACGCCGGTTCAGTACTCCATCACCTACGTGGGGGCCGATCGGAGCACGAACCCAGCTTTCTACACCGTCGAATCGGCGACGATCACGTTGGTTCCGCCTCCCACGCGTATTGGCTACACCTTCCTCGGATGGTTCACTGACGTGACGAGGGGGGATCGTGTGACTCAGATCCTCGCGGGGTCATCGGGGGCCAAGACCCTGTATGCCCGCTACGATCCTGACGTCGTCTTCACTCCCTCTCCTTCTCTTCCCCCGAAGACGGCAACCGCGACGCCGACCAAGAAGCCGAGCGCGACTCCGACGAAGTCAAAGACCCCGACGAAGACTCCCACGGTGGTTTGGACGCCGTCTCCGACTCCTACGAGAACGCCGCTCCCCAGTTGGACGCCGAGGCCCACGCCGACGTACACGCCGATTGCCACGCCGCTGGCCACACCTCCGCCCTTGCCGACGTTCACGCCGACGTTCACTCCTCCGGTCGTGCCGACCGAAGAGCCCACGCCCTTCGAGACCCTCCTTGCGACTCCTCCCGAGGTCACGACGGCCGCGCCGCCGCCCGCGTTAGCCGCTCCGTCGAAGAATCCCCTTCCCACGCCGACCGACCCTGAGCCTCCTCAGGCCAGCCCTCCGGCGAACTCCCGGATCGTTGTTGGGTGGAGCCTGGTTGCATCCGGCACCGCGGGCCTGGCTGCTATGGGGACCTACTGGATCCGCCGCCTTTACTTACCCCGCCGTATCGCTTAGTTGCTCTAGTTATTCCTCGCTGGTCAATGACCCTTTTGCGCGTCTGACCACGAACTTCCTTCGCTGAAAGCGTGCCGTGTTCGCGCGTGGCTGAATTGTCCCGCGTGACGGAATGGGCCTCCTCTTGGGGGGGTTGTCGCAGGTGATGACCACTCGCACGCGACCCCCCAAATGAGGAGTTCGATGTACCGCCCCAGGAAGCTTCTGCCGATGGCGATTGGCGTGGCCCTAGCACTGCCGATGGCGACGCAGCCCTTGACTTCCACCCCCGCCCTTGCTGCCCCGATTACGGCGCAGGCACTCAACCCCCACGGCGACTCAGACGTTCCCGTTGACCTCGCAGCAGCCGTCAGGCGGGACCTCGGTCTGACCCCCGAGCAGTACGTCGCGGCCGGCGACACCGCCCATCGCGCTGCCGAGATCGCCCACGCCATCGAAGGAATCTCGACGAGCGACGTCGAGATGGTCGATGCCGAGACGATCATCGTCCGGGTCGACACCGAGCTCCAGGCCGAGCAGGTTGCCCGCCTCGGCGCAACGCCCGTGGCCAAGACGGTTTCCAACTCCGAGGCCCTCGACCCCTTTGTGGTCCCCCTGAACGCAGCCCCCCCGGCCGGCTCGAAGTTCGTCACCTCAGACTGGCTGACCTGCACGCTTGCCTTTTGGGGATACAACCCCAAAGGCCAGCCAGTGGCCCTGACTGCTGGCCACTGCGCCACCGTAGGATCGCGCGTCAGCCAGATGCGACTGAAGAACCCGTGGCGGCAGGCCGGCGAGGCAGGAGACTCTTCTTTCGGAAAGATCACGGCCCGGCATTACGGAGACGGCCAAGACGTCGCCCTTATCAAGGCCAAGAAGAAGGCGAAGATCAGCGCGAGCCTCCACATGTGGAACGGCTCGAAGCGACTTCCGATCATCGGCGCCATTGAGCCCATCGTTGGTGCACCGGTGTGCAAGGCCGGCGCTCGCACCGGGTGGACCTGCGGCGTCATCACCGAGCTTCCTCGGTCCTACTCCCTGGCTGATGTCGGGATGCCTCGTGTCAACGGGTTCGCGACCTCCATGTGTTCGGGATCGGGAGACTCCGGGGCCCCCGTGGTCTCAGGGCGCTACGCAGTGGGAGTCCTGTCCTTCGGCTCCTTCGACATTCGCGACGCCGACGTTCCCGGCGCCTGTGGGTTGCCGGTCCAGCGCGCTCGATTCCTCCAGTCGGCTCTGAATTCCTACCCGGCGAACGCTCATGAGACTCTGCGGGCGACCATGAGCACGAACCCGCACCACATGATCCTCACCGGGGTTGTCCCTCTCTTGGGTGAGAGTGACACGGCCCTGGGTAAGCTCGGCAATCGATTCCGACTCGCAGTTTCGGTCCCCAAGCCGCGGGTCACCTCGGCCAAGGCATCGGCGAAGACAACGACAATCAAGGGTCGCGTCAAGCCCAACGGCCTAGACCCCACCAAGTTCGTCGTGACGGTCAAGGCGAGGGGAAAGGCTGTCAAGGTTCGACCGAACAACAAGGGCGTCTTCACCGCCACCATCAAGGGAGTCACGAGCCGGGACTCCTACTCCGTCCAGGTTCGGATCGCGGGCGAACGGTACCAAAAGTCCGTCCTCGTCAAGGGCCGGGTGCGCTGAGAAACCACAGTCCGGACGGAATTGTGTGATCTACGTCACATTTTCTTATTAAGGAAAGAGCTGCCACGGTCTCTCCGTTGGACAGGTAACGACCCAGGTCCAGCCCCTCGGACAGCCGGGCGCTGCCTTCCCTCAGCGCGCGTCCCTGGGTCACGAGCTCCCGCCCCACCGCCCCCGCTACGGTCGCCCGGCCGTGTGCGCTTGGTCCCCGGACGCAAGAAAGGTGGTGATGGATGGTGCTCGCCTCTCCGTCTCTGCTCGTCGCCGCGAGTCTGGTGCTCTCCTCGGCTCCGGCGGGGCTTTCAGCCTCCCCCACCGTTTTCGAGAATCCCGCGAAGGGTGTCGCTAGCACAGCGCGGACCTCGGTGACAGAACCATCAGCCACATCGATCAGTCTCGACTTCGGCGCGCCGTCGGATCTTGACGCCGAGGGACTGCCCGACTCCTTGGTCGGGGCACTTGCTCGCGACGTCGGAATCGACGGTGACTCCTACCTCAGGCAGGCGGATGCCGCCGCGGCCGCGACCGCGATCCTTCCGGACCTCAAGGCCGTGGGCTTAGGTGAAGACGCCATCGAGGTGGACGCTGACGGCCACCTGATCATCAACGTCGATACCGCGGCTCAAGAAAAGAGGGTCCGCGAGCTGGCTGACCGACTCGGCGCACAAACCGACGCGGTCCCCCGGCCCGAACCCCTTCCTGAGCCTCCGGTTCCGCCGATCCTCACCCCGATGATCGGCCACCTGAACCCGTCGTTGATCATGGGACCCTTCGCCGCCGCACGCAAGTCTTCCAAGCTGCCAGACGCCGGCTCGGCGTACGTGACCGCCGACTGGTCGGTGTGCACTCTCGCCTTCTGGGGTCACAACTCCAAGGGCAAGTCCATCGCGCTCACCGCTGGTCACTGCGACCACACCGGCCGTGTCAAAACGACGACGATGGCGGGCACGCGACCCTTCTCCACCCATGGAACTCCCGACAAGTCGCTGGGACGCTTCTCCCGGTCCAACTACGGACGTGGCTCCGACTTCGCGGTGATCAACGCCCAGAACGGCAAGGCCACGGCGCCGGCGCGAGTCAAGAAGTGGTCCGGCTCCTCCTCCCTTCCCATCCGCGGCGTCGTCAACCCAATCGTCGGTGCGACGGTGTGCAAGTCTGGCGCCACCACCGGATGGACCTGCGGACAGATCAAGGCGCTGCCTCGGGAATACGAGCTGGCCGATGTCAACAGGCCTCGTGTCAACGGCTTCGCCACCACGATGTGCTCAGGTCCGGGCGACTCGGGCGCTCCCGTGGTCTCAGGCCGCTACGCGGTCGGGATTCTCTCCTTTGGTTCCTACCGTCTGCGCGACGGCGATGGACCCAAGTCCTGCGACTTCAGCACCCAGGTCAAGAGGTTCCTCGACGAGATGCTCCCCATGTATCCGACCGACCAGCAAGATGCCTTGCGGAAGATCATGAAGGAATCGCCCGAGCAGATGATCCTCACCGGCGTCCATCCCCTTACGGGCGAGGACGGCGCGAGCGCCTTTGCCTCTCTGGGCTCCTCCTTCAAGCTCTCGGCCTACGTCCCGACTCCCACGGTCAAGAAGGCGGTTGCACAAAAGGCCAAGGGGACGACGATCAGCGGAAAGGTGGCTCTCGAGGGGGCCTCCCCCTCGGATTACACCGTCAAGGTCTCGCTCGGTAAGAAGAGCATGACGGCCCGGGTCAAGGCCAACGGCAAGTTCTCAGTGAAGGTGCCGTCGGCCAAGTCGGCTCAGAAGTACACCGTCACCGTGACCCCCAACGCCGCTGATGCGGCAGACCCAACTGTGCGTGTGGTCCCCGCCCGCGCCTCCGGGAAGACCTCCGCGAAATAGCGCCTGGCAGGCTACGATGGCGCGGTGCAGCTGCGCGACTCACGTGACGTCATCGTGCGCGCTGGTATGGCGCGGGACGCCGATCGGCTCGCAGTCCTTGCCCAGGCGACGTTCCCTCTCGCCTGCCCCCCTGGGACGCTCAAGGCTGACATCGAGGCGCACGTTGCCCGCCACCTGACCGCCGAGACCTTTCAAGCGGCCGCCGCCAGCGCCCAGGCGCGCATCTTTGTTGCGGAGAATACCGAGGGTGACCTGGTCGGCTACACGCTGATCTACCTCGACGAGCCCACGGATCCGGCGGTGATAGAAGCGATCACGGCGCGGCCCACCTCGGAGCTTTCGAAGTGCTATGTGCTGCCCTCCTGCCACGGAACGCCGGTGGCGAGGCTCCTTGTGCAGGCCAGTATTGAGGAGGCTGCCCGATGCGGGGCGGCAGGTATGTGGCTGGGGGTCAATGGGCGCAACACTCGCGCCCAGGCCTTTTACCGGAAGATGGGGTTCGAGCCGGTCGGCACGCGACGGTTTGTTGTCGGCGGAGAGGTCCACGCCGACCTTGTGTTGGAGCGAAACTACCTGGGGAAACTGGCCAAGTCAGGCGAGACAAAGTAAGTTGGGAGGTGCGAAGGAGAGGGGCAGGTCAATGGATGAGATGAGCGTCGAGGAGATCGTCATCTTCCTTGGCGAGGCACCGCAATTGAGAGTCGCCGAATGCCTCGCGCCCTGGACCCAGGGGGCGGTCGAATGACACCGCTAGTACTGCCGCACGTCGACTTCGCCCGAGAACTCTTGGACGACCTCACTGCCGACCTTCCCTACCCCTTGGTGCGCCGCGCCCAGGTGGCTGCCTTGCCGGCCGTTCCCGCCCAGAGTGTCATCGAAGTCCCCGCATATCTCATTGATCTAGGACTCAGACGATGGCGCGACCCGGCCCTGCTCTTTCGCGGCTCACTCGAGCGAAACCCCGGTCTTGTCGAGCGTTGGGCCACGTTGCGCGAGAAGCAGCCCGCCGCCTTTGATGCCTGCGTGCGTGCTTGGGAGGCCGGGAAGAAAACGAGCGAGGAGGTCTCCGCTGACCTCGAGACCCTCCTGGTTCTCACGGGGGACAACGATGCGGCGCTCTCACTGGCCCGAGGGGTCGGCGCGGCCGTTCGGTCGGTTGACCACGCCCGGCTGGCGGTGGGCGTGGCGACCATGTGCTCTCTCGACGATCCGACACGGTCGCTCCAGCTGCTCGACGAGGCTTTGGACCTGGTCAAGGCGCCGGGAGGAGCCTTCTTCATTCATCTGCGCCGGCTCGCGCTGTTCATCAAGCGCCTGGGCGATCTGGGGGCCGCCCACCGCCTGTTTGCAGAACTGTGGAGGGGGGCGATTGAAGCTCAGAGAGACTTTGTTGTCTCCGATGCCGACGCCTCTGGGATGCATGCGCTTCTTCTCAACCTCCGAGCCCTCATCGAGGTGAAGAAGGAGGACTACTCGGCGGCTCTTCGGACCATGGAGGAGGCCGAGGTCATCATGCCGGATGACGGATTCGTCGTCATCAACACGGACATGGCCGATCGGTACCGCGCCCAGGTCAGGGTAAACGCGGTTCAGACGCTGTGGCTGACCGGGCAGGCAAGGCGGGCGCTGCAGCGGATCAATGCCCATGTAACGATCACCCGGGCCGAGCACCCCTATTCGCTCTCCGAGGCCCTGCTCGTAGCCGCCTACCTGTGCTTCCTGGGTGGGGAACACGCCATGTCCCTGTCCTACTGCATGGAGGCCGAACGGCTTGTTGCGGCCGAAGGAACACCGACGCGGTTGGCGATGTGTCGACGGATCGCCGTGGGTGCCTTATCCAAGCTGGGCAAGACCCGCCGCGCCGAGATCCTCGCCCGCCAACTTGTCAAAGACCCCTTGGGAGATCACCGCCTTGTCTGACGCTTCTCCTCCAGCCCCCAAAAGACGTGGTGAGGGTGCCCCCACCGCTTCGCGTGGCATTCGCATTGTCCCTCCCCGGCCGCCCGAGTCTTCGGCTGTTCCTCCTGGGCAGGTTCCTGGGCAGCCTCGGCAAGCTCCGCTTCCGCCGGCTCGGCGAGTTGTCCGCGTTCAGGGCCAGGCGGGCCATCTCGGGCGGCGCGAGGCGCCCGGGCTCGGTGCCCCCTCGATCAGGGGCCGGGCGGTCCCAGCCCCCCGGACCGGGGGGATAAGAACAGCAGGAATCCGGGTGGGCCGAGTTCCTCCGACGCCCTACGCCGGAGTTGCTGCCATCACGCGTCCTCCGGCATTCGCTCACCGCCAGCCGAACTCCGACATCAGGGTCGCCATCGTCGAGCCGGAGCGCCTCATGCGGACGCTCATGGCCGAGGCAGTGGATCGAACCGATGGGATGCGTACCGTCCTTGCCGCCGAAACCTGCGCCGAAGCGCGCTCGCAGATGCGCACCACGTGGATGGATGTCCTGGCCATTGAGGTCGATCTGCCCGACGGGAACGGAGTGACCCTGGCGCTCGAACTTCAGCGTGCGGACCCGCAGCTTTCGGTGGTTACGGTGACGCGTCACGACGTCCACTCGATCATCGAGACCACCGAGCGGCATATGCGCCGTCCGTGGTCGCACATCTCCAAGCTCTCTCAATCGGGCGCCGATGACCTTGTGGCGACGATCCACGCCGCCGCGACCGGGCCGGACAACGTGCCGGGCCCCCGATCTGCGGCCATTGATGTCGCTGACCCCTTCGAGGCGTTGACAGCCCAACAGTTTGCCGTCCTGCGGCTGATCTCGGAAGGGTTCTCCAACGTCCAGGTCGCCGACCGGCTGGGCCTTTCCCGCCGGACCGTGGAGAACCACCTGCTGGCGATCTACCGGACCTTTTCCATCAGCTCCGAGGAAGTCAACCCCCGTGTCAGCGCCGTGCTGAGGTTCCTCGCCCACTCGATTCGGTACTGATGGGGACGGGCGGGGCTGGTCGGTTCGCGCCGAGTCCGAGCGGCGACCTCCACCTGGGGAACCTGCGCACCGCCCTTCTCGCCTGGCTGTTCGCCCGAGCCTCCGGACGGGCCGCGCTCCTGCGCGTCGAAGACCTCGACACCCCGCGTTCGAGTCGCGACTGCGCAGACCGCCAGATTGCCGACCTTGCGGCCCTCGGACTGGAATGGGATGGCCCGCCCGTCTACCAGTCAGATCGTCGCGCCGCCTACGACGCCGCCATCGACTCTCTGGCCGCAGCTGACCTGGTCTACCCGTGCTTTTGTACCCGCCGCGACATCCTCCAAGCCCCCCGCGCCCCCCATTCCCCGCCCGGCGCCTACCCCGGCACCTGCCGCGACCTGCCCGCCGACCGCGTCGCTGAGCTGACCGCCGCCCTTCCACTCGGCCGCGCCCCCGCCCTTCGCCTGCGCAGCGACGGCCGCGCGGTCACCGTGAACGACCTCCTGTGCGGCGAACACACAGGAGTTGTCGACGACTTTGTTCTCCTGCGCGGCGACGGCATGGTCGCCTACAACCTCGCCGTGATCGTCGATGACCTGGCCCAAGGCGTCGACCAGGTCCTTCGCGCCGATGACCTCCTCACCTCGGCTCCTCGCCAGGCCTACCTAGCCTCTCTCCTGACAGGCACGGACGATGGCGCCTGGCCGGCCCAGTGGATCCACGTCCCCCTTGCCCTGGGTCCCGACGGCAAACGCCTGGCCAAGAGGCATGGAGCCGTCACCCTCTCCGACCTGTCCGCTCTTGGTATCACCCCTCCCCAAGCCCTTACCCTCATCGCCGCCAGCCTCGGCCTAGCCGCCCCCCACGAACCCGTCACCCCCCACCAACTCATCGCCCGCCTAGTCCCCTCCGCCCTCCCCACAACCCCGTGGACCCCAGGGTTCCTCGGCCGTGGGGACCTCGTCGAGTAGCCTTGGTGAGTGTTTACACCACTGACACCAGCACCTCCGGGTCCAGGCGAGCCTGACTTCCGGTACAGCGCGGCGCTTGCCGAGCAAATCGAGCGCCATTGGCAGGACCAGTGGGAGGACAAGGGGACGTTGTGGACCGCCAACCCGGTCGGCGATCTCACCGACGGCGACGGCCAGCACGCCGACCCTGCGGGCAGCAAGTACTACGTCCTCGACATGTTCCCCTACCCGTCAGGCAAGGGCTTGCACGTGGGCCATCCTCTCGGGTACATCGCCACCGATGTCGTCGGTCGTTTCCGCAGGATGTTGGGCGATAACGTGCTTCACGCCCTGGGCTTCGACGCCTTTGGCTTGCCCGCTGAGCAGTACGCGGTCCTCACCGGCCAGCATCCGCGCCTGACCACCGAGCAGAACATCGCGACGATGCGAGTCCAGCTCCGCCGCCTTGGCCTGGCCCACGACCCGCGCCGCAGCTTCGCGACGACCGACCCCGACTATGTGCGCTGGACCCAGTGGATTTTCCTGCAGATCTTCAACTCCTGGTACGACCCGACCGCCCCACGCCCCGACGGCGGACTAGGCCGCGCCCGCCCGATCGCCGAACTCATCGCCCAGTTCGAAAGTGGCCTGCGCGCCACCCCCGACGCCCGCGCCTGGGCAGACCTCACCGCTGCTGAGCGCCGCGCCATCCTCTCCGACTACCGTCTCGCCTACGTCTCCGACGCCCCCGTCAACTGGGCACCCGGCCTGGGCACGGTCCTCGCCAATGAAGAGGTCACCGCCGACGGCCGCTCCGAACGCGGCAATTTCCCCGTCTTCCAGCGCAAACTCCGCCAGTGGATGCTTCGCATCACCGCCTACGCCGATCGCCTTGACGAGGATCTCGCCGCCATCGACTGGCCCGAGAAGGTCAAGACGATGCAGCGCAATTGGATCGGCCGCTCGGACGGCGCCTTCGTGGATTTTGAGATTGCCCCCACGGACGATGACGTCCCGCACCTTGAGCCCATCACCGTCTTCACCACCCGGCCAGACACGCTGTTCGGGGCCACTTTCATGGTCGTCTCGCCCGAGCATCCGCTCCTGGCCCTAGGAGTCCCGCAGGCGTGGCCCGAGGGGGTTGACCCCCGGTGGACCGATGGCGCTGCCACCCCTCAGGAGGCCGTTGCGGCCTATGTCACCGCAGCCCAGGGCAAGACCCAGGCTGAGCGCGTCGCTGAGGGACGGGAGAAGACCGGTGTCTACACCGGGATCGACGCGATCAACCCCGCGACGGGGCGTCCCATCCCCATCTTCACGGCCGACTATGTCCTGATGGGCTACGGGACCGGGGCCATCATGGCGGTCCCAGCCGAGGACGAGAGGGACTGGGAGTTCGCTGCCACCTATGGCTTGCCTCATGTGCGGACGGTTGCGCCGCCATCGTCCTTCGAAGGGGGAGCTTGGACGGGAGAAGGCGAGTCAATCAACTCTGCCAACGACGAGATCAGCCTCAATGGCATGGCAATGGCGCAGGCCAAGGCGACAATGACAGCCTGGCTGGAGGGCAAGGGCGCGGGGCGGGCGACGACCACCTATCGGCTGCGGGACTGGCTGTTCTCGCGGCAGCGGTACTGGGGCGAGCCGTTCCCCGTGGTCTACGGGGCTGATGGCCAGCCGATCGGGCTGCCGGAGGAGTTGCTGCCTGTCGACCTGCCGGAGGTCGCCGACTACTCGCCGCGAACCTTCGACCCGCAGGATGCTGAGTCCGAACCCGAGACGCCGCTGTCGCGCAACGAGAGTTGGGTCGAGGTCGAACTCGACCTGGGGGAGGGGCGGCAGGCCTATCGCCGCGACACGAACACGATGCCGAACTGGGCGGGGAGCTGCTGGTACTACCTGAGGTACGCCGATCCGCGCGAGGCGGGGGACGCCATCGTTCGCGAGCTCGATGAGTATTGGATGGGGCCGCGGCCGGGGCGGGAAGCGGGGGGCGTGGACCTGTACGTGGGTGGGGTGGAGCACGCTGTCCTCCACCTGCTCTACGCGAGGTTCTGGCACAAAGTGCTCTATGACCTGGGGCATGTCTCCTCGCCCGAGCCCTTTGGCACGCTGTTCAACCAGGGCTACATCCAAGCTCACGCGTACAAGGATGCGCGCGGGCAGTATGTGCCAGCCGACGAGGTGGCGGAGGCGGATGGGGCCTTCTTCTGGCAGGGCGCGGAGGTGACCCAGGAGTACGGGAAGATGGGCAAGTCGCTGAAGAACATGGTGACGCCCGATGACATGTATGCCGCTTACGGGGCTGACACGCTGCGGGTTTATGAGATGTCGATGGGGCCGCTGGATGTCTCGCGGCCGTGGGACACGCGGTCGGTCGTGGGGTCAATGCGCTTTTTGCAGCGGCTGTGGCGCAACGTGGTGGACGAGGAGACGGGGGAGTGCCGGGTTACTAACGCGCCGGCGTCTGAGGAGACGCTGCGGGTCATGCACAAGGCGATCCGGGCGGTGCGCGGCGAGATGGAGGAGATGCGCTTCAATACGGCGCTGGCCTCGATGATTGTGCTGAACAACCACCTGACCGGGCTGGAGGAGGTGCCTCGGGAGGTGGCGGAGGCGCTCGTGCTCATGGTCGCGCCGTTTGCGCCGCATATCGCGGAGGAGTTGTGGGCGCGGCTGGGGCATGGTCGGTCGCTGATTCGCTCGGCGTTCCCGGTGGCTAAGGAGGAGTACCTGGTTGAGGAGTCGGTGACGGCGATTGTCCAGATCCAGGGGAAGGTGCGGGCTCGGCTGTCCGTGTCGCCGTCGGTGACGGGCGAGGAGCTGGAGGCGATTGCGCTGGCGGATGCCGCGGTGCAGCGGGCGCTCGAGGGGCGTGGGGTGCGCAAGGTAATCGTGCGGCCGCCGGGGCTGGTGTCGATCGTTCCTTTGTGAGGGGCAGGGTGGGGGCTGGCAGCGCTTGCCGTCGGGGTTATCCACTGGCCGGTTAGGGGGGTGTTGCGGGTCGGCTTAGCGTCTGAGGATGGCTCGCAGGAAGCAAGACTCTGTAGTGTGGCCCGCGCCCACCGCGGACGATGGCGGTGCGGGGCCGCCTGAGGGTGTGCGCGTGCCGCCGGGCGCGGAGGTGGGGGAGGGGCGTGACGTTGTCGCACGGCTTCGGCTGAGGGCAGCGCTGAACCGGGCCTCGCAGGCGGACTCGGGGAGTCCTTCGCGGGGGAGTCCTTCGCGGGGGCGGCCTTCGCGGGGGCGAATGCTGGGGGGAGGCGTGCGAGGAGTGGTGCGTTGGCTCGTCGGACCCCGTGCGGCGCTGGCTGCCCTTGTTGCATGTGCCCTGGTCGCTGCGGGTGCGCTCCTGGCAACGTGGTGGTTTGGACGCGGGATGGACGATGACGGGTCGCTGGCTAGCGAGGTTGGTCTCGCGTCGACGGGGGCGTGGGAGGTTTCGGGTGGGGCGGGGTCGTCGGGTGGTGGGGACGTGGCGAGGTTGGCTGGCGTGGGAGATGGAGTTCGGGCGGGGGTGCCCACCTCGGCTCAGCTGGCGGTCCATGTCGCGGGGGCCGTGAGTCGGCCGGGTCTTGTTCGGCTGTGGGCAGGGGCTCGGGTGGACGACGCGGTCCGATCCGCTGGCGGGGTGCTGCCGGGGGCGGATGTGGGTCGAGTCAACCTCGCGCGGAGGCTCAACGACGGTGAGCAGGTCTACGT
>WQYN01000021.1 GCA_009781225.1 Micrococcales bacterium | reverse complement strand
TGCGTGGGTTTGGGGGTTGGGGGGGTTGGGGGGGTGGGGGGTCGGGGGGTCGGGGGCTGGGGGGTCGCCGATGCGGCGTGTTGCCGCCGTCCTTGGCGCCTGCGCGGGGGTGTGCCGGGGTGCCGTCGGGGGTGGCGGGGGGTGAGCTTGGGCTCCGGTGGCTTGGTGCCACCGGAGCCCAAGCGGTGATAGGGGTGCTCCTGGGACGTCTGGCGAGGTGTCTTCTCGCCGCTCGTGATCGGGGGGATCAGAGGGAGGACGTCACAGGATGGCGCCGCATGCGGTGCAGCGAGCGGGGGTCAGATCCTGAGAACTGGCCTCCGACGCTTGCTGGTTGCGCCGCTTGGCCTTCGCCAAGGCGATCGCCGCCGGGTTGGGCCGATAGCCAAGCTCAGAGGCCGCCTTGCGGACCTCCTCGCGGGTGGCTTCGGCGACATGGGGCTCACCGTTCAGTGCGCGGGAGGCGGTCTTCAACGAGACCCCCGCCCGCAGTGCCACGTCGGCCAAAGTGGATGGCCGAGCGCTCATTGCTTGTGTATCAGCAGACATACCCACAGCTGCCGTCTCCTCGTTCCTCGTAAGTAGCAGGCGCTCCCAATCGGGAGGGACTAGCGCCGAACCCGTCCGCGAAACGGGGTGCCTTTCGCGAGGTTCGGGAATCATGGTAACCGAGAGAAGGGGCACTGCCAGCGCTAACCGCGCGATGACCGTACTCTGACCACCGTTTGACCTTGTGATTCTGCCCTCAGCGTGATGGGTTGTGGGGGCGCGTCGGGGGGGTCGCAGTGGCTCTCGCAGTCTGTGTTGCGGTGGGGTGGTGCGGGTGAGGCACCTCCGCGAGCATGCGAAAACCCGACAACTTGGAGCGCTGTCATCGCCGTTAGTTGTCGGGTTTCCGCAGTTTCGCGGGGTGGGGGGTGTCGGCCGCGGGGAGCGGCCGACACCCGCGGTGAGTGGGTTAGGTGACCTTGACGGTGTACGTCTTGGTCTTGCTGCCGGCGGTGACCTTGATCTTGGCCGTGCCGACGCCGACCGCCTTCATCCGACCGACCTTGTCGATCTTGACGACGTCCACGTCCGATGAGAAGTACCTGACCTTGACCTTTGTGGCCTGGGACTTGTACTTGCCCGCTACGAAAGCGACGCTACCCTTCGTCATCTCCTTCGGGACGCTCGCCGTGAGGTACGTCACCTTGGCTGCTGACTTCTTGGCAACAACGATCACCTTGATCAGCGCAAACTTGCCGCCGGCCTCGGCCTTGATGAAGGTCGTTCCAGCCTTGAGAGCCTTGATTCTGCCGAACGACGAAACCTTGGCCACCTTCGGCTTGCTCGACGAGAACTTGATCCTGGTCGTCTTGCCCTTGGCGTCGAACGCCTTGACCGCGATCGCAGCCGCCTTGCCCTGGACCATCCGAAGCTCGGACTGCGCGGCCTTGACCGTGTCGACCTTGAACCCGCCAGCCATGGGAGGCGGCGGGCCGGGGAGGACGACCGTGGGGCCGGGAACCGGGACGTTGGGGCCGGGAACCGTCACCGTGGGGCCGGGGACAACAAGGCTCGCGACGATTTCGACCTGAGTGGTCGCCTCAGCGCCCGAGAGCAGGCCAACGGCATCAAGGTCGTAGAGGCCTTCCACATCCGGCGCGCCCACGACACCCGTGAAATCGCCGTCGCCGTCAGCATCAAACGCGGTGGCTTGCCCGTCGAGGGTCACGACAACCGTCTCGTTGTAGTCGAAGCCGGTGCCCGTCACCTTGACCGCGCCGCCAGGTACTGCCTGCTTGGCGAAGACCGCCGGGTCCATCTCGAAGACGTCCTCCACCGTCACGGTGAGCGACGCCTCGATTGGGTCGATAAACGAGGCAGCCTCGGCCAGGACGGAGACCTCTCCGATGTCGGCCGAACGCGGAACCATAACGGAACCGTCTATGTTGCCGAGGTTGTCAGCCTTGATCACGGCCCAGCCCGGAGGCTCCGAGGCGATCCAGACGGTGACTTCCTCATTGGCCGCATACCCGGTACCTGTGACGTTGATCGGGTCACCAGCGTCAACAGCCAACGAGTCGACGTCAACCTGCAGCGTGGGTCGGTCCTGGGCGATGGCCCAGATCCTCTGCCGTGCGCCCGTCTCACTCGAGTTGCCCGGAGGAACAGTGATCTTCCAGACCTTCCAGCCCTCTGCTGCTTGATAGGTCTTCGTGGCCCACATGTAGGCGCCACCTGTGGTCCAGTTGGGAACCGAGGCGGCCGTGAGAGTCGGCATCACGTTGGTGTAGGGCCATGGCTTGTTCTTGAAGGGGTCCTCTGTCTTGCCGGTCGTCTCGTCCTTGGGATAGGCCCCTGAGGGACTAGCCGTCGAGACGCTGTAGTACCGGTTGTAGAACACCTTCGAGTTGTCAAACCGCGGCTGGAGCGTGCCTTCTCCCGCGCTGCCACTGGTCGATGGCGCAAGCCAGTCGCTGAGGCTGATGGGCAGCCGCTCGTACCGAGTCTTCGTGCCGTCAGTGAGCCAAATCGTGGCATCGTAGGTTGTGGTTGCGCCATTGACACTCGTGCCGACCAACGAGAACTGCGAGGCAGGACGGTCGAAGAGAATGTCAGAGAACTGAGCACCGTTGCCGAAGGATTCGGGATAGGAGTGGGGGGCGCCGGGCCACGTAAATGTCGTGGTCACGCCATCAACGTCCGTCACATCGTGGACCGACAGAGGGGTGAAGCCGATGTCGTCGAGTTCATCGCGCAGGTAGGTGTTGTTGGCGGTCCCGTTGTATCGGCCGCGGGCTGCGGCGTAGTACGTGGAGCCCACGACGTTGCGCTGGGCCTCCAGTGACTGTGGCTTGGCGACGCGGATGTGGCCCTCGGTCCGAACCACGGTGCCGCCCGACTCGATGACGAGCGTCACGGGGTAGATGTCCGAAGCAGTCCACATGCTGACCTTGAAGATGATCCCGAGAGTCGCCCGGCCGGTCTCGTTGAACGTTCCCTCAATGACGGGTCCGTCACGCAACGTGATGCCGGGGGTAGGAGTCTCTAGCTCGACGGTGAAGGTGTCCGAGGTCGAACCCATCTGCTGGACGTCGAGGCGACCGGAAGCCGAGGCGCCCGGAGCTGCCCCCATGACGTTCGGCAACGTGGTCCCCAGAGGCTGGAGGTTGGCCAGCACTCCGGCGATGCCCTCCGACCACGACGGTGGGAAGTTCTCAGGCTTCGAAGCCCACGTCAGTCCCACCTCGCTGTCGCTGACCGTGTAGTCAATGACGGTGTTCTTGCCGAGGATGTCCGACCACTTGAACCACGAGTCGTGGTGGGGCACTCCGTCAATCTTCATCGAGGAGATGTACTTGTACTTCCTGTCTTTCGGGTCCAGCTGGAGAGCGTCCCGCTGGAACTGCGCACCGGGAGAGTTGATCTCCAGCTTGTGGCCGTCGGGCAGCGTCAGGACGACCTGCTCGAACATCGGAGTGTTAAGGGCCATGACGTCGGCACCAGGCGTCACCGGATCCGCGCCGATTCCCAGGAAGTTCATGAGGCTCGACTGGGCACCGAGGTCATCGTTGCCTGGGGCAGCATCATTGGGTCCGTACCCGAAGATGCCCTGGGTCATCTCATCGACAACTCGGGAGGACTTCCACGGAGACCCGGTGTAGTTGAACAGCCACGGAGCGTTGAAGTTTGGCTCGTTGCCCGCGAACATGTAGGGACCACCACTTGCGTTGACCTGCGGACCCACCTTCTTCTCTCGGAAGAAGGATTCGAGTCTGCCTTCAACGGCGCCCGGCCCGCCCAAAGCCTTGATGAGCATCGCGGCATCGTGCGGCACGTACCAGGTGTACTGCTCAGTGTTGCCCTCGTCGAAGCCGACCTGACCGAAGCCATCCGGGTTTTGACCTGGGTGGGTCCAGCCAAAGGCGTTGAGGAGGGCATTGGTCGTGTCCGGAGTGTACTGAGCCTGCGGATTGCCCTCGGGGAACTTCCCGTTGAGATCGCGAGGCTGGGCGAAGTCGACCGATGGGTTGTAGACGTTGAGCCACCAGTGAGAGCGATCCCTGAAGTGCTGGGACCAGTCTGAGTACTTACTGGCCGTTGTCTGGCTTGACTGCGCCGCCGCGCGCGACTCGGCAAGCAAGCTAAGAGCGAAGTCGTCCGCCGCGTACTCCTGGGTGTAGGAGGCCCCGGTGACGGCGTGATCCGCCTGGTACCAGCGAGCCTGGGGGGCATAGTGCTTGTCGTTGTACAGCTTGGCACCGGGCCTTTGCACCATCGGCAGTCGGTTGCCGTAGTACTCGTTGGTTCCGCCCGTCCAGTAGCCAGCGTTCGGACCAATGGCGGCGTCCACGAGGAGCTCAAGAGCCTTGTCGACCTCGAAGTCCGTGCCGCCCAAGGCATAGATCGAGGCGATCAGCGGAGCAACGTTGTCGCCCGTCATCTGGTTGGTTGTCGCGTTCGCCACCATCCACTGTGGGAAGGAGCCCATCTGCTCGGCTGCGTTGACTTCGCTTTGGGCGAGGTCAGCGGCAATATCCGGCCAGAACATCGCCATGAACCCCACCTGGCAGCGGAAAGTATCCCAGTCCGACACCATCGAGTACTGGACGCGTTGACGACCACCAGCCGCGGGCTTCTCGTTCGTGTTGTGCACCTTGGGCTGTATCCCGTTCGACACAGGTCCCTCGAAGCCGATGTACTGCCCGTTGACGTCGGAGAACGCCGCCGGGTGCGAGACCGAGTGGTACATGGCGGTGTAGAAGGTCTTGAGGTCGCGGTAGGGATCGGCAGCCGGAAGCTGGCCGTCCGCGAGCGGCTCGGAGACCCTGATCTTCGAGAAGATCAGGTTATTCCAGGCAGCGCGATTGGCGGCCCGCACTGTGTTGAGAGTCGTCGCGCTGAGCGTGGGAATCTCGGTGTCAAGGTTGAGCTTGGCGTTCTCCCACGAGACATAGGAGATCGCCATGCGGGCGCGCACCACCGTCTGGCCGCTTGCTGCGGTCGGGAAGGTGAAGTAACCACCGAGATCGTGGTGGGCCGTGGTCGACGCCACCTCTGTTTCTGTGCGATCGGCCACCATGATGTTCGTGCCCGTCAGCGTGGAGTTCCACGTTCCAAATCCTGACCACGCCCGATCGAAGGCCAGTACGTAGTACACCGTGTATCGGTTGTTCTTCGAGCAGAAGTTGCCGCTGGTCTCCCGGGCATAGACATACCCAGTCGCGGGGTCAACCTTGATCGCCGAGCCGTAGCTGCTGGAGTTGTTGTGGGCTGAAGCCTGCAACACGACGTTCGCCGCTGCTCCTTCCGGATAGGTGAAGGTCGCCGTGGCCCCGCGCGTCGTGGCACCCAGCTCCGAGATGATCCTGTTGTTGTTGGCGTCAGCACCGTTGAGGCGGTAGTAGCCGACCTCGCCGTACTCGTCATCAATCCCGTCCCTGGGCCAGGTCACCCCACCAGAGGGCTTGGCATAGGTCAGGCGCTGCTGGAACATAGCGTTGACACCAGACGAGGCAGTGAGGTTGTTCCACGTCGTGGGAATGATGGGGATGTCGCCGGCGAGCGAGCAGCCCTGAGAAGCGTGGGTCATGGAGAAGCCGCGAGTCGTGCGATGGGTCCACTGGTAGCCCGAGCCGTTGCGGCCCGAACTCCAGGCTCCCTGCGTCGCCGTCCCCGTGCCGTTCGTGTCCGGAGCGAACTGGACCATGCCGAAGGGCATGGCCGGGCCGGGGAAATCGTTGATCGTTCCCACCTGGCCTCCCCCGTTGCCCGTGCCGCCAAAGACATTGACGTACTGGGCAGGGTCGGTGACAAGTGGGGGCGCTGCGTAGGCTGCTCCGGCACCGGGGATGAGTCCGGTCAGAGCGAGGCCGAAGACGGCCGCCAGAGCGCAAGCTGAGCCGGTAGCTCGGCGTCGTTGCTGTTTGAGCATCGGTTGTCCTTTCGTGTGCGTTCAAACCCGGCCAGCCTTGGCCGAAGTCGGTGGGACGGGCTCGCCACGGGCACATCACAGTGCGGAGACGACCAGCCCCTCGTGGTGACCAGGCTACGGGATGTCAGGGTGTCCTTCTGTCCGCCACGCGCAAAAAAGGGTCGGCCGCCACGCGAAGTGGCGGCCGACCCTCCAGACTGTGCCGCGCCGGCGCATCAGGCGCCGACACGGTGGGAGTTACTTGATGACCTTGATGACTCGGCCGGAGCCGACGGTGCGCCCGCCCTCGCGGATGGCGAAGCCGAGGCCCTCTTCCATCGCGATCGGCTGGATCAGCGAGACGGACATCTCGGTGTTGTCGCCGGGCATGACCATCTCGGTGCCCTCGGGCAGCTGGATGACGCCCGTGACGTCCGTGGTGCGGAAGTAGAACTGCGGGCGGTAGTTCGAGTAGAACGGGTTGTGGCGGCCGCCCTCGTCCTTGGTCAGGATGTAGACCTGAGCCTCGAACTCGGTGTGCGGGGTGATCGTGCCGGGCCGGGCAACGACCTGGCCGCGCTCGACTTCCTCGCGCTTGATGCCGCGCAGGAGCAGGCCGCAGTTCTCGCCGGCCCACGCCTCGTCCATCGACTTGTGGAACATCTCGATGCCCGTGCACACCGTCTTCTGGGTGGGCCGGATCCCCAGGATCTCGACATCGGAGTTGATCGGCAGCTTGCCGCGGTCGACCTTGCCGGTGACGACGGTGCCGCGCCCTGTGATCGTGAAGACGTCCTCGATCGGCATGAGGAACGGCTTGTCCATGTCACGGACCGGCTCGGGGATGTAGTCGTCCACCGCGTCAAGGAGCTCCTTGATCTGCGGCGTCCACTCCGGGTCACCCTCCAGCGCCTTGAGAGCCGAGACGCGGACCACAGGAGCGTTGTCGCCGTCGAAGCCCTGCGTGGTCAGCAGTTCGCGGACTTCGAGCTCGACAAGCTCGAGGATCTCCTCGTCGGGCACCGCGTCGGTCTTGTTCAGCGCGACGAGCAACGTCGGCACGCCAACCTGGCGGGCGAGCAGGACGTGCTCGCGGGTCTGGGCCATCGGCCCGTCATCGGCTCCGACGACGAGGATGGCGCCATCCATCTGGGCCGCCCCGGTGATCATGTTCTTGATGTAGTCAGCGTGACCGGGCGCATCGACATGCGCGTAGTGCCGCTTGGCGGTCTGGTACTCCACGTGCGCGATGTTGATGGTGATCCCGCGCTGCTTCTCCTCCGGCGCCTTGTCGATCGCATCGAACGGCGTGAAGGGGTTCAGATCGGGGAACTCCTCATGCAAGACACGGGTGATCGCCGCGGTCAAGGTTGTCTTGCCGTGGTCGACGTGACCGATGGTACCGATGTTGACGTGCGGCTTGGTCCGCTCGAACTTGGCCTTCGCCACTGGGTCCTCCTAGGACTGCTCGTTGTTCCTTCGTTGTTCTCGCCCTTAGGGGACTCATTCGCCCCGGGTCTTCCTTATGATCTCGTCCGCGACCGAACGCGGCACCTCAGCGTAGCTGTCAAACTGCATGGTGTACACCGCTCGGCCTTGGGTCTTCGACCTCAAGTCACCAACGTATCCAAACATAGTAGACAACGGTACGAGCGCGCGAATCACCTTGACACCGGTAGCGTCTTCCATGGACTGGATGTGGCCCCTGCGAGAGTTGAGGTCGCCGATGACGTCCCCCATGTAGTTCTCAGGGGTCCTGACCTCGACATCCATGATTGGTTCGAGGAGCGCGGGGTCCGCTCGACGCGCCCCTTCGCGGAAAACCATCGAGCCTGCGACACGGAAAGCTAGCTCCGAAGAGTCCACGTCGTGATACGCCCCGTCCACGAGAACGGCCCTGACACCGACGACCGGATAGCCCGCGAGCGGTCCTGAGGTCATCGCGTCGAGGATTCCCGCCTCGACCGAGGGGATGTACTCGCGCGGCACACGCCCGCCCGTCACCTCGCTGGCGAACTCGAACGTCACGTCCCCATCGAGGTCAAGCGGCTCGAACCTCAGCTGCACCTTGGCGTACTGCCCCGCGCCGCCCGTCTGCTTCTTGTGGGTGTAGTCGATCTTCTTGACCGCCTTGCGGATGGTCTCACGGTAGGCAACCTGAGGCTTGCCGACGTTCGCCTCGACCTTGTGTTCGCGGCGCATCCGGTCCACGAGGATGTCCAGGTGCAGCTCGCCCATCCCCGCGATGATCGTCTGCCCCGTTTCCTCGTTCCGCGAAACTTGGAAGGTCGGGTCCTCCTCGGCGAGCTTGCCGATCGCCAGCGACAGCTTGTCTTGGTCCACTCGCGTCCGCGGCTCGATGGCGACTTCCAGGACAGGCTCGGGGAACGTCATCGACTCCAGCATGATGCCGCGGCCAGGATCGCAGAGCGTGTCGCCCGTCGTCGTGTCTTTGAGGCCGATGACGGCGTAGATGTGTCCGGCGGCAATCTCGCCCACCGGGTTCTCCTTGTTGGCATGCATCTGGAAGAGCTTGCCGATCCGCTCGCGTCGGCCTTTCGTCGAGTTCAGCACCTGGGCGCCCTGGGCGACCTTGCCGGAGTAAACCCGTACGTAGGTGAGCTTCCCATAGAAGGGATGCGCAACCACCTTGAAAGCCAACGCGGCGAACGGCTCACCAGCGTCGGAAGCGCGAGTGAGCCCTCGTGCGTGATGGTGGGGGTCCACCCCCCGGACAGGTGGGATGTCGAGAGGAGAGGGGAGGTAGTCGATGACCGCGTCGAGCACCGGCTGGACGCCCTTGTTCTTGAAGGCCGACCCGCACAGGACCGGAAAAGCCTTTCCCGCGATCGTCAGCCGACGGATCGCCGCCTTGATCTCCTCGATGGTGATCTCTTCACCCTCGAGGAACTTGATCTCCAAGTCCTCATCCGACTCGGCGACCGCCTCGACGAGCTTGGCACGGTAGTCGGCAGCGAGCTCGGCGAGGTGCGCAGGGATCTCGCCGGTGACGAAGCTCTCGCCCTTGGCGACCTCGCCCTCCCAGGTGAGCGCCGTCATCGTCAGCAAGTCGATGACGCCCTCAAACTCTTTCTCCGCGCCGATCGGAAGCTGTAGGACGAGAGGCGTTGCGCCCAGGCGGTCAATGATCGTCTGGACGGTAAAGAAGAAGTCAGCCCCCAGTTTGTCCATCTTGTTGACAAAGCAAATGCGGGGTACGGAGTATTTGTCTGCCTGCCGCCAAACGGTCTCCGACTGGGGCTCGACGCCTTCCTTCCCATCAAATACTGCAACGGCTCCGTCGAGAATCCGCAATGACCTCTCGACCTCGACCGTGAAATCAACGTGTCCTGGGGTGTCAATGATGTTGACCTGGTGGTCCTTCCAAAAGCAGGTCGTCGCGGCTGACGTGATGGTAATGCCGCGCTCCTGCTCCTGAGCCATCCAGTCCATGGTCGAGGCGCCGTCGTGGGTCTCGCCCATCTTGTAGTTGATGCCCGTGTAGTAGAGGATGCGCTCGGTGACTGTTGTCTTGCCCGCGTCAATGTGCGCCATGATCCCTATATTGCGGACCATGATCAGGTCGGTCAGCACATCAAGTGCCACGGATGCACATCCTTGATCTCTCGGAGGTTGCCCACGCCGACAGGGCCCGGCGTGGTGTTGAGACTACCAGCGGTAGTGGGCGAAAGCTCTGTTGGCCTCGGCCATCTTATGGGTGTCCTCGCGGCGCTTGACCGCGGCCCCCAGGCCGTTCGAGGCGTCGATGATCTCGTTCATCAGTCGGTCCTGCATGGTCTTCTCACGTCGGTTGCGCGAGAAGTCGACAAGCCATCGCAGGGCCAGCGTCGTGGCACGCGCAGGCTTGACGTCGACAGGAACCTGGTAGGTCGCGCCGCCCACGCGGCGGGACTTGACCTCGAGGGCGGGGCGGATGTTGTCGAGCGCGCGCTTGAGCACGACGACCGGCTCCGTCCCGGTCTTGGCCGCAGCGCCATCGAGGGCGCCGTAGACGATCTGCTGGGCGATGGACTTCTTCCCATCGAGCAGCACCTTGTTGACCAGCTGAGTCACCAGGGTCGAACCATGGAGTGGGTCAGGAATGAGCGGCCTCTTGGGGGCCGGGCCCTTGCGCGGCATCAGCCCTTCTCCCGCTTCGCTCCGTAGCGGCTTCTCGCCTGCTTGCGATCTCGAACGCCCTGCGCGTCGAGTGAACCCCGGACCACCTTGTACCGCACACCCGGCAGGTCCTTGACGCGGCCGCCCCGGACGAGAACGATCGAGTGTTCCTGCAGGTTATGCCCCACGCCAGGGATGTAGGCGGTGACCTCGATCCCGTTGGAGAGCTTGACGCGCGCCACCTTCCGCAAGGCCGAATTCGGCTTCTTGGGAGTTGTGGTGAAGACGCGGGTACATACTCCGCGCCGCTGCGGGCTCCCCTTGAGCGCCGGGGTGTTCGACTTCCCGGCCTTGGCGGCCCGCCCCTTGCGGACCAACTGCTGGATCGTGGGCACTACGTCTCTCTTTGCTGATTGTCTGAGGTGGGCACGGCGGGAGACCCGCCGCATCTGTGGTCGGCACGCGCAAGCGCGCACCAAAACGCCTGGCCTTCGCCAGGCGCAAACCCCTAACCTACCCGCTCCCCTCCCCCAACGCAAACCGCCCCCCTCCCTGCCCGCCTTTCCCCCCGGGGCAAAGGCTGTCACGTGGGTACGGCGTGGGGTGGCGGGGTGGCGGGGGGTGGGGGGTTAGGGGGCGGCGAAGGTTGGGAGTTGGGAGTGGGGGACCCAGGTGTGTGGGTCTTCGCCGCCGGTGCGGCGGGCGGCTAGGTCGGCGTCGGAGAGGAGGAAGTAGGTGCCGGGGTGGCCGCCGGTGCTGGGAGAGTTC
Source organism: Micrococcales bacterium (assembly GCA_009781225.1). Classification (GTDB taxonomy): domain Bacteria; phylum Actinomycetota; class Actinomycetes; order Actinomycetales; family WQXJ01; genus WQYN01. The sequence goes on along the minus strand of WQYN01000021.1, from coordinate 14,514 downwards.
CAGGTGGAGTCGATGTTGCCCCATCGGCCGTTGACGTGGGCTTTGTTCCAGGCGTGGTAGTCGCCGGCGGCTTGGCCGGTCACGACGACCGTGGCTAGTCCGGCCTCGATGGCGATGGCCTGGAAGGCTTCGGCGTAGCCGAGGCAGACGGCGACGTGGTCGGCCAGGGCGCCGAGCGCGGTGTAGGAGCGGGGGCGGTCAGCGGCGGCCATGAGGTTCTCGACGACGCCTCGGCCGGGGTCGTAGGCGCCGTCGTCGTAGGCGACCGACTCGGCAAGGAACGTGTCGATAGCCTGGGCTTTTGCCTCGTCGTCAAGCGTCGTCAGATCCAAATCGCGGACGATGGCGGCGGCTAGCTCGGCTAGTTCCTGGCGGTCTGGTTCGGCTTCTTCGGGCAGGGGCACGCCGCCGACGCAGAACTCGTCGCCGCGTTCGTCGGAGATCCATAGGGTGGCGCCCAGGAGGTACGGATTCTGGTACTGCGCCTCCGCCAGCGCCTCCTCCGGAGTCACATCGGCGTCCCCACCGTTCCTCCAGGTCATGCAGGGGTGGCCGGCTAGGAGGTTGGCGGCTACGAAGCGGGTGAAGGCGGTGGAGCCTTGGACGGGGTACTCGACCTCGGGGAGGTCGCGGGCGATCTCTTGGGCTCCGTCTAGGGTCGGCGCGCCCTTGGCGTAGGCGACGCGGTATTCGCCGAGGTCACCCTCGGCCGCAGCACGGGCGGCTCGGCGGTCCTGGCGGGCCAGGGCCTTGCGCGCGCCCGACGTCAGCTCGCCGTCGCGGATCCGGGGCCCGCAGAGACGCACCTTGTGGGTCAGCTCGGTCTCGAGGGGCCGCATCTTCAGGACGGCGCAGTCGACGCGGACCACTCCGCGCGGGCCCGTGACCTTGACCTTCGCGTACTGCACCGATTCCAGGCCCGAGTCGCGGCGACGGGCAGCGGTCGAACCGTCCGCCATTGTCATCGCGATCTCCGTCGGCAGCGTCGCTACGGTGCCGTAGAAGGGGCGGCCCTTGGTGTCGACGCCCGCGCTCGCGAAGAGGTAGGAGGTTGCGTTGGGGGCGATCGCCACGGGGATCAGCCCCGCGAGGTTCACACCGTCCACGATCCCGGGCTCCGAGACCCGGCCGTCGGCCGCGACGGCGTAAACCCCCAGGTCATGGGGGCGCCACCAGGCGTCGGCCTCTTGGTTCCACGCGTTGCCAACCTCGTCCTGGATTGCCCCGGGCACCGTCAGGTCCACCACGGTGAAGTCCGCCAGGCCCTCCCGATCCGGCACAAAACTCGTCGTCGCGAGGCCCGAGGCGATCACCCGCTCGCCAAGCCCGCCGCCGTCACCCTCGGTAACGCGGGCGAGAGTCGCGATCCGATAGGTCGCAGCGCCAGGGACAGAAGTCCAGGTCAGCGAGGGTAAGCCTTGGGAGGTGATGCTCGCCTCAACGGTCGGTGTCGCCAGCGCAGGCAAAGTCACAGGCGCGGACGATGACGTCACAACCGTCGGCGTCGGAGCAGGCGCTGGCGCACGAACGCAGCCGGTCAGGGAAACGCCCAGGGCGGCCAGGCTCACCACGCAGGCCGCGGCGCTTGGGCGGCCGGGCATGGCTTACACGAAGTCCTCGAAGGAGAAGTCGGCGAGGACGCCGGCCTGGTCGTCGCCGAGGGTCTCGTAGTCGATCTCCTCGTAGCCCAGGGCCGGGTAGAGCTCGGCTTTCGCCTCTTCGGTGGGCTCGACCACGACGTTGCGGTAGCGCGGAAGGCCCGTACCGGCGGGGATGAGCTTGCCGATGATGACGTTTTCCTTCAGCCCCAGCAGCGGGTCGGAGCGGCCCGACATTGCGGCCTCGGTCAACACGCGGGTCGTCTCCTGGAAGGAGGCGGCGGACAGCCACGAGTCGGTCGCGAGCGACGCCTTGGTGATGCCCATGAGCTCGGGACGGCCGGACGCCGGCTGGCCCCCTTCAGCGACAACGCGGCGGTTCTCATCCTCGAACCGCTCGCGGGCCGTCAGCTCGCCGGGCAGCAGGTCGGTCTCGCCGGACTCCAGGACGGTGACACGCCGCAGCATCTGGCGCACGATCACCTCGATGTGCTTGTCGTGGATCTCCACGCCCTGAGAGCGGTAGACCTCCTGCACCTGCTCGACCAGGTGCTTTTGCACCTCGCGGGGACCTAGGATCCTCAGGATCTTCTTCGGATCGACCGCGCCCTGGGTCAGCTGCCGACCCACGTCAACATGCTCGCCGTCCTCGACGAGCAGGCGGGTGCGCTTGGAGACCGGGTAGGTCAGCTCCTCCGAGCCATCGTCGGGGGTCACGACAAGGCGCCGGGTCCGGTCGCCATCGTCAATGGCCACGCGGCCGGCGGCTTCGGAGATGGGCGCCTCGCCCTTGGGGGCGCGGGCTTCGAAGAGCTCCTGGACGCGGGGAAGACCCTGGGTGATGTCCTCCGCCGAGGCGATGCCGCCCGTGTGGAAGGTGCGCATCGTCAGCTGGGTGCCGGGCTCGCCAATCGACTGAGCTGCGATGATGCCGACCGCCTCGCCGATGTCGACGAGCTTGCCGGTGGCCAGCGACCGCCCGTAGCACATTGCGCAAGTCCCGACCCGCGAGTCGCACAGGAGCACCGAGCGGACCTTGAGCTCGGTGATACCACGCTCGATCAGATCGTCGATGAGGGTGTCACCGACGTCGGTTCCCGCCTGAGCCAGCACTTCGCCATCGTCGTTTTCGACGTCACCTGCGAGCGTGCGGCCGCGCACGGACGTCTCGGCCTTGGCGCGGCGCTTGAGCTTGCCATCCTCACCGCGCGCCGCGATGGGCAAGGTGAGCCCGCGCTCGGTCCCACAATCAGCTTCGCGAACGATGACGTCCTGTGAGACATCGACGAGGCGTCGCGTCAAGTAGCCCGAGTCTGCCGTACGCAGTGCCGTGTCGGCCAGGCCTTTTCGGGCGCCGTGGGTCGCGATGAAGTACTCGACGACGCTCAGGCCTTCGCGGTAGTTCGACTTGATGGGGCGGGGGATGATCTCGCCCTTCGGGTCGGCGACCAGGCCGCGCATGCCGGCGATCTGGCGGACCTGCATCCAGTTGCCGCGAGCGCCTGAGCCGACCATGCGGAAGACCGCGTTGCGCTCAGGGAAGTTTTGGCGCATGGCCCGGTCCACGGCATCGGTCGCCTTGGTCCAAATCTCGATGAGCTCTTGGCGACGCTCGTCGTCGGTGATGAGTCCGTCATCGTACTGGTCTTGGACGCGGCTGGCGGTGGCCTCAAACTCTTCGAGGATCTCGGGCTTTTGCGGCGGGGTGACGACGTCCGAGATGGCGATCGTCACGCCGGAGCGGGTCGCCCAGGAGAAGCCTGCCTCCTTGAGCGCGTCGAGCGAGGCGGCGACCTCACCCTTGTGGTAGCGCTCGGACAGCTCGTTGACGATGGTGCCGAGCACCTTGCGGTCCACGACCTGGTTGACGAAGCGGTAGTCGATGGGCAGGGCCTCGTTGAAGAGGCAGCGGCCCAGCGTCGTCTTGACCGGGAGGCTGTCGCCGACCTGCCAGCCCTCGGGTGTGGGCGTCTCGGGACCGGGGACCAGGTCGTCGAGGAGGATGAAGCAGGCGGCGTTGAGGTCCAGGTCTCCGGCGTCGTGGGCCATGATCGCCTCGGCCACCGAGGAGAAGTAGCGGCCCGTGCCGGCGGCGTCCTTGCGCAGCGCCGTCAGGTGGTGCAGGCCGATCACCATGTCCTGGGTGGGCAGGGTGACGGGCCGACCGTCGGAGGGCTTGAGGATGTTGTTGGAGGACAGCATGAGGATGCGGGCCTCCGCCTGGGCTTCGGCGCTCAGCGGCAGGTGAACGGCCATCTGGTCGCCGTCGAAGTCGGCGTTGAAGGCGCCGCAAACCAGCGGGTGGAGGTGGATCGCCTTGCCCTCGACCAGCTGCGGCTCGAAGGCTTGGATGCCCAGGCGGTGCAGGGTCGGGGCGCGGTTGAGCAGCACGGGGTGCTCGGTGATGACCTCTTCGAGGACATCCCAGACCTCGGGGTGCTGGCGCTCGGCCATCCGCTTGGCGGACTTGATGTTTTGGGCGTGGTTCAGGTCGACGAGCCGCTTCATGACAAAGGGCTTGAACAGCTCCAACGCCATGGTCTTGGGCAGTCCGCACTGGTGGAGCTTGAGCTGGGGTCCAACGACGATGACGGAGCGACCCGAGTAGTCGACCCGCTTGCCGAGGAGGTTTTGGCGGAAGCGGCCCTGCTTGCCCTTGAGCATGTCGGAGATTGACTTCAGCGGCCGGTTGCCGGGGCCCGTCACCGGGCGTCCGCGCCTTCCGTTGTCGAACAGGGAGTCGACGGCCTCTTGGAGCATCCTCTTTTCGTTGTTCACGATGATCTCGGGGGCGCCGAGGTCGAGGAGCCTCTTGAGGCGGTTGTTGCGGTTGATGACCCTCCGGTACAGGTCGTTGAGGTCCGAGGTCGCGAACCTTCCGCCGTCGAGCTGGACCATGGGGCGCAGGTCCGGCGGGATCACGGGGATGCAGTCGAGGACCATGCCCTGGGGAGAGTTCTTGGTGGTCAAGAAGGCGTTGACGACTTTGAGGCGCTTCAGGGCGCGGGTCTTGCGCTGGCCCTTGCCGGTCGCGATGATCTCGCGAAGGATTGCCGCCTCGCCCTCCAGGTCGAAGGTTTCGAGCCGACGCTGGATTGCCTGGGCACCCATGGAGCCGGAGAAGTAGTTGCCGTAGCGGTCCTGGAGCTTGCGGTAGAGGAGCTCATCGCCCTCCAGGTCGGCGACCTTGAGGGTCTTGAACCGCTCCCAGACGGCCTCGAGCTCGGTGAGCTGCTTTTCTGCCGTCCGGCGGATGCGGGCCATTTCCTTCTCGCCCGCGTCGCGCACTCGGCGGCGCGCATCGGCCCGGGCCCCCTCGGACTCCATGAGGGCGAGGTCCTTTTCCAGCTGGGTGGCGATGGCCTCGACGTCGAGGTTCATCTTGGCGCTGATCTCTTGGCGGTCAAGATCGAGCTCAGCCTGGAGGGAGGGGAGGTCTTCGGCGCGGCCCTCTTCGTTGACGTCGGTGATCATGAAGGCCGCGAAGTAGATGACCTTCTCCAGGTCCTTCGGGGCGAGGTCAAGCAGGTAGCCCAGCCGGGAGGGCACGCCCTTGAAGTACCAGATGTGGGTGACCGGAGCGGCCAGCTCGATGTGGCCCATACGCTCGCGACGCACGGCCGAGCGGGTCACCTCGACGCCGCAGCGCTCGCAGATGATGCCCTTGAAGCGCACGCGCTTGTACTTGCCGCAGTTGCACTCCCAGTCCCGGGTGGGACCGAAGATCTTCTCGCAGAACAGGCCGTCTTTTTCGGGCTTGAGGGTGCGGTAGTTGATGGTCTCGGGCTTCTTGACCTCGCCGTGGGACCACTGCCGGATGTCGTCGGCGGTGGCCAGGCCGATCTTGAGTCCATCGAAGAAGTTCACGTCAAGCAAGGTGGGTGCCTACTTCCGCTTCGCGTCTGGGGTGTGGGTCGGTGGACTGTTTAGATTTCATCGATGGAGGAGGCGTCGGGGCGTCGGGCTAGGTCAATGCCCAGCTCCTCGGCGGCCCGGTAGACCTCATCATCGGTGTCGCGCATCTCGATCGGGGACCCGTCGGTTGACAGGACCTCGACGTTCAAGCACAGGGACTGCATCTCCTTGATCAGGACCTTGAAGGACTCGGGGATGCCGGGCTCGGGGATGTTCTCGCCCTTGACGATCGCCTCGTAGACCTTGACCCGGCCTACGACATCGTCTGACTTGATGGTGAGTAGCTCCTGGAGGGCGTAGGCCGCGCCATAGGCTTCCAGGGCCCACACCTCCATCTCTCCGAATCGCTGGCCTCCGAACTGGGCTTTTCCTCCCAGCGGCTGCTGGGTGATCATCGAGTACGGTCCTGTCGACCTCGCGTGGATCTTGTCGTCCACGAGGTGGTGGAGCTTGAGGATGTACATCATGCCGACGGCGATCGGCTCGGGGAACGGCTCCCCGGAGCGGCCGTCAAACAGCCGCGCCTTGCCTGTCGTATCGACAAGACGGTCGCCGTCACGGTTCGGCAGGGTTGACCCCAGCAGGCCCGTCAGCTCCCCCTCGCGCACGCCGTCGAAGACGGGGGTCGCTACGGCCACGCCTCCCGAGGCAGCCAGGCAGGACTTGTCGAGGTTCTCAGCCCAGTCGGCGGTCACATCCTCGACCTCCCAACCCTGCTGGGCGATCCAGCCGAGGTGGAGCTCAAGGACCTGGCCGACGTTCATGCGGCCCGGCACGCCGAGCGGGTTGAGGATGATGTCGACGGGCGTCCCATCCTCAAGGAACGGCATGTCCTCGACCGGGAGGATCTTGGCGATGACGCCCTTGTTGCCGTGGCGGCCGGCGAGCTTGTCACCGTCGGTGATCTTGCGTCGCTGAGCGATGTACACGCGAACCATCTGGTTGACGCCGGGAGGCAACTCCGCGCCATCGTCCCTATTGAATTCGCGCACCTCGATGATGGTGCCGGACTCGCCGTGGGGAACCTTCAGGGAGGTGTCGCGGACCTCGCGAGCCTTCTCACCGAAGATCGCGCGCAGGAGCCGCTCTTCGGGGGTCAGCTCAGTCTCACCCTTGGGCGTGACCTTGCCGACCAGAACGTCACCGGCCGCGACCTCAGCGCCAATGCGGATGATGCCGCGTTCGTCGAGGTCAGCGAGGATTTCGTCGGAAACATTGGGGATGTCGCGGGTGATCTCTTCGGGGCCCAGCTTCGTGTCGCGGGCGTCCACCTCATGCTCTTCGATGTGGATCGAGGAGAGGATGTCGTCCTGGACCAGCCGCTGGGAGAGGATGATCGCGTCCTCGTAGTTGTGGCCTTCCCACGACATGAAGGCGACCAGGAGGTTGCGACCCAGCGCCAGCTCGCCATCGTCAGTGGCGGGGCCGTCGGCGAGCACCTGGCCACCTTCGACGTGGTCACCTTCGACGACCACGGGCCGCTGGTTGTAGCAGGTGCCTTGGTTCGAGCGGCCAAACTTCTGGACCCGGTAGGTGCGATGCTTGCCGTCGTCTTGCTCAACGACGATGGCGTCCGCTGAGACCTCGGTGACCGCGCCTGGCGCTTCGGCCAAGACAACATCGCCCGCATCCACGGCCGCGCGCAGCTCCATCCCCGTGCCGACCAGCGGCTTCTCGGTGCGGACGAGCGGGACGGCTTGACGCTGCATGTTCGCACCCATCAGGGCGCGGTTTGCGTCATCGTGCTCCAGGAACGGGATCATCGCGGTGGCGACGGAGACCATCTGGCGCGGCGAGACGTCCATGTAGGAGATCTCTTGGGCGCGGATGAACTCGACCTCACCGCCGCGCGTGCGAGCCAGCACGTGGCGCTCGACAAAGGTGCCGTCCTCGGCAAGCGGAGCGTTGGCTTGGGCGATGACGTGGCGATCCTCTTCATCGGCCGTCAGGTAGTGAACCTCATTGGTGACGACACCGTTTGTGACCACCCGGTAGGGAGTCTCGATGAAGCCGAAGGGGTTGATGCGGCCGTAGGTGGCCAGCGACCCCATGAGACCAATGTTCGGGCCTTCAGGCGTCTCGATGGGGCACATGCGCCCGTAGTGAGAGGAGTGGACGTCGCGGACCTCCATGCCGGCGCGGTCGCGGGACAGGCCTCCGGGGCCCAGCGCGGAGAGGCGGCGCTTGTGGGTCAGGCTCGCGAGCGGGTTGTTCTGGTCAAGGAACTGGGAGAGCTGCGAGGTCCCGAAGAACTCCTTGATCGAGGCGACGACGGGGCGGATGTTGATCAGCGTCTGGGGGGTGATCGCCTCGACATCCTGGGTGGTCATGCGCTCGCGGACGACACGCTCCATGCGGGACAGGCCCGTGCGGACCTGGTTTTGGATGAGCTCGCCGACCGCCCGGATGCGGCGATTGCCGAAGTGGTCGATGTCGTCGGTCTCGATCCGGATGGCCGGAGCGCCGATTGTCGCCTCTTTGAGGTTGGCGTGGAGGGCCGCGAGGTACTTGACCGTCGCGACAATGTCCGGCAGGCGCAGGACCGACTCGGAGAGGTCAGCGTGGACGCCGAGCTTCTTGCCGATCTTGTAACGGCCGACCTTGGCCAGGTCGTAGCGCTTGGAGTTGAAGTAGAAGTTGTCGAGCAGGGTGCGTCCTGCCTCCACGGTGGGGGGCTCACCGGGGCGGATCTTGCGGTAGATGTCGAGCAGGGCGTCATCCTGGGAGTCGACATGGTCCTTCTCGAGGGTCTCCATGACGGCGGGGTAGTCGCCGAACTCGGCGCGAATCTCCTGCTCGCTCATGCCCAGGGCCTTGAGGAAGACCGTGACGGACTGCTTGCGCTTGCGGTCCACGCGGACGCCGACGGCATCGCGCTTGTCGATCTCGAACTCCAGCCACGCGCCGCGTGAGGGGATGATCTTCGCGGTGAAGATGTCCTTGTCGCTCGTCTTGTCCGGCGTCCGCTCAAAGTAGACGCCCGGCGAGCGGACCAGCTGGGAGACGACCACGCGCTCGGTCCCGTTGATGATGAAGGTGCCGCGCTCGGTCATCAGGGGGAACTCCCCCATGAACACCGTCTGAGACTTGATCTCTCCGGTGTTGTAGTTGATGAACTCCGCCGTGACGAACAGGGGTGCCGCGTAGGTGAAGTCCTGCTCCCGGCACTCGGTGGGGGTGTACTTCGACGGCTCGAAGCGGTGGTCCCTGAAGGAGAGCGACATCGTTTGGCCGAAGTCCTCGATCGGGGAGATCTCGGTGAAGATCTCCTCCAGACCGCTGGTCATCGGGACGTCTTGGGTCCCCGCAGCCTTGGCCGTCTCGACCCTGGCACGCCAGCGCTCGTGGCCCAGCAGCCAGTCAAAGGAGTCAAGCTGCAGGCCCAGGAGGTCTGGTACCTCGAGGGGCTCTTGGATTTTTGCGAAGGAGATGCGGCCGTTTCCGGTCCGCTGGGGATTGGCGTCGACAGTCGAGCGAGGGTTGCGCGAGGCAGCCAAGTCTGGTCCTTCCCGATGGAGGTGACGTGCGCGCGCCCGCGCGCGGCGGCTGACCGTCCGATGGCAGGCAGGCGCGCACGACGCGGCGCAAACAAGTACCCTACATCTCCGGCGCGCGCAGATGCAAACGCCCGGGTCGGCGAGTCCGCTGGCGCGTCTTCGAGTGGGTCGGCGGGTTAGGCGACCTGGGTGCCCGCCTTGATGACGGCTTGGGGCTTGAGGTCGGCGTCCACGAGGAGGACGTCTGCCCTCATTCCGGCCTTGAGGGCGCCGATCTTGCGTTCCATCCCGAGCACACGGGCCGGGGTTTGGCTCGCCGACTTGACCGCTTCCACGAGATCCACCTTGGCATCGAGGACGGACATGCGGACCACGTCGAGCACATGGGCCGTGCCTCCCGCGATCGCCGTGCCGCCCGCGAGCCGAGCGACCCGGTCCTTGACCTCGACGTCGAGGGAGCCCAGGGAGTAGGCGCCATCGGGCATGCCGGCCGCAGCCATGGCATCGGTGATCAGGAGGATGTTGTCCGCCCCGGCAATGTCGAACACCTCGGCGACGACAGCGGGAGCGAGGTGGGTGTTGTCTCCGACGAGTTCAACGACAGCCTCGCCGCGGGCTGCTGCCGCCAGGGCCGCCATCGTCGGTCCGGGATCGCGATGGGCGAAGGGGCGCATGCCGTTGTACAGGTGCGTGATGGTGGGGCGGGCCGACCGGGCGGCGGGGGCGGCGAGCGCGGCGCGGGCCTCGGCGATCGCGCGGTCCATGTCCTCAGCCGCGCAATCGGTGTGGCCGAAGGAGGGGATGACGCCAGCGTTCGCCAGGGCCTGGATGGCTGAGCGTTCCACGGGCTCCGGAGTGTTGCCGACGGCGGTGCCATGCGCCTCGGGTGCGATCGTCATCGTCGCCAAGTGGCCCCTTGCGGCCTCGGCGAGCGCGTCGATGAGCCCGGGGTTTGGAATCTGGATGAAGGCGGGATTCTGAGCGCCGGGCCGCTTGGGTGAGATGAAGGGGCCCTCGGCGTGGATGGCGGCGAGCGCGCCGTCCTCGACCAGGCCAGCAAGGAGCGCCATCTTGCTGAGCAGCGTCTCCGGGGCCTGGGTGACGGTCGAGGCGACCAGCGAGGTGGTCCCGTGCGCGAGGTGCTCGCGAGCGCCTTGACGCACCTCATCGGGGGTCGTGGCGTCGGGGAAGGAGGCGCCGCCGCCGCCGTGGCAGTGAATGTCCACCAGGCCCGGGAGGATGAGCGGGGCGGTGGTCGCCGCAGCAATCGCGGGACGGAAAGCGTCAGGCGCCTCGCTCGGCTTGCCCACCCACAAGATGGTCTGGCCTTGGAGGACGATGGCGCCCGGCTCGAGCACCGCTGTTGGGGTAACAACGGCGCCGGTCAAGGCCCAAAGGGTCGTGGGATCGTGAGGGAAGCGGTCGGGCAATGCCGCGCTCATGTGGGTCTCCTGATGGTGTGGTGACGTCGCTGGCGAATGAGAGCGGTTCCACCTTAGCGGAGGCCACCCCTCAAAGCACCGAGTGCGAGGAATCCGACACTCAAGAGCGCTGTCATAGGCTCTGAATTGTCGGATTCCTCGCACTCGGTGGGGAGGGGGAGGAGTTACTTGAGGGAGACGGTTGCTCCGGCGCTCTCGAGCTGCTCCTTCGCCTTCTCGGCGGCTTCCTTGTTGACCTTCTCGAGGACAGCCTTGGGGGCTTCCTCGACGAGGGCCTTGGCCTCGCCCAGGCCGAGGGAGGTCAGTGCGCGGACCTCCTTGATGACCTGGATCTTCTTCTCGCCGTAGGACTCGAGGACGACGTCGAACTCGTCCTGCTCTTCCTCGACGACGGCCTCGGCGGCCCCGCCCGGGGCGGCGGCAACAGCGACGGCCGGTGCAGCAGCCGTCACATCGAAGACCTCTTCGAACTTGGCGACGAACTCGGTCAACTCAATGAGGCTGAGCTCCTTGAAGGCCTCAACCAGTTCGTCAATGGTCAGTTTCGCCATGGTGGCAATGTCCTTTCATTTCGCGGCCGCAGATCGGCCCTTGGGTGGGTTCGGCCGATCAGGCCGTGGTGGCGTCCTCGGGGGCAGCTTCCGTCGCAGCCTCAGGGGCGGCTTCGGCAGCAGCGTCGGGGACGGCCACAGGTTCTGCTTCGGGGGCGGCTTCGGGCTCGGCGGGGCCGCTTGCTTCGGCCTGCTTGACTCTCAGCGCCTCGATGGTACGCACAGCCTTCGACGCCGGAGCGGTGAAGAGGTACGCGGCCTTGTACAGCGACGCCTTGACGACGCCGGCCACCTTGGCCAGGGTGACCTCGCGGGTATCCATGTCCGCGAGCTTGACGACATCCGCCGCGCCCAAGGCGCGCCCATCAAGGACGCCTCCCTTGAGGACGAGGTGGGGGTGGGTCCGGGCAAAGTCACGCAAGACCTTCGCCGCAGCCGCCGGATCTCCGGAGACAAAGGCGACGGCGGACGGCCCCGCGAGGGCGTCGTCCAGACCGCTGATCCCGACCTGGTGGACGGCAATCTTGGTCAGCGTGTTCTTCACCACGGCGTAGCTGGCGTGATCCCGCAGGGCCACGCGCAGCTCCTTGAGCTGGGCAACAGTCAACCCTCGGTATTCGGTGAGGACAGCCGCGCTCGCCTCGTTGAACCTGGTCACCAGGTCATCGACGGCCGCGGCCTTGTCCGGCCTCGCCATGGCACTCCTCTCGATGGATCGCGACCGCCGCGCCGAAGTGCCCACGAAAAAAGCCCCGCGCAGGCGCGAGGCTCATCGGGTGATCCCTAGCCGCGAGGCTGAGGGCCCGTCATCTTGCACCTGCGCCGGCCCGCTTTTCGAAAAACGCTTCGTGACCGCGAAGAAGCTCGCGGCCGCACCGGCGGTCTTTGGTTCGTCCAGCATCATACCCCACGCCTGCGGGTAGGACAGCGCCGGGGCGCCGGGTCCAGGAGGCTCAGGACCCGACGCCCCGGCGTTTCGGGGCGGCACCGGGAGCAGGAGAGCTACGACACCGCTCCCGGTGCGCCCGACATGGAGGAGTCCGCGACTTGCCGCTCCCTCGCACCCAAAGGCGCACGGTGCGTACGCCGCCCGGGACGGTCCCGGGCCTCATGGCCAGAGGTTTCTTGACCGACAACCCTGTGGCATGCGCTGTTGGCGCAGGTCAGAGCCAACATCCTCCGCTCCTCGCACCATGTTGCACGATGACGGACCAAACGTCGCGTAGGAAAATTCGCCAAGGGCGAACAAAACTGGTGTAGTCTCACTACACGCGGATCTGTGTCTGCCCTTGGCGAAACAACGATGTTGGCTGCCTAGGGGCGGCTGCCGCGGAGACGCCGAGGGATCTGACCCAGCCTGCGACTCATAACCACATCTCCAGGAGGAATCCATGAACAGTGTTGTTTACAAGGCGCGTTGGCGCACGGCCAAGGTCGTGGGCGTCATCGCTGCCGCCGCGCTGCTGGTACCGGCGGGTTTTGCGCCGGCTGCCACAGCCGCACCGGGGGATCCGTTCACCCCCTCGGTCGACCTGGCGTTCCGTGACCACGAGGCCAACGGAATTGACCGTATCGACAGCATCATGTCTCAGCTGACGTTCGACGAGATGGTCGGCGGTGGCACCCCTGCTCGCCTCGGCTTCGCCTCGATTGTCGGTGGCGGCGGTGGCGGCGGCGAGTGCCTCCACGGCCCCAACGGCGCCGGCAGCATCGCGTGGCCCACGCCACTCGGCTTCTCACAAACATGGGATCCCGCTCTCTTCTATGCGATCGGCGAGGAAATCGCCGATGAGAAGACCGCTGGCTCCACCATGGGCGGAAGCTGCCTCGGCCCCGTGCTCGACATCTACCGTGATCCTCGCTATGGTCGCGCCTACGAAACTCCTGGCGAGGATCCCACCTTCATCGGGATCTACGGAACCCAGTTGACGACGGGCATGTCCAAGCGCACGGACGACGGCTACTTCCGGTTCACGCCGACTCTCAAGCACCCGCTGGGGTACAACAACGAGATCAACCGTCTGTGGACGAACACCTCGTTCTCCCAGCAGGCCGCGCGTGACTACCTGTTCCCGTCATGGAAGGAGACCCTGTCCAACGGTGGTCCCAAGTCCTTCATGAACTCGTATCCGCTGATCAATGGCAAGCCCATGTCGGTCAGCCCCTATCAGTACGAGATGCTTCATAGCTGGACGCCGGACTATCCCACCACAGGTCACTACGAGTTCTCGACCGTGAACGACTACGGTTCGGGCTCGTCGATGTGGGTCCACTCCCAGCGTTACTTCGATGACACCGTCATGGGCCGCGCCTTTGGTGCTTCCCAGGGTTCGGTCAACAACCAGATGTCCTGGTCCTTCCGCTCCTGGGGCGATGCGAACGGCTCTATCTATGACGCCTATGCCCGTGGCATGATCGACGAGCAGGGCATCTCTGACCTGGCTCGCCGCCGCGTTGCTGCCAACCTGGCTACCGGCTCTCTTGACCAGCTCGAGGTCCGCAACCCGTGGGCCTCCTCTGGTGCGGGCAAGACGCTGGCCGCCACGGCCACCGCCAACCGGGATAAGGCCCTCCTTGCTTCGCAGGAGCAGATTGTCCTGCTGAAGAACGACGGAATCCTTCCGCTGTCCGGTGCCGCCACGACCAAGGCCGTCCTCCTGGGTGACCAGGCCGAGACGATCTCCAAGGACCACTACAACCCGACCGCAACGTACAACGTCACCATCCAGGACGCCATGTACAACAAGCTCGGCGTTGCGAACGTCTCCTACAACAGGGCCGTCGACACCGTGGCGATCAAGGCCAACAACGGTGCTTACCTGAGGGCCACGGCCAACACCCGGCAGACCCCGAACGTTGGCACCGGGACCTCGATCCGGGCGACCGGTGCTCCTGCTGGTGCGGCTGTCTCGATGGCCGACACCGCGCTGCTGTTTGAGTTCCACGATTACGGCGAGTTCACCCATCTCCTGCGCGCCAAGATTGATGACGCCGCAGTCCAGGTTCCTCAGCGGACGGTTGCCACCAACGGCCTCCAGCTCATCAACAACACGACGATGCCTGGTTGGCGTAACCCGGTTTCCGGCTCTACCTACACCGTCTTCCAGGAGTTCCGGATTGTCCCGACAACTCAGGGCCATTTCGGCATCTTCAACTCCATCGCCGGCAACGGCGGCAACAACGGCTACTCCATGAGCTCGATGGCTTATGACGTGGACGACGAGGACTGCAACAACGGTTCCTACATGTTCCTCAACGCCGACAACACCATCCGCGCCGACATCTCGCTCGGCAAGGTTGGTCCGTTCCGCGCCGAGCGTCACGTTGACGGAGCCTCGATTCTCACGTCTCCCTACGACACCAACCCGGACGACAGGGCGATTGACAGCCTGCCGGCTGCCGGTCAGTTCGACTTCGAGACGGTTCAGTCCTCGATGGCGGCGATCGACTCCGCTCTCGCGGCCGTTCCGGCCGACGCTCCGGTCATCTTCGTGGTGGGCCAGGACTCCTG
>WQYN01000020.1 GCA_009781225.1 Micrococcales bacterium | reverse complement strand
GACCTTGGTCGCCGCCATGACGCCGATGTTCTCTGCGTAGGTCGTCGTGCCGGAGCCTCCGCCTAGGCCAGCGAAAGCGGTTGCCACGCCATCGGCCAGCAACGCGCGGCCAATCGACTTGTCGTAGTTGCGCCCGGTCATCGTCGCAACAGACTTGACATGGCCCACGTTCTCGGCCACGAGAACCAGGACCACCGGCAGGAACATCCCCAACACGGAGAAATCAACCGACGGTCCGTGGAAGCTCGGCAGACCAACCCAGTCGGCTTCGCGAACCACACCGAAGTCGAGTTGGCCCTGGAATCCTGCCACCGCGTATCCGACCAGCACTCCCAGGAGGATCGATAGCCTCCCGAGGATCCCCCGGAACAGCACGGTTATCGCCACGACCGCGATGATTGTGACCCAGGCGCTGGCCGGCTGGTTCTTGAAGCCTCCCCAGGCAGCACCTGCGAGGTTGAACCCGATGAGCATGACGATCGTGCCGGTCATGATGGGCGGCATGAAGGCGTCGAGCCAGGCCGATCCGACCGCGTGGACAATCCCGCCGACGAGTGCGAGCAGCACCCCCGCGCACATCACCCCAAACAGCGCCTTGCCCATCTTGGTTGGGTCTGAGGCGAAGGCCGCCGGGTCGCCGCCCCCGACCGCAAGGATCGGCGCGATGAACGCAAACGACGAGCCCAAGTAGGAGGGCAGTCGGTTCCCCGTGATGGTCAGGAAGATCGCCGTCCCGATCGCTGAGAAGAACAGAGTCGTTGACGGTGGGAAGCCCGTGATGAGCGGGACCAAGAAGGTCGCCCCGAACATCGCGATGACGTGTTGCATGCCGAGCGACACCGTCCGCGGCCACGACAGCCGCTCGTCTGGTGCCACCACTTCGCCGGCCGTGATCGTTCCCTTGTCGCGCAAGGTCCACAGCGCCATTGTTGTCACTCCCTTTGATGTGGAATCCAGTGCCTACCCCCAGGTTATCGCGGGACACCCCGAACGTCGGGAGACACCCGGCGACCTTCCAACATATGCCGACGATGGCGTCCCTCACCGCCCGCGCAGAGCCGCACCTAGGTCAGCGTGAGAGCAGCAGTGCGCACGATGACGTCCCTCACCTCACGCGAGGCGCCTAACCTGCCCCACGCTCAGGCGGGCAGCGCGTCGAACTCGGCGACCGTGAGGGGGCCAACTCGGCCATCGGCGACGATGCGGGCGGCGACCTCGTGGTGACCGGGAGCGTTCCAGGTGAAGGTGGCGCTCCATGCGCCCTTGGCGTCGAGTGCCTCCGGACCGAAGGCGAGCTCACCGTCGGCGTACAGCTCGATGAGCGCCGATGGGGTGCCCTTCACCCTCACCGTGAAGGCACCGGGACCCGGCGCGACGCGGACGTGGGGGCTTTGTAGGTCCACGTCGACGGTCGCGCGTTGGAGGTGGGTCAGATCGGTGACTTCGACCACGGTGGAGCCCACCGCAAGCCCCGACAGGACCGGAGTGATCCAGTGCCCTGCGTCATCGGCCACGACTGTGATCTCGCCCAGGCTGCCGTTCGTCACCGCGAGTGTGGCCCCTGGCTCGGCGATCCCGGCCAGGATCGGAAGCAGGGCCCCTTCGAACTCCCCGGACCCGGTGTCGACCGATTGGATGGTTACGGGCGCGGCCTCGGGCGGCGGTTCGGGGATGGGGATCGGAGTGGGGGTTGGTTCTTCGACCGATGGTGTGGGCGTCGGCGAGTAGGTGGCGGCGACCGGGCTCGGCGCAGGCGGCGGGGGAGGGGGAAGCGCCCGCGTGGTGATAGGGGCAGGGGTTGTCGCCACGACGGGGGCGGCCAACTCCTCCACAGGCTCCGGGGCCGAGGCACCACCCTGGGTCAGGATCACGGTCGCGGCGATCGCGGCGATCACCGCGGGAACGCCGACCAGGGCGGCCTTGGATGTCACGACAGCGGCCACGCCGTGGCCGGCGACATGGGCCGCGCCGACTCCCCCGGCTGCACCAGTGGCGACAGTCGCAGCGGTTGTTGCTCCTTGGCCCAGCTCTCGCATGAGGGCTGGCAGAGTTTGCGCAAACGCCAGGAGCGGACCAAACCACGTCGTCAGCCGCGACTCGACGTCGGCAGCTTCACGGGCAGCCGAGGCGCATCGCTCGCAGGAGTCTAGGTGGACATCCACCTTGGCGCGCTTTCGGTCGGTGAGCCGACCTCGGACGTACCCTCCCATGAGGTCGGCTATGTGCCGACAGTCAGCGGGCAGGTTCTGGGCTCGCGAGTGTTGATTGATCCACTGCTCTCGAAGGCCCTCGCGGGCGCGGTGAGTCAGGGCTGAGACGGAGTTCGGGCTCATGCCCAGCAAGGAGGAAAGCTCCACCGGGGTCATCTGCTCGACTTCGGTGTACCACAGGATTTCCTGCCACCGCGCGGGCAGGGCTTGGAAGGCGCTGACGGCCATGGCTTGGTCGGAAGCTGCGAGGACTGGGTCTTCGAAGGAGCGCCAGTCGGGAACAGTGTCGAGGACCTCCGTGGGGACCTCGCGAGCCTTGCGGATCCAGCTCGCCGCGATGTTCTTTATCGTGACGATGAGGTAGGGGGTGAAGGCTCGGCGTGGCCCGTGGCCGGCGCGCAACGCTTCATAGATGCGCACGTAGGCTTCGGCGACAAGGTCGTCCGCGTCGAAGGTGCGCGAGACCGCGGTGGCAACCCGCCGACCAGTATCGGAGTGGCGGGTCCACAGCGCGGCGAATGCGGTTTCGTCGCCGTCGCAGGCGCGAGTTAGCAGGATCTCGTCAGAGGCGGTGGCGGCTGGTGGATTCACGTCAGGGACTCCGAAACGTCTAGCGAACGGCCCCGCGGTCTATCGCGGTGGTCATTCTCCTTTTCGTGCAACGACAGTAATACTCTATTGGACTCTCCCTCGACAGCGCACCACCGCCGTCGGACCCCTGCGAGGCCCAGGCCAAACAAGACGGCGGCCAGGGTGAGAGTGTTGCTGGCCTGGCCGGCCCCGGTTTCTGCAAGCCTTCCGCTTGCCCCGCTGGCGAGCGGTCGGGCCGTCGAGGTCACCGCGCTCTCGGGAGCGCTCACAACCAAGGGAGTAGCCGAGTGACTGCTGGCCTGCACCGATGCCAAGATCTCCGCCTCGGCCGGGACAAGAGTGACAGGATTCGACGCCGTGATCACCGGTTCCGTGGTCCCAGGTGCACCGACTGAGACCGTCGCCTGGGGTGAGAGGAGATCGTCCACGCCGGCGCGCGGCTTGGCCAGGGCAGTGACCGTGGCGAGGATCTTCCTGGCCGCCATGTCCTTAGCCGTCGCAACGTAGGTGGTGGTGCAATCCGTCGACATTCCCGGATCGAGAGTCCGTGTTCCACAGATCGGCGCTCTTAGAGGGCCAGATCCGGTAAACACCGACACCTGGAAAGTCAAGCCCTCAACGGCAGAGCGCCCGTGATTGGTCACGGTCATTACGTAGGTGACTCGGTCTCCAACATGCTTCACCTTGTGAGGGTCGGACATCACGCCCAAGACAATCCCCCCGGCTCCCGGATCCACAGCGGTCTCGACGCTCGTCATCGTCCCCTCGAGGAGGACTCCACCGGCGTCGCGAGCGCTGACACTCAAGGTCGTCACGACCCGTCGGGCGTCGAGATCCGCCTCGGTGAGCCGGTAGGTCGCCACCGCGCTCGCCTCCTGCCCGGGCGCGAGAATCCCGGCGGCTCCGGGCCACGTCCACTTCGCCTCCGACAATCCACTCGTGGAGGAGTGCAGGGTCACCGACCGGGCTGTCGTGTTCGTCGCGTTGCGTACCTCAAGCAGGTAGGTCACCACGTCGCCCGCCATCGCAATGGGTCCCACAGCGCCCGCATCAGCCACAACACCCATGGTCAGGAGCCCCTTGTGGGGCAGCACGCTCTCGATGAGGACCCCAGCCCCTGAGGAGACTCCGGTGCCCAAAGGAGCCAGGGCTCGTCCCGAACCACGGTTGGAAATCCGTCCTCGGTCAATATCGCTCTGGCTGAGGCGATAGCTCGCTACTGCCCGGACCTGCTGGCCGGGTGCCGCAACGCCGGGCCGCGCCGGATCGGGCCACGTGTAGGTCAGCGCCGTCGCTCCCGCCAAGGTGCCCTCGAAAACGATCCCTCGCAGGGTGACGTTTCCGGTATTGCTGCCGGCCATCGAGTAGTTGATGGTTTGACCCGCCTGCGGCGGATCGCTCAATCCCGTGACCGAGCCACTCATGGCGAAGGACAGGGCGGGTTTCGCTCCGATCTGGACTAGCGCTTCCCCCAGCGCCGTCGGTGTGGGGCCACTGCTCCCGGCAGGACCCTGCGCGCTCACCCTCACTCCGGCGACAAGGCGTCCGGTGTCGATGTCGGCCTGCCGCAGTGCATAGGTTGCGCTCGCCGTCACAGATTCCCCCGGCCCCAACTCACCCGGAGCTCGCCCCTGCGGCCAAGCCCCGAACTCTGGCGTCGACATCCCGGCCGACTCCGCACTCAGCGCCACGTTCCGCAGCGAGAGGGACCCCGTGTTCACCGCCTTGACGCGGTAGGTGATCGTCTGTCCGGCACGCGCCGACGCCGTCAGCCCCGACACGTCCGCTGACAGAGCCGCGACCAGGAGCTGACGGCCCTTGAGTCCCGTCCGGGACGTCGCCTCGACGGGACTAAGCCCCGTCCCATCGGGCCGCTTTCCCTCGACCAGCACGGTCGAGACCACGGTTCCGGCATCTAGGTCGTCTTGCGTTATCCGATAATCGCCCGTGACGACGGCGATCTCACCAGGAAGAAGCACACCCGGCTGATCGACGTCGGGCCAGGTCGCCGCAAACTCCGAGATTCCCCCCAGATCACTGACCACAGACGTGTGAGACACCGCCAGGCCACCGGTGTTCTCGATGGTCACGACATAGCCGAGCCGGTCCCCCACCGCCGGCGGATCGCTGAGCGCATCGGGCCGGGCGAGGTTCTCCACCCTGAGGGACGCCTCCCCTAGGTCCGCAAGGGCAGCCGCCTGCCCCGCCGCCTCATCACCCTGCTCACCGACAAGATCAGTGGTGGCCGCGTCCAAAACCTCGCTCTCGGCCTGCGTGGCGAGGGCGGCAGGAGCATCTGGAGAAGCGGAAGCACTCACTGCTCCCAGACAAAGCCCCATAAGCGCAGCAAAGAGCACAGGGAGTGCTCTCCGGTTCTCATGCCGTTGGGGCGCGAGAGGGCGTGGCCGGGCCGCGGGGCGAATCGGCGACATCGTTGCCTCTTTCAGGGGTTTCGGGACGAGGTGGACGTCGAGCCGCCTCTCTGAGAGCGGGTGCCACGGGCTCCTGTCAACCCGACGCGCCGTCGGACCAGTGGGAACGCCGCTTGTTTCGCTCTCAGAAGAATTAAGAGTACCATCCCCAAACCCCTTGTCATATCGGCGTGGACTGGGGACGTTATTGTGGGGTCATGCCTGGCCCCTCAACACCGCTGCCGATTGCCGGATTCTGGCATCACACAGCGGCCGTGGGGGATCTTGTGACCTCCCTCTATCGCCTGGGTCGCGCCCGAGAGGCCAGTTCCGCGGATGCGAGTCCGGGCATCGCAGACGTGAGTTCCGTCATCGTCCACCTGGATACAAAGGCGCTTGATCGTGTGGTGAGCATCGATGTTCAGGCTCGCACGGCGTTTGTGGAGTCGCGTTGTCCGGTCTGGCGTCTCGCGGAGGTCTGTCTCTCGCGCGGCCTCATTCCCGCCTGCGTGCCAACGCCGGCAACGCTCACGGTGGGCGGCGCGCTCGTGCGTACCTCGGTGGGGGCAAACTCCCTGGCTGTGGGCACTTTTGCCGAGTGCGTCGAGGGGGTCGAACTCCTCACCTCCTCGGGTCACATTCTCTGGGCGGCGCGCGGCGGGCCCCGGGCCGATCTCTTCGCCCAGACCCTGGGCGGGCGCGGGAAGAGCGGGTTTGTCATCGGCGCGACGGTCCGCCTTGAGCCCGCGTCGGGGTTTGTCGCGACTGACTGCCTAGGCGTTGAGTCGCCCGAGGATCTCGCCGCCACCCTCGCCCAGCCCGGCGAGGACGTCCACTTCGCGGAGGCTCTTGTGCGCGGCCCCGGCCGTCTCGTGGCGAGCCTGGGTCGCGCGGTGAACGATGGCGAAGCCTCCTTCCTGTCTGCCTCGCCTTCGCGCTACCTCGGCTCTGGGCAGCCTTATTCCGCCTCGCTTGTTCCCGGGAGCACCGACCTCCTGACGACCATCGACTATCTGCGCCGGTGGGATGCCGACGAGTTCTGGCACTCAGCCGACTACGGGATGGACCGCCGCCTTGTGCGAACCCTGTGGCCCGCGGCCCTGCGCAAACCCGAGGTCTTTGCTCGGCTCGACGCCGCCCGCCAGGCGCCAGCCGTGCGGTGGACCGAAGCCCTGACCCGCTGGCGTCCCGGCCCCGCCCGGGTCTACCGGGAAGTCGCCATCCCCCTGGACCGCATCCCCGACTTCCTCACCTCCCTGTGGCGGATCGCCCCCGGCGTCCCAGCCTGGATCGTCCCCGTCGCGGCCCTCCCTCGACCCGACGGCATCCACGACGCCCCCGCACCGGCATCGTCCCAGCAAGGAGCCGTGTGCGGGATCTGGGGTCCCGGCGCCCACCTCCCTCACGACCACCACCTCCCCGCCGAAGCGGCCCTGGACCGCCTCGCCGCCAACCTAGGCGGCTTCACCATCCGCTCCGCCCACTAAAGGGTGCACAATGGGGGGATGAGTTTCGCTGTTGACCTCCGTTCTGACACTGTGACAAAACCGACGCCTCGTATGAGGGAGGCGATGGCGCGCGCCCAAGTCGACGATGACGTCCTGGGCCATGATCCGACGATGGCGGCCCTTGAGGAGCGGGTCGCTGAGCTGGCGGGCAAGCAGGCGGCGATCTGGGTGCCCAGCGGGTGCATGTCCAACCTCGTCGCGATGATGTGTCACGTCACGCGCGGGGATCGGGTGATCGCGCCGCGGCATGCCCACGTCTTCGCCTATGAGCTGGGGACCGTCTCCTGGCTTGCCGGGGCGATCGCTGTCGAGCTGGACTGGACGCTGGGACCCGGAGTTCCCAGCCCGGAGGATGTCGCCCGTGAGGCGACGAGCGGGCGGTACTACGCTCTGCGGACAACCCTCCTGGCCTTGGAGAACACCCACAACCACGCGGGAGGCACGATCGTTCCTCCGGATGTCTACGCCGAACTGGTCGCGACCGCCCACGAGCGGGGGCTGGCGGTCCACCTCGATGGGGCTCGCCTGTGGCATGCGGCCGCCGCACAGGGACTCACGGTGGCCCAGGCGGTGGGAGAGGCCGACACCGTGTCACTGTGCCTGTCGAAGGGGCTCGCTGCCCCCATGGGGTCAGTCCTGGCGGGAAGCACCGAGCTGGTCGCCCGGGCGCGCCGGTTCCGCAAGATGCTGGGAGGTGGCGTGCGCCAGGGAGGCGTCGTGGCGGCTGCCGGACTCGTGGCCCTCGAAGACGAGCTTCCGCGCGTGGACGAGGACCGTCATCGTGCGATCCGACTGGCGCAGGGGCTGCGTGAGATGGGCTACGAGGTTGGTGAGGTCCACACGAACATGGCCTTTGTCGCCAACGATGACGCGGCGGGGCTCGCAGCCACGTGGACGCAGGCGGGAGTGGCCTGCGTGGCGATGGGGTCAGCGGTGCGGCTCGTGACTCACCGCGAGATCGATGACGCTTCGGTGACCGAAGCGCTCGAGCGGATTCGAGCCGTCACTAAGTAACAGGGCGGGGGCGGGGGTGCCACCCCCACCCTGCTGGGGCGAATGGCCCCAGGGCGTGTTCTCACACATCAGGAGTGCGTGAGAACACGCCCGACATCTCCTTAGATCTCCTCTTCGCGGCGGCGGCGGGCCAGCGCCAGGAGGAGGAGGCCGGCGAGAGCGGCACCGAGCGCGGCGCCCAGCGACGGGATCAGGCCCTCGGCGCCGGTCGCTGCCTGCTTGCCAGTCAGGCCCTTACTGGCGTTTGCTCCGGCTCCCGTTCCGGCTCCACCGGCGTTGCCCGACACCGACGGCTTCGCGGTGCTCGTCGCGGTGCGGGTGGGCGAGCCGGACGTGGCGCGAACGCTGGGTGTCGGTTCAATGGCGATCACCTGGAAGAACCCGGACTCCGCCGGCCCGGAGAACGTTCCCACAGCCTGGACGCGGTGGAAGCCCTCGGCGACACTGAGCGGGATCGGGAAGGTGAACACGGCCATGCCGTCCTTGTCGGCGATCGCCGTTCCCAGATCCAGCCCGTCACCGAGCGTCAGCCGCACGGTCTCCCCCGGTTGGAGGTTGTAGACCCGGGCGACTTGGTTCTCCAAGTGGTAGAGCTGAGCCCTGTCGACCACGACCCGAATGAGGCCCACGCGGACGGTGGTCGTTGGCGAGGTGTTGCCAGCCTCGTCGGTTTGGGTGACGTGGATGTAGTCACCTTCCTTGGCCTGCGGGTTGAGCCTGGCCCTCCAGCGACCATCCGGCCCGACCAGAGCCCGGCCAATCTCGTTGCCGGCGGCATCCTTGATGATGACCGTGGCTCCTGGTTCGCCCAGCCCGGTGACCTCCGTGCCATCCGTCGGATCCACGATGGGAGCATCGGGCGCAATCGTATCGACGATCACGCTGGCCTTCGGCGAGCGCTTGGGCCCGTGGGAGTTGAACACCTTCTCTTGGACTGCCTCGATGACATCGCCGTTCTTTGGCGTGTAGGACGGCGGTGCATCCACCGACCAGTTGCCATTGGCATCCACGTCAGCGGTGGCCTCGGCCCCATTCGGGAAGGTGACGATGACCTTCAGGCCTGGTATGCCCTTTCCGGTCACCTTCTTGCCGTTGGTCGGGTTGATGATCGGCGGCGGAACCTGCGACCAGTCGACCACCACGTAGGCCGGATCAGAGACGTTTCCTGCATCGTCGGTGGCTGTTCCCTCGACCTTGGTCTTGTCGGGAACTCGGGTCGCCGGGGTGCAACCCCACGTCCCGTCCGCTGCCACGCGGGAACGGCAGATCTCGCGACCCAAGGGATCCTTGAGAATGACCGTCGTGCCCGGCTCGGCCGTGCCATAGAAGTAGTCGCCTTCCGACTCCTCGATGAACGGCGGGTCAGGCGGCAGGTTGTCGATGATGACCAGCTCGGGCAGCGACTCGTTCTCAGCGTCGTCAACCACGACCACCGTCACCTCATCGCCATGCACGGGCCTGGGGGTCAGCGGGCGGCACTCGTAGCGTCCGTTGGCCTGAACCACAGTGCGGCACAGTTCACGCCCGTCCTTATCGCGGACGATGATGGTGTACCCCGCTTGGTCAGCACCAGCGTCACCCGTGAGTTGGGAGCCGTTGGAGGGATCGGAGTTCGGCGGGCGCGGCCGGGTCGCCTTGACGATGACCTCGGTCGGGTCGGACTCGAATCCGTAGCCGTCGGTCTGGGTCACGTAGAGCGGATCTCCGTGGCTGGCCGGCGGGTACATGCCCTCGCAACGCCAGGTCCCGTCCGACTTGACCACCGTGGTGCACACGATGTTGTCGTCGCGGTCGTAGACCTTGATCGTGTGAGCGGGCCGGCCCCTACCTTGGACGGTTGTCGCATTGGCGAAGTCCACGGGCGGCGGAGGCGGCGGCTCAACGAACAGCACCGGGCGGGTCTGCGTGCCCGCGACGTTGTCGAGGCGGAAGCTCACCGTCGCGTTCCCAGCGGTCGTCGAGGACACCTGGGCGGAATAGGTTCCGTCCCCGTGGTCCACGATCGTGCCGACGTTCCCGCGGGTAGTCTGAATCTCCACGACAAGCCCCGGCACCGAGGCGCCGATGAGGTTACCGAAGGCATCCCTGAGCGTGACCGTCGCCACCGTGTACTCGCCTGGCTTGGCCAGCACGATGTCCTTGGAGACCGTGAGCAGGGAGTGCGCCGCGCTCGGCGGTCCCGCAACGAAGGTCGCGAGCGCCGGATCCGGCACCGCGGTAATCGCCAGGCGAGACCCGTTGAACAGCAGCACGCCCGTCACCGTGTGAGCGCCAGCCAGGGTTGAGCTGAGCCGGTGCTCGATGACGCCACTGGAGTTCGAGAGCGCCGTCGGCGTCAGGATATGGACATCGCCGCTCGGGTCCACGACCCTGAGCTCGACACCTATCCCGGAGACCGGGTTGCCGTAGATGTCCTTGACCTCGACACGAATCGTGTGCTGGTCAACCCCGTTCGCAACCTTCGCCGGAGCCACGCCTTCCGTCGGAACGGTCAAGCGCGATGCCGACCCGTCCGGATCGCCCGCGATGAAGGTGACCGTCTTTTGGCCCGAGTAGCGGACCTCGGCGTTCAGATCCACGAGCTTCGCGAACACCGTGTAGGTGCCGGCGGTCGTCGTGCTCAACGTCACCCGCGCGGTCCCGCTCGCCCCCGAGGTGGCTTGCCCACCTGCTGGAATGACGATGGCGGGGCCTCCTCCGACTCGCACCGTCCAGAACTCGACGACCACGCCGGGAACCGGGTTGCCCTTCGCGTCACGGACAGTCACCTCGGCCCAATGGTTCCCGCCGACAACGACCTGTCCGGTCGAAACCTCAAGCTGGGAGGCCTGCGGGTCAGGATCGCCGTGGATGAAGGTGGCGATGTCATTGAGGGTCACTGCGGGAGTCAGGTTGTTGTTGACGTGGCCGATCGCCTGGTCGGTGCCGGAGGCGTTGCGGAACGCCACCGTCACGACATAGGAGGTCGCGGTCGTCGCTGTCACGTTGGCCGTGTACACGCCGTCCGTGGCTGTCGGATCGAAGGCGGTGACTGCGGCGGAGATGTTTCCGACCGCCGTCCTCGCCAGAGCCGAAAGCTGGGAAGCTGCGCCGGTCACGGGGTTGGAGTGGACGTCCATCAAGGTGACGGTCACCGTCTGGGCAGCGACGCCATCGGCCACAACGTTGGGAGTCGTCGAGACCTCGAAGTAGGAGCGGGTGGTGTCCGGCTCCTGAGCGGTGAAGCGTGCCTTGTCACGATCCGCGACAGCGACGGCGAGGTTAACCCCGCCGAGCGTCGCGGTGATGACCTTGGTTCCGGCCGAGGTCGAGGCAACGGTCGCGGTGTAGACGCCGACCACGGTCGTCGCCTGGAAGCTGGAGATCGAGACACCCGCCGCCGGGTTCGGCGCCGCAGCCAGAGCCGAAGCCTGGCCTGAGACCCCGTTGCCGAAGGCGTCACGCACCGTCGCGGTGATGATGTGCGGAGTCCCGCCGACCACCCGGACGTCTGTCGTCACCTCGAAGCGCGAGTTCGCCGGATCGGGCGGTCCCGCGACGAAGGTGGCGATGGCCGGGTTCGGAACCGCGGTGATCGGCAGCTTGTTCCCGCCGAACAGGAGAGTTCCGGTGATCTGGTGCTGGCCGGCGACGGTCGTTGTGTAGGTGTACTCGACGATTCCGTTCGCGTCGGACAGCGCTCCTGGAGTGACAACGCGCGTGGATCCATCCGGCGCCACGATGGTCAACTCGACAGCCGTACCGGGAACGGCGTTGCCGTCGGTGTCCTTAACCTCGATCCGCACGGTATGCGAATCAGATCCGTTGGCGACCTTGGCCGGCCCCACCCCCTCGGTGGGAACCGTCAGTCGTGAGGCAAAGCCGTTGGGATCGCCGGCAACGAAGGTCACTGCCTTTTGACCGGAGTACCTCACCTCGGCGTTTTGCACGACCAGCTTGGCGAAGACTCGATATGTGTCGGCGATCCGCGTCGTCAATACCACGCGTGCCACGCCGTCAGCGCCTGCCCTGGCAACGCCAGCATTAGCGATGACGATGGCGGGGCCGCCCTTGACCGCTTGGGTCCAGAACTCGACGTCCACACTCGGAACTGGGTTGTCTGTCGCATCGCGAACGGTCACCCAGGCCTGGTGCTCGCCACCGACGGTGCGATTACCCTGCGTGACCTCCAGCTCCGAGTGGCTCGGATCTGGCGTCCCGTAGGTGAAGGTCGCGATGTCGTTGAGGATGGCCGGTGGGGTGAGGCTGTTGTTGACATGTCCTAGCGACAGGACCGCCCCTGAGCCGTTGCGGTAGGTCGCGGTCACGACGTAGTCCCCGACGGTGGTCGCGGTAACCACGGCGGTGTAAACACCGTCAGTCGCGGTCGCCCCGAAGTAGGAGACGAGAGCCAAGACCCCTCCGACGTTCCTTACGGCCTGCGCAGACAATGCGGCAGCCTTGCCAACGACTGGGTTGAAGAAGTCGTCGAACAACCTGACCGTCACGGTCTGGACGTCAGAGCCATTGGCCCTGATACCCGCGGTCTGGGAGACCTCGAAGTAGGAGTTCGTGAGGTTCGGTTCATCCTGAGCGCGGAACCTGGCCAGGTCGCGGCCGGCAGCCGTGACCGAGAGGGCCGAGCCGGAGAGCGCGACGGTGATCGTCTTGTTCCCCGCGCGAGTCGCCGCCACCGTGGCGGTGTAGACCCCGCGAGTCGCCGCAGGAGCAAAGCCCGAGACCGTAACGCCCGTAGCAGGATCAGCCAGGGCCGTCAGGTTGTTGGCCTGCCCGCCCACACCGTTGCCGTAGGCATCGCGAACCGTCACGGTGATGACGTGAGGTGTGGTTCCAACGACCTTGATGTCGGTGGTGACCTCGAAGTCGGAGTTGCCAATCACCGGGGTTCCGGGTGTGAACTCCATGGAGAGCACCGCAGCCGAGGAGCCGCCGTTCGTCACGTCATGCCCGCCGATCTTTGCCGAGATCTTGGCAAAGTCTGCGACGTTCGAGACGATGTCGACGACGGCGATGCCGTCATTGCCGGTGCGAACCGTGCAGGTCGCTGCGGTCCCGCAGGAAGCCGGAGTCCTCCACGAGCCGACGCCCGCGTTGGAGAAGACCACGTCCTTGTTGGGGATCGGGTTGTCGTAGCGATCCCTCACCAGAACCTGAGCCGTGTGATACTCCACGCCTCCGACCAGCTTGGTCAGCGCGTCGGTACCCGACAGGATCGTCTTGGACCAGTCTGGATCGTCGAGCGGGAGGAAGGTCACCGTCACGACACCCGAACCGGTGACCGCGATCGGACCGGTTCCGATGCCCATGAGATCCGCGAGGATCGTGTAGACCCCCGCCTTGGTTGTCGTCAACGGCACCTGAGCGATGCCGGTCACCGGATCGGAGAAGATCGTCGCCGACCCAGGCGAGGCCACCAAGAGCCCCTTCGGGTCGGTGTCGAAGCGCACCGGCTGGGACGGGACCGGGTTACCGAAGGCGTCGACCACGGCCACCTGGGCGATCGAGGTCTCGCCGACTCTCAGAGTGGTCGGGCTCGCCGTCAGCAGCGAGGCGCCGACAGCAGGACCCGCCACGAAGACGGCCACGTTGTTGTCGCCCGCCTTGACTGGGATCGCACGGTTCACGTTGCCATCCGGGAGGGTCACCGACATCGTGAAGGACCCGGACTTAGTCGAGGTGATCTGCGTGGTGTACAGGCCAGGCTTCGCGGGATCCTCAGTGAAGGAGCCCCAGGCGAGCCGCGCCTCGACCGGAGCCGAGGTCACCGTCGAGGGGTTCAACCGTCCGCTCAGCACCATGCCGGTGATTCCCGTACCCGCGGCGTCCGCCAGCCACACCGTCAAGGTCTGGTGAGCGACGCCATCGGCCACAACACCAGGAGTCTGGGTGACGGTCATCCACGACTTGTCCCATGAGATGGGACCGGCCCTGAACTGGGCTGTCACAACGCCCGAGCCCTGCGCGGTTAGGGCGCCGCCGCTCGCACGGTCTATTCGCGCGCTCAGCACGTAGTCGCCGGGCACCGCGGAGGTGAAGGAGAGCGTGGCGACACCGCTTGCGTTGGTTGTCACCTGGCCACCGAAGGGCAGTGTCAATCCGGGAGCAGTGATCGTCACACGCTGGTTCCCGACGGGGTTGTCGCCGGCGTCCACGACGACCACCCGGGCCGTGTGCGTGCCGGTGACGACAACCTGCGGGTTTGTCGTTGTGAGCGTGAGCGTCGCGGAAGCCGGGTCGCCACAGCAGGAGAGGAACTCCGCGTGCCGGTTGCCGGATGCCGCTAGGGCCCCGATAGTGGCGTGGTTGACCGACACGGGGAAGACACCCTGGTAGATCGAGGTGACCTGGGCCGTGTACTGGCCTGCGGTCACGCTCTCGGTGAAGGTTGTGCCCAGGGCCGGCGACGCGAGTGCTTGTCCGAGCTTCGCGGCAGCCCCGGTGACCGGCAGGTTGTCAAAGTCCCTCAGGGTGACTGTCACCGTGTGGAAGTCAACGCCGTCAGGCTTCTTCGAGCCGGTGGTGACGGTGTAGCTCGACTTGCTCGGATCAGGCGCGCCGCGCATGAAGGAGACGAAGCTCGGGCTGGACGCTGCCCGCTGAACGGGTGCTCCCACCGTCACGCCCACATCGAAGATGTCGGCGCACGTCGAGGTGATCTGGGCCGTGTAGTCGCCCCAGCTGCTCGCCGGATCCGTCCCCTCGGTCCAAGTGCCGAGGATCGGGTCCTCGCAGACGCCGCCACGCGGGGTGAGCGTCACCGAGATCTGGCCGGCCACGTCGTGGACTCGCGCGCCCGTTGCGTCGCGCAGGTTGACGGTGATGACGTGGAACTCCGCGCCATCGGCCTTCCGGTCGCCGCTCGTCACCGACCAGGTGGACCGGCTCGGATCGACAATGGAGGTCTCGAACGCCAGGTTGAGACGGTCAGCGGGCAGAATAACCGCCCACGTCCCGCCAACCGTCGCATTCACATTCGCGCGCACGATGGCGGTCCCTGCGGTCGGCGAGGTCAACGTCACCTCCGCGCGGCCTTGGGTATTCAGTGCGACCGGTCCGGTCGTCGACAACGCGGCGCCGGTGAGGTTCGAGACGCTGAAGGTGACGGTCGCGCCTGTGGTCACGATGTTGCCATAGGCGTCTCGGACGATCACCCAGGCCCGGTGGGGATCAGTGGTGTTATTCACCAGCTTGATCACGTCATCGGTTCCGTGGAGCGTCGTGGTCTGCTGTGACGGCGGACCCGGGACGAAGACGACCGACACCTGACCCGAGCGGGAGACGTGTCCTGCCACCTTCGAGGATCCCAACACGCCCCACACCGTGAAGGTGCCGGGGGTGTGGCTCGTGAAGTCGCAGGTCACAACGCCTTGGGCATCGGAGGTGCCCGAGCAGGCGACCGCGGCAGGCCGGTCAATCTCGGGGGTGGTCCAGATCGTCACGAGCTGGCCGGGGATCGGGTTGCCGTTCTCATCGGTGACGGTGACGGTCGCCCTGTGGTTTTCGCCGACTTGGCGCGGGCCTTGAGTGACGGTCACTTCCGAGACGGTCAGGCTCGGAGGCAACGCCGAGAACCGGGCGAGGTTGTTGCCGCCGGCCTTGAGGGTCGCTGCGACCGTGCCCCTTAGGACGTCCACTTGATGATCGCCGGCCACGGTCGAGGTGATGAAGGCCTCGTAGACGCCGTCAACGGCGGTGGGAGCGAAGGGCAGGCGGACTGTCGAGCTCGCCGCTGTAGCGGTGAGGCCACTGGCCAGGCCGGTGACTCCGTTGCCGTTGGCGTCCTGGACGGTGACGGTCACCTTGTGGGTGTCGACCCCGTTGGCGGGGATCGTGCCCGTCGTCACGTCGAAGACGGTGGAGGCGATGGCGCCGGGAATGAACAGCACGGTCGTGATCTGCGAGGGAGCGCTCGCCGCCTCGCCGTCCCACAGGACCGTGACGTTCTTCAGGCCCGCGACCTTCGAGGTGATGGTGGCCTCGTAGACCCCGTCACTGATCTTGGTGAAGGCCGAGACGATTGCGTCCGGCTCAGCACCGCCGACCAGCTGGGTCGTGGGCACGTCCATGGGGATCCCGTTGCCGTCGAATACCCGGACTTCCACGCGGTGAGGATTCGCGTCATCGCCCGCCACGCGAGTGCCCGTGGACACCTCGTAGTAGGCGCGAGCTCCGGCCAGCTTCGGAACGAACTGAAGGTTGAGCACCTTGGTGCCGCCCGTGGCCTGGTTGAGGATCCATCCCATCCCCGCGACTGACGCGGAGACGTGAGAAACCCCGGTCTGCCCGGCGGACTTGATGTGGGTCATCACCTGGCCATCCGCATCGCTTCGATGGTCGAGCGGAATCGCGGCCGCCGCATCCTCATAGCCGATGTCGGCCACCGAGAAGGTGACCTGATAACCCGGGACCGGGTTGTCATACATGTCGCGGAGGGTGGCGATCGCCGTGTGGAAGCTCACGTTGTCGTTGTAACGCTGCTCAGCGTCGGTTCCCGTGAGGGTCGTCTTCGAGGGATCCGGGGCCAGCGGCTTGAAGGAGGCCGGACCGGACTTGTCGAATTGGTTGGGGCCGGAGCCGATTGTCGCCGTCACGAGGTAGGCGACGGCCTTGGTCGACTTCAGATCGAAGACCGCCTGCCCGGAGGCTCCCGTGAGCTTGACCGTGTCCGTCAACGCCGGAACCCACATGGGAACGGTGTTGGAGATCTCGACGCGCACATCGGGCACCGGGTTCGCCGAGGGGCTGCAATCCCTGGCGGTTACGACCAGCTCATAGCCGTCGTTGACACCCAGTCCCACGGGCAGCGGCGGAACTTCTCCGCTGACCTTGGGTCGGATCTCGAAGGTCGTGTTGGCCGCACAGGGCTCGATCGAGGTGAAGACGGCGATCGTGTTGTTGGTGCCGGCAGAAACGGAGGTCTCCGTGCCACCGGGCATCGTGTAGTAGGCGAGCATCGGGTAGCTGCCCATGGTCGAAGTGGTCAGGCGGGTCGTGTAGGTTCCCGCGTTGACGTTGTAGATCCACGGGCTCTTTGTCAGCTCCGAATCGTTGACCGTTGCGACTGTCCTCGGGGTTGCGTTCGGCACACCGTTGCCGTTGCGGTCCTTGAGGGTGACCGTCACCGTCTGGTAGTCAACGCTGTTGGCCCGCACATCCGGTGTCGTTGACACCGCGTAGAACGAGTTCGGGCCGTAGGGTTCCAGCGCGGTGAAGGTGACCGTTGACCGGTCGGCCGGCTGCGAGACGAGCGAGTCCGTGTTGAGGCGGACAGTGATTTGGAAGGTCGCCGCATAGGTCGAGGACATTGTCACCGTGTAGTGACCGGGCTGGCCGGGCACTGCCACCGGGTGGGTCGCGGCCGCCAAGCCGAAGGAAGTCCCTGTCGGCTGGGTCGGCGATCCGACGATCGGCGCGGCCTGGACCCACAGCTGGGAGGCCACTCCGACGATCGGACGCAGATCGGCGTCGCGGACGACCACCTCGATTACATGGACGTCACTGCCGTTCGCAGGAACGGGGTTGATCGGAACAACGAAGTAAGAATTGCCAAGGGCAGGTGGCCGCTCGATCCACTGCCACGACAGGGTCTTGCGGTTGGCCGAGACGTTGTCCGTCACATACTCGGTACCGATCCTTGCCTGCACTGAGGCAGCGCCCAGGTCGTAGTTCGAGACGTAGCGGATCACGGCCTTGCCGTCGCTCCCGGAGGTCGCCGTGACCGTGTAGCCCGTCGCAACCTGGCCCGGACCGGTCAACTCGAAGGTGACGGTCACGTCGGGCAGCAGGTTGGAGTGCTCGTCACGGACGGTGACGACCGCTTCGTAGTAGTCGACGCCGTCGGCGTACTTGTTGCCTGGGGTCGTCGTTTCCAGTGTCGTTGTCAGCTTGGACCACGGTCCGGCCGTCCACTCCAACCAGATGACCCCGGAGTTGGACACCGGCACCGGCTGGGCGCTGATGTCGAGCAGTAGGCCGGCGTGCAGCAGGTACCGGCCGGGCTTGTTGGTCATCAGGGTGAAGACGGCCTTACCGTCGGCGTCCGCCGGCAAGGAGAGGTTCGCCGTGGAGTTAATCGGATCCCTAGGATCGGTCCACAGCTCGACACGCGTTCCCATAGCCGGGTTGTCGTACTGGTCATAGGTCGTGACGGTCGCGATGATGGTCTCCCCGACCGGCGCGATGGTCCGGTTGACCGTGATCGTCGACTTGCTCGGCACTCCCGGACCCGGAACGAACCGGGCGATGGCGTTGCCACCGGTGATCACGCTGATCGTTGACCCATTGGCCGTGACGTAGGGGAGGGTGAACTCGCCCGACTTGTGGGAGTAGACCGTGGCCAGGTACCAGCCCGGTCCCGCGCTCGGGTTCTCCGCGAACTTCACGGGTGTCCCGGGGGCAGCACCGGAGTACGGATCTGCGGGGATGAAACTTGCCGTCAGGAGATCTGGGGTCAGACCTGCGAGCCCGGAGATCGGGGTCCCGGCAGCATCGGCCAGATACAGGGAGACGGTCTGGAAATGGTCCGCCGCCCCATCGGCAATCTGGTTGGCCCGCCGCGAGACCTCGAAGTAGGAGTTCGCCGGCGAGGGGATCCCGGGGATGAACCGCACCGTGACGACGCCATGGCCCACCGGGTGGATCAGCGGTGCCGATCCGGGTCCTGTGATGTCGGCGAGCATCGTGAAGGTGCCTGGGCTTGGGGAGGTGAAGGTGACCTCGAACCAACCGTTGGCATTGGAGGGTCCTGTGTTCGACGGGATCGTCAAGGCCGGGTTCGTCGTAATGGTGACGGTCGCGCCAGGAACCGGGTTGTTGAAGGCATCGAGCACGGTGACTCTCACCGTGTGGAACTGGCTGCCTGCGTACTTATCGCCGGGCGTCATCACCTCGATCTTCGAGTTGGCTGCCGAGGGAACCCCTGGACCAAATCGAGCGGTGACGTTGTTGCCAGCTGCGGGGATCTTGCCGACCGGGGTCTCTACGACGACATCGAAGTTGTGGGCCCACGTGGACCGTACGAGCGCGGTGTAGACACCCGACGTTGCCGTCTCGGTGAACGCCGTGATGGTCGCCCGCGGATCGGTGGGCTCCAGGCTCCGGTTCAGGACGCTCGCCTCGCCCGTGATCGGGTTGTCGAAGCGGTCCCTTAGGGTAACCGTCGCCGTGTGAGTGTCGGTGCCGTTCGCCACCTTGATGTCATCGGTAACTCGCAGCGACGACTTCGTCAGGTCAATCGGCCCCGCGACAAACGTCACCGAGGTCCGGCCTGGCACCAGCGGGCCGATTGAGGTCGTCCCGAAGGTGACTGTCACGTTGTACAGGCCCGCAATCTCAGTGTTGATGTCAGCGACATAGACGCCGGGCGCTGTCTCGGTGCGCGCTCCGATCGTCGCTTCGACCCCACCGGGGCCGACGGCTCGGATCTGGATGGAGGCACCCACTCCCGTCATCGGGACCCCCGTGGTTCCTGTGAGGGTGACAGTGATGCGGTGAGGATTCGCCGGATCGCCGACAACGCGAGTGCCTGTCGTCAGGTCATAGGTACCTTGGCCGTCGACGGAGTTGACCCACTTGAGCAGGACTGAGGGTGGGACCGTGACGATCGTTGTTCCTTCGATCGTGGCGGTGAGCAGTCCCTGGCCGACCGCATTGGATCGCACCTCGATGGTGGCGACGCCGTCGGCGTTGGTTTGCACGCGTCCGTTCGCGGGCGTCATCGTGCCAAATGCGGCAGCGAAGACGACCCACGCCCCGGACACCGGGTTGCCGTCGAGGTCAACGACGACGACCTTAGCGGTGTGCGGAATCGGACCGGCCACGATCAGCTCCTCGGCCGGGCTTGTCCGCTCGAGGGTCGCCGATGCCGGGGCGCCGGCCGTGAAGATCACGGTGGCGGGGCTTCCGGAGATCTGGGCGTTTGTCGCCTCGATCGTGGCGCGCACCTGGTAGGTGTCGGCCTTTTGCGTGGTGAAGGAGACCGTCGCGACTCCGAGGTCGGTGCCGGTTGTGCCCGTGCGGACAATCCGGCAGGGATCCCCTGCTAGGCCGAAGGACGGCACCGTGTTCGGGGAGAGGCACAGCCGCGCATCATGGCCGCCCACGAGGTTGTCGAAGGCATCGCGCAGGGTGACCGTCGCGACGACCGGCAGACGCACCGTCTGAGAGTTCCGGTCGAGCGTCAAGGTGGAGCGCGCCGGATCCGGCGGGCCTGCCACGAACACGGCCTGGTTGTTGCCTGTCGCGGGGATGGCCACCCCGGGGGTGCCGTAGGTCACGGTGACCAGGTGGCTGCCGGACTTGGTCGAGGTGATCTTCGCCTCGTAGACCCCCAGCTGCCCGGTGACTTCGCCAAATGCCCCGACCACGGCGGGAAGCGCTGCGGCGTGAACGTCGTTCTCCAGACCACCCACGGGGTTGTTGTACTGGTCACGAAGCGTGACGGTGACGGTCTGGAAGTGGTCAGCGGCGCCATCGGCCACCACATTTGCGGTCGTGGAGACTACGTAGCCGGAGTTTGCAGGCACAACCGGGCCCGCCTTGAAGGTGACCTGCTCAGGCCCGCCCAGGACGAACGGACGCAGGACATCGCCGTCATAGGTGGGAATCACGGTCTTGACGCCCGCCGAGGTCGAGGTGATCTCGGCGATGTACTCGGCGCCCGTGAAGCGACCCGCAGGAACCTCGCTGGCCAGCGCCTTGCGGAAGGTGCCGACGGTCGCGTTGGTTGCCGGACCGCCGGTGCCAACGGCCGTGCCAGCGATGATGCTGAAGGTGGGACCGCAGGGGACAACAGGCTGACCCGCGCCGTCAATACACAGGTCAACGGGCCGGCCGCCTGCATCGCGCAGGTAGACAACGACGAGGTGCGACTCCGTGCCGACCACCTTGTCAGTTGCGTACGTCGGCAAGTCGAAGCCGGATCGGGTGAAGTCGACGGGGCCGGCGACAAAGGCCAGGGCGACCTGCTTGGGTGCGCCCGAGGGATGCCGAATGGCCTGGAAGCCCGTCGGAGTATCGACGGAAGCGCCGACGAGAGCCGTCCCGATGTCAGTTCCGGCGATGCAGGCGCGGACCTTGCCCGACGCATCCGACCTGGAGTCGGTGGGCTGGGTGGTGCCGGT
Organism: Micrococcales bacterium; assembly: GCA_009781225.1. Taxonomy (GTDB): domain Bacteria; phylum Actinomycetota; class Actinomycetes; order Actinomycetales; family WQXJ01; genus WQYN01. The sequence goes on along the minus strand of WQYN01000020.1, from coordinate 4,690 downwards.
CTTCAGGAGACCCGGGGCGCCAACATCGAAGCGGACCAGCTGGCCCGTCGCCGGGTTTCCGTACTGGTCACGCAGCGTCGCCACGACGGTGAAGCAGTCGTTTCCATCGGCCCGATGCGCTGAGGCGTCGCCTTCAATCGCAATGTCTGAGGCCGTGAGATCGACGGGGCCCGCGATGAAGGTCACCGATGCGGGCAAGCCCACCACGGTCGTGACGGTCGCTGGCAGAGTCACCTCCACCGGGAAGGTGCCCGAGAAGGTGGACTGCACGGTGTACTCGACGATCCCCGCCGCGCCTGTGGATCCCGTGATCGAAGACGGGCTGCCAGGAGCCACGAAGTGAGGCTGGCCGCCTGTCCCTCCGGTCAAGCTGAGGGTCACCGCCTGGCCGGGGACGGGGTTGCCTGGATCCCCTGGCGCCGGGACACGGTCCAGAAGGGTCACGCGAACGATGTAAGAGCCGGTCCCCACGACCTGCGGAACCGTTCCGACGACCTCGACACGCGCATAGACGGCCCCAAGGGCAACGAACTCAGCGATGTCGTTGTTGAGAACCGGCACCGGATCAGTGCCTGTCCCGGTGGCTTGGCGTGCCGTCACCGACACCTTGTGTTGTCCGGCCACGCTCGAGGTGATCCTCGAGACGTAGATGCCGGGACTCGTCTCATCCCACGCACCGAAACTGGCCTGGTTGGCCAACGAGGTGGGCAGGAGGACTGACGATGGAGTGAGCCGTCCTTCGGCCCCCTTGATCGGGTTGTCATTGGCGTCGCGCAGCGTGACCGTCAGGGTTTGGAAGTCGGAGCCGTTGGGGCGAATACCCGCGGTGTCCGAGACATCGAAATGCGACTTCGTGAAGTCAATGATGGGGCTTGCGACAAACTCGACAGTGGTCCGGTTCGCCGGAGCCTGGGCAGCGATTGGCGTGACCGGGCTGCCGTTCCAGTTGACCGCGACGTTCTTAATGCCCGCCTTGGTCGCCGTGATAGTGGCGGTGTACTCGCCCGCGGTGGTGGTCGCAGTGAACGCTGAGACCGTCCCGCGGTAGAGCGGATCCGAGGCGAAGAGGGTGTCGATGGCCGTGGCTCCGAGCAAGGCGGCCTGTCCGGTCATCGGAACGTTCGGCCCGGTCGGCGGGCAGATCGCCAGGTGGGCCGTGATGGTGAAGGCCTCCACCCCATCAGCCACTCGGGTTCCCGTGGGAGCCAAGCTGTACCACGACGCCGAGCTGCAGGGTGGCTGCGTCCAGTCGAAGGGCAGGGTCAGCACCGTCTGGCTGGCACCACCGTTCGTCACATTCACGCCTCCCGCAACGGCCCTGACGGTCGCCTGCACCGGAGCGGTTGAGACAATCCGCGTCGTGAAGACGCCGGCCGTCGTATTGCCGGTCAGCGAGTAGCCCGACGCCACCTGCGCACCGGTCCCCTGAAGTGTCAGAGTGACGGCGACCTGGTCAGCCGGCATGGAAGCGACGTTCCCATACACGTCGTAGAGGGTGACGATGGCGTTGTGCCAGTCACTCCCATCCGGCGCCTTGATCGTCGGTGTCGTTGTCGACGTGAGGGTCGTCTTCGACAGGTCCGGCGGCAGTGGGTTGAAGGTGACAAGGACCGGCGAGTTCGTTGCCTCGCCACTCGCCCCTTGGAGGCGGGCGTGAACCTCATAGGTTCCCGCGACGGTCGTCGACATGTCGAGGGTTGCCACACCCGAGGAGCTGGTCTGCACCGTTGTCCCCGCTGGAATCAGGTTCGGCGGCACGGACCACAACTCGATGGTGGACCCACCCACCGGGACGTTGCTCGCATCATGGGTCGTGACTGTCGCGACGGACGTCTGCCCCACAAGGAGAGTCGTGGGGGAAGCGCTCAACACAACCTTGTCTGGTGTCGGCCGGACAAACTCACCGCTCGCCGATCCCAGGGGAATGTTCGGAGTCGCCTGGTAGTCAACGTCAACCGTCTTGGTGCCGGGCTCCGTCGAGGTCAGCGTCATCTCATAGACGCCGGGGGACACCTCGGTGATCGGTCCCAGCGTCGCGCCCGAGGACGCTCCGGGCCTCAAGGTCGGCTTGATGGAGGCAGCGGCCCCGGGGATTGGGTCGCCGTCGCAGGTCTTGAGAGTCACCGTGACAATGTGCTGGTCAACCCCGTTGGCCAGCTTCTGTCCGGAGGTGATATCCACACCCGACAGGTTCGGCCCGACGCAAGGAACCAGACCCCGCAGGGTCACCTCCGCCGGGTTCGAGGCGACGGGCACCGAGGAGGAGATCCCCGTCGCATGAGCCTTGAGGGTCACGGTGTTCCGGTCCTTGTCGACCGCCGTGATCGTGTAGGTCGAGGTCCCTGTGACCGACTGGCCAGCGTTCAGGGTGCCCGGCGTCCCGCTCGGCCATGTTCCCCAGTTGACGGCGTTGTGGGTTCCTGAACCGTCGAAGGAGTCCGTCACGAGCGTCACCGAGGTGATGGGGGCATTCGTCGTGTTCCGAATAACGTGCGTATACGTAACGACCTGTCCCGTAACAAAACTCGCCGCCGTCGACGGTGAGGCCGTCAGCGTGTAAGTCAGCGCCGGCTCCGCCACCGTGAAGGGAATCTCGAAGGAGTTGTTCGTGAGGTTGGAGTCAGCGACGTATCCGTTCTTCTGGATCGTCGACTTGTTCATGTCCAGCGTGTTCGCCGTGAAGTCGGTGGGGGTGAACGCCCGCGCACGGTAGGTGGCGTAGGCCGCGCCCGATGCGACCTTGCCCTCCACCCGCAGCGTGACTGCTCCACCTGATGGTGCCCACCAATCGGTGAGGGCATCAAGCCCTGTCCCGTTCGCTGTGCCGCAGGCAGCCCCACCGGCCGCCGTGCAGGTCCAGGTTGCCGACGACAAGTCGAGGACGGAGGCGAGCGCCGTCAGGTCCGCCCGGAACCTGGCGATCGCGTCTGGGTCCACCGACGGTCCGTCAATGGGGGACGGTCCCTTGTTGGTCGCGGTCCATTCGAAGCCAATGTCTGCGCCACGCAGGAAGCGGCCCGCCGGCTCTCCGGGGCTCGAGGACTTCGCGGGCATGAGCTGCCCGGTCACAGCCACGTCGGTCGCCGTGTCAAGGACGAGGTTGCGAACGTCAATGTAGGACCCACTGCCCGAGCCCGCCACCGCGCCGATCCCCAGCTTGAGGGTGGCCGGCAGTGACATCTGGTCGTTGCGAGCAGGCGACTTCGCGGCGTTGTACGGCCACATCGCCTGGTCGTCGAGGTTCACGCGCAGGCGCTCCCGCATTCCCGTCACAGGGGAGCCCTTGGCGACGGGATCAGAGATCCTCACAACAAGCTCCATGGGCCCATTCGGATCGGATCCGGGCCGGTGGCCGGAGATCTCAACCCGCCGGAACTTCGAGTTGGCTTGCGTCACGGGGTCCACGCCCGAGCTGGGGTCGTTCTTCGGCGTCGTCATGATGTCGGGGTCGGCAGCACCGCCCGCCCAGTGGTACTGGTGATCGGTCAAGTACGTGGCCCTCGGGTTGCCCCACAAGGCCTCGCCGGAGCCGCGGACACCCACGAGCGGCGCACCCACCAGGCTCGCATCTCCGCCGTAGCGCCCTAGCGGCGACGCTAAGTCACCGGTGTCGCCGTCGAAGCTCACACCCGCATAGCCCCTCACCCCGCCGGTGGCCGATGGGGCCGTGGAGTAGCCGAGGCCGGAGCGTGGACCGCCTAGCATGGCGTGCGCTTCCGCAGCATCGACAAAGAACACGGAGAACCCATCACCGACCCAGGGGTTGGCCGTCCCGCCGGCCTTGGCGAACCGGTAGTCGAAGCTGACCGTGAAGCCAAGGTTCGTGGGGAACGAGGTCTGCAGGAGCATGGAGCTCGTCGAGCTCGCGGTGCTCCCCGCCTGGATGCGGTACCAGCCGTCGGTGGTTGCCCGGAAGACATTCGGGTCCTGCGTGCCGAGGCCGGTCTGCCAGCTCGTCCGCTCCCACGAAGCAGTCGAGGCGCCGTTGATGAAGTCCCTCAAGGGGAAGGGTGGCGGAAGGGCCTGGGCGGGGCTGGGCGCCTCGAGGCCGACGGCGAGCAGAGCGCCCGCGAAAACGAGGCTTCCAGCGCCGAGGCTGGCCGCTACCTTCTGGGTGGCCGCGCGGATCCGCGACCGGGTGTGAGCAGGGAAAATTGACGAGATCGGGCGTAGAAACACGGGGCGTACCTCCCAGGGCACTTGTTCAGGAAGAGCTCATCGCGTTCGGGAGTCGATGATTACCCAGAGGACGCCCGACCCGCCTGGCGATGACGGTTTCCCCGAAAAGTTGGGTAGTAGTACCCATCTCCCAGAAACGACCCGCGTCGGTCGGGCTGTCAACGTGGCCTCATCACCCTCGAACCCGGATGACAGCGTCTCTCACCATACTCCCTTCGCCCCCAAAACCGCCATTCATGGGGACAATTGGCCTCGCTCGGCGTGTCTTCCGTCAGACACGTCGGCGCAGCGCCGCCTGAGCGCCCGCCAGCCCCGCGACCACCCAGATGGCCAGGACGATGACGGACCTCGCCTCCACGTTGAAGGCGTCCGGCATCATCGCGGCCCTCATGAGTTGCGCCATCGGCTCGATCGGAAGGAACTCGTGGGCGGTCTGGAGCCACCCCGGCATCCTCTCCGCCGGGAAGGAGACAGGAGAGAACAGCAGGACGATGAAGGTCAGCGCCTGGGT
>WQYN01000019.1 GCA_009781225.1 Micrococcales bacterium | reverse complement strand
GGACGATGACGGTGGTCTTCTTTCCGGCGAGGGTGACGGTGAGCTTGGTCTTGCCTTTCTTCTTGGCGGTGACCAGGCCGGTCTTGTCGATGGTCGCGATGGTGGGTTTCGTGGATTTGTAGGTGGGCATCTTCGTCAGGGTTGCCCCTGCGGGGGTGGGGGTCAGGGTCAGGCGTTTGGTTTTGCCCTTCTTGACCTTGATCGTGGCGGTCTTTGCAGCCTTGACCGTGGTGACTTTGACCGCCTTGGCGACGACGGTCACCTTCAGGCGGGCGGTCTTCCCGCCGGGGGCTTTGACGGTGATCACCGTGCTGCCGGGTTTGAGTGCCTGGATCTTGCCTGACTTGTTGACTTTGGCGACCTTCGGGTTGGTTGACGACCACGACAGCTTCGCGTTGGCGCCTGCCGGGTAGGCCAACGCGACGGCCTTCAGGCTCGTCCCAGAGGCCATCGTCACCTGTTTCATCGCCAACGCGACCGTTTTGACCTTCACAACTGAGACGGTCGTCGAATAAGCGGTAAACGCCGACGGGTCCCTGGTTGACCAACAGTTGGTCGCAACAGCCCGATAATCAGTGGCCACCTTCGGCCGGACTGACAGTGTCACACCCGTCGCACCAGGAACATCCTTCCAACCGGCCTTGCCGACCCGGGACTGCCACCGCACCTGCGGCACCGGATCACCTGTGACACTCACCGTCGTCTTGATCACTCCACCGCCAACCACCCCACCGGAGGCAGGCTGGAGAGTAAACGCAGGCGGCTTACCAAACTCGAAGTCCCCCGCACTAGCAGTCAAACCCGTCCCTGAGCCGAAACCATAGGAGACCACCACCGGAACCCGGCCACAGCCAGGCGGAGTCCTCACTGACCACCGTCCGTCGCTTTGAGTCAAACCAGACCCAGCAACACCCCCAAACGTCACCTGCCCCACCACCACCTGCGCCCCACGAACCGGGTTCCTCGCGTTCGTGGTCGTCCCGTCACCAAACCGGCCGCCCCCGTTGTATCCCCATGCCCAGACGCCGCCGTCCTTGTCCAACCCATACCCCGAACCGTCGCCTGCGGTGATCGCAGTGAACACCGGCAACGCCTCCGAATCTGCCTTGACCTGAACCGGGTTCTTCGCGTTCGTGGTTGTCCCGTCACCCAACTGGCCGACGTTGTTGTATCCCCATGCCCAGACGCCGCCGTTCTTGTCCAACCCGTAGGCCGAACCGGTGCCTGCGGTGATCGCGGTGAACACGGGCAGCGCCCCCGAAGCTGCCTCGACCCGAACCGGGTTGTTCGCCTGCATGGTTGTCCCGTCACCCAACTGGCCGACGCTGTTGTATCCCCATGCCCAGATGCCGCCGCTCTTGTCCAAGGCGTACCCCGAATAGACGCCTGCGGTGATCGCGGTGAACACGGGCAGCGTCCCCGAATCTGCCTTGACCTCAACCGGGTTCTTCGCGTGCGTGGTTGTCCCGTCACCTAACTGGCCGTACCCGTTGTTTCCCCATGCCCAGATGCCGCCGTTCTTGTCCAACCCGTAGGCCGAACCGGTGCCTGCGGTGATCGCGGTGAAAGGTGGCAACGTCCCGGAGCCGACCTTGACCCGAACCGGAGTGGATGAGGACGTGGCTGTCCCGTCACCTAACTGGCCGCTCCCGTTGTTTCCCCATGCCCAGATGCTTCCGTTCTTGTCCAACCCGTAGGCCGAACCGGTGCCTGCGGTGATCGCGGTGAACACGGGCAGTGTCCCCGAATCTGCCTTGACTCGAACCGGGTTCTTCGCGTTCGTGGTTGTCCCGTCACCCAACTGGCCGCTCTCGTTGTTTCCCCATGCCCAGATGCCGCCGTTCTTGTCCAACCCGTAGGCCGAACTGCTTCGTGCGGTGATCGCGGTGAAAGGTGGCAACGTCCCCGAAGCCGCCTTGACCCGAACCGGGTTCTTCGCGCCCGTGACCGTCCCGTCACCCAACTGGCCGTACCCGTTGTCTCCCCATGCCCAGGCTGTGCCCCCGTCATCCAACCCGTACCCCGAAGAGTCGCCCGCGGCGATCGCGGCGAACCCGGCCGGCATCCCCCCACCAACCGTCGTCCCCCCACCCGGCGGACCTGACCCCGGCGACACCCCAGGAGCTGCCCCCACCATCGGCGCGCACACCACCGCCAGACCTGCCACCACAAAACCAGAAACAAGAGCACGCACCGTCTTTTGGGTCACCTCTCCACCCTACCCGCCCACCCATCCCCCCCCGACGGGCTGAGGCCGTAGCGCCTACGGCCCGAGCGCTGCGATTGGCAGGACATAGACGCCATCCTTGCGCTGGTAGGCGTGTCCGGTTCCGACGATCACTCCCAGTGCGGCGGGTTCCCCCATCGCCGAGGTATCCACGGCTGAAGCGAACTTCAGCAGCACCGCAGCGGCCGCATCCAACACACGATCCGAGGCGCCGAGCTTGATCTCGAAGGCTGCCCAGCGCTTGTAACCCGCGTCGACGATCGCGTCGACCTCAGTGCCGGAACTGTCGCGGTAATGCAGGACTGAGGCCCGCATCGGACTCGCGTAGACCCGCAGGTCCCGAACCGCCATCGACTCAAACAGCAGGCCAAAGAACGGCAAGTCGGCCCGCAGGGCAGCGTGGTCAGCTCTCAGTGCCGCGACCGCCAGCGACGGGTCAACCAAGTGGGTGGTAGGAGTGACTCGAGCCCTTGCGCGGGAGCGCAAGTGGGGTCCCCAGGCGGGCATCGACTCGAGAACCATGAGGCGCTCCAGGCTGCGGAGGTAGTCGGAAACAGTCTCCCGGTGGGGCCCCTGCCCGCCGCCGGCGTCGGCGGCCAGTGTCGTGTGGCTGACCTCAGTGGCCGAGTGGCGCGCCACGGACGCCAGGACGCGGCTCATTCTCACGGGGTCGTGGACGCGGCTCCCGAGAGTCTCAATGCCAACGTGCAGCAGCTCTTCGACATAGTCCCTGTTGCGGCCGATGGCGTCCGCCGGCGTGAGCCCCAGGAAAGCAGGCCAGCCGCCGCGACAGACCCATCCGATGAGGTCGTCGAGGCTTACGTTGGGTCCACGGGCGGTTGCGAAACTGCCGCTCAGGAGCTGGGAAAGGCTCACCGCAGCGTTGGAGTCACCGGATTCTGCCAGGCTCATCGGGCGCATGCGCAGACGCGAGAACCGACCTGCGCCCGAATGGCGAGTGACGTCATCGGCCGGCTGGGCAGAGCCGGTGAAGATGAACTGCCCCGGAGTGCGTCGGACGTCCACCGCCCGGCGAGCTGCGTTCCACAAGTCGGGAACAAGCTGCCACTCGTCAACGAGACGTGGGGTCGGACCTTCCAACGCCAGGGCTGGATCGAGGTGGGCGAGCCTGCGCTCGGAGGTGTCGGTGTCCAACAGAAGGTGGCTTGCTGCAGCCTGAAGCGCCGTTTCGGTCTTTCCGCAGGCACGGGGTCCCTCGACGCAGACGGCCCCCGCCTGGGATAGGCGCGCGACCAGCTCGCCGTCGGCGACCCGCGGAATGTAGTCGCTGGACATGCTCACCTCCTTCGACCTCGCGAAAGACCAAGCGTACCGCAGGTTGCAGTGTTTGGATCCGTCATCTTGCAGGGTTTGGATCCGACATCTTGCAGGGGGCCGGAAGCGCCGATCTGGCTGTGGGCTCGTCGGGTGCTGGCGGAGCCGTCGGTCTGGATACGGGCCTCGGAGGCTAGGTGACGCGGACGGTGAGGGTGGTTTTCTTGTCGGCGAGGGTGACGGTGATGGTGGCTTTGCCCTTCTCGTGGGCGGTGACCAGGCCGGTTTTGTCGACGGAGGCGATCTTGGGTTGTTTGGACTTGTAGGTGGGCATCGTCGTCAGGGTCGCACGGGTGGGGGTGAGGGCCACCATCAGGCGTTTCGTCTTGCCCTTCTTGACCTTGATCGTGGCGGTATTGGCGACCTTGATTGAGGTGACCTTGACCGCCTTGGCGACCACCTTCACAACCAGGCTGGCTTTCTTCCCGACGGGCGCTTTGACGAAGACTCTTGTGCGGCCCGATTTGAGGGCGGTGATCGTGCCTGAAGCGCTGACTTTGGCGACTTTCGGGTTGGTTGACGACCACGACAGCTTCGCGCTGGCACCTTCCGGGTAGGCCAAGGCGACGGCTTTCAGGCTCGTCCCAGAAGCGATCGTCACCTGTTTCATCGCCAAAGCGACCGCAGTGACCTTCACCACTGAGACGGTCTTCGAATACGCGGTGAACGCCGCCGGGTCCCTGGTTGACCAACAGTTCGTGACAACCGCCCGATAATCGGCTGCCGCCGTCGTATTCACTTTCAACACCCGACCTGTCGCACCAGGAACATTTGCCCAACCGCCCGTGCCTACCCGTGACTGCCATCTGACCGACGGCGCCGGGTTACCCGACACCCTAACCGTCGTCCTCAACCCTCCATCGCCAACCACCCCACCGGAGGCAGGCTGGCGCGTAATCGCAGGAGGCTTGCCAAACCCGAAGTCCCCCGCACTAGCAGTCAAACCCGTCCCTGAACCAAAACCATAGGAGACCACCACCGGGAGTCGGCCGCAGCCCGGCGGAGTCCTCACCGACCACCGTCCGTCGTTTTGAGTCAAACCAGACCCAGCAACCCCCCCGAACGTCACCTGCCCCACAACGACCCGTATCGCCCGAACCGGGTTCTTCGCGTGTGTGGTCGTCCCGTCTCCCAACTGGCCGAGGTCGTTGGATCCCCATGCCCAAACGCTGCCGCTCGGGTCCAAGGCGTACACCGAATCGCTGCCTGCGGTGATCGCGGTGAAAGGTGGCAGCGTCCCGGAAGCTGCCTTGACCTTCACAGGGTTCTTTGCGTTCGCGGTCGTCCCGTTGCCCAACCGGCCGCTGCTGTTGTCTCCCCATGCCCAGATGCCGCCGCTTTTGTCCAGGGCGTAGACCGAATTGTCGCCTGCGGCGATCGCGGTGAAAGGTGGCAACGCCCCGGAAGCTGCCTCGACCCGAACCGGGTTCATCGCGCTCGTGGTCGTCCCGTTGCCCAACCGGCCGTGCTCGTTGTACCCCCATGCCCAGACGCCGCCGTTCTTGTCCAAACCGTAGGCCGAATTGGCGCCTGCGGTGATCGCGGCGAACACGGGCAGCGTCCCCGAAGCTGCCTCGACCCGAACCGGGTTCTTCGCGTCCGTGGTCGTCCCGTCACCCAACTGGCCGATGTTGTTGGATCCCCATGCCCAGATGCCGCCGTTCTTGTCCAAGGCGTACCCCGAATAGGCGCCTGCGGTGATCGCGGCGAACGCCGGCAGCGTCCCCGAAGCTGCCTTGACCCGAACCGGGTTCTTCGCGTTCGTGGTCGTCCCGTCACCCAGCTTGCCGCTGCCGTTGTGTCCCCATGCCCAGATGCCGCCGTTCTTGTCCAAGGCGTACCCCGACGAGCTGCCTGCGGTGATCGCGGCGAAAGGTGGCAGCGCCCCCGAAGCTGCCTTGACCCGAACCGGAGCCGACGAGGACGTGGTTGTGCCGTCACCCAGCTCGCCGAAGGAGTTCTGTCCCCATGCCCAGATGCCGCCGTCTTGGTCCAATCCGTACCCCGCAGTAGCGCCTGCGGTGATCGCGGTGAAAGGTGGCAACGTCCCCGAGGCCGCCTGCACTCGAACTGGCCGACGCGAGTCCGCGGCACTCCCGCCACCCAACTGGCCTGAGCCGTTGCCTCCCCAAGCCCAGGCCGCGCCCCCGTCGTCCAACCCGTACCCCGAATAGGTGCCTGCGGCGATCGCGGTGAACCCGGCGGGCAATCCCCCACTGACCGTCGTCCCCCCACCAGGCGAACCCGAGGTCGGCGACACCCCAGGAGCTGCCCCCACCATCGGAGCGAACACCACCCCCAACCCAACCACCAAGACACCAGAAACAAGAGCACGCACCGTCTTTTGGGTCATCAGTCCACCCTACCCGCCCACCCCCACCCCCCCTACGGCCAAGTCAGACTCACATCCGCCGGTTTCCCCTTCGAGGTCAGCCACTGGTTGAAATGCTCTGCCCAAGCTCGTTGTTTGGCAACCTGCCAGTCGTGGAGCTCGCTGAGAGGCATGTCCCACAGGTGGGGGTGGGCGGCGAGGATCACGTCGAGGACGCCGATCGTTGAGCGCACGTCCACCATCGCGTCGTGGAGGTCCCCGCCAACCTCGACGCGATAGTGGACCACGAGATCGCCAAGCTTGCGCGGCCCCCTGCGATAGCGATCCACCGCACGGTCCAGCACCAGTGGGTCGATGACGGGCCCCACCGCCCGACCCAGCCGCTCGGCCAGCGTGGCGAGCCCGTGGCGGCGAAGGTCCGCGTCGAGAATCGCCAGGTCGTAGGAGGCGTTGAACGCGACGATCGGCAAGCCCGGCTCAGCCACCAGCGCCGCCGCGATCTCCTCCAAGGCCTCACCCGGCGGTCGACCATGCTCGCGGGCGTACTCGGTGGTGATGCCGTGGACGGCGCTCGCCCGCTCGGGGATCTCAACCCCCGGATCGATGAGCCAAGTACGTTCGGTCGTTGCGCCATCGTCCGCACGTCGGACCAGCGCGGCAGTCACGATGCGGTCGCGCTCGGTGCTAACCCCCGTGGTCTCCGTGTCGAAGCCGAGCAGCGGAAGGTAGTTCGTCATCGTCTGTCTCCTCCTTCGTCGTGTGCCCCACACCCTCTCACGCCCCACGGACACGCAACGCCGCCGCGCCGAACTAGCTTTGATTGAGCCAGCTCACGGCACAAGCCCGAGGTAGTTGGCCAGGGCGTGCTCGACCTCGTCCATGTGGCGGCGGGTGAGGAAGCCGACCATCTCGCCGATGAACCGGACGTCAATGGCGCGGGCTTGTTCTACCAAGGCACAGGTGGGACGCCCGTCGAAGTCGACCACTGGATGGCAAACCCCAGGCAGCGCCCTGGTCGAGGTCGGGATGATCGTCGCCACGGACAGGGGCGAGTCCGAGGGGGAGAGGAGGATGCCGTACCTCCTACCTCGCTGCTCGTGCCCGCGGGAGCTGGCGCCCTGCTCGTCTACTGGGCCGAGGTTGACCTGGTAGACGCCTCCCCGGATCACCAGGCCTCCGGTTCTTGATTTGGATCGAAGTCTCGTTGCTCTGTCGCATCAACCTTGAACTGCTCGAGCCAATGCTCATGGTCAAGGAGTCGAAGCCCGCGCCGGATGGCATCCGTCGCACTGTGTCCAGACGCGTCGAGAATGCGCCGGTCGGTCTCGTTCGGACGAAAGCTGATGGGAGCGGTAGGCATGGGCCCAGTGTAGCGCAATAGTATGACAGCAGCGCCCCACCCCGCATGACACCGCCGGCCTTCTCCGCGCCCAGCCGCCCGACCGCGTTCCAACCCCTCCTCTCGCAGACCTCGGAGTGGTTTCGTTGAATTTGACCCCACCAGATTCAACGAAACCACTCCCCAGTTCCGCACACCGTGCCGAACTGACAGCCGGGGCAGAACTGCCCTCGTCCGACTGGTCGCCTGGCCCGCACTAGCCGACACGCCGCGGGACCATGCCTGTGTCCCTGGGCCGTGACATGATGGCGCGCGATGAAACCGCAGCATTACCCAGGCGTTTCCCCCGGAGAGGTCGCACGTTCTGTTGACTACCGGTCGCATGCCCGCGGCCAGGGGTACGCGAGGAGTGGTCGGGTCTATGGCAACACCGTCGTGTGGGATCCCACGGACCACACGCTGACGGGGGCCGTTCAAGGCTCCGGCCAGGCCCTGTACTGGACAACCGTCTCCTTTGGGACGGCGGCGCGGGGTCTGAACGTCGTCGACATTGCCTGCACCTGCCCCTTGGGAGGGAACTGTAAGCACGGGGTCGCCCTCATGCTCACAGCCAACAGCCTCTCCGATAGGGTTCCCACGGAAAGTGCGAAGCCCGTGCCGGAGTGGATGCGTACGCTCGACACGGCCCTGCCGGATACTCCCGCCCACCAGTACGGCGAACTCCGCGAGCGCGTCAGACTCGCCGATGCAACGCCCACGCCCCTTGCCCTTCAGGTCGAGTTCGCCGAGGTGAACGAGGGCTGGGGGTACGCCCATACCACGCGCACCGCTGCCTTTGTTCGCATCGTCAAGCCCGGGAAGAAGAAGGGCTGGATCTCCTCTGGCCTGCGCTTTGGCACCTTCGAGGACAGGATTCACCACACCCCTGGCTACGACCCGCCCGTCCTGCTCGCCTTGGCCAGCTTCTCCCGTTCGCGGTCCTCCCACTCCTACTACGCCGAACTCAAGGCGGAGCTCGACAACTTCGCCGGCCCCATGTTCTGGCCCGGAATCGACAGCCTTCGCTCCCTGGGTGTCGGCTTCCTCGACAAGTCCGGGGCCGACCTCCACTTCGCCACCTCGGCCGAGATCACCGCGACCGTCACCTCTGATCCGCCATCCCGCGCCTCGAAAACCGCGGACGATGGCGCCGGGTTGAGTATCGCTCTCGCCGTCACCATTGACGGGGAGGAGGTCGACACTCATCAAGTCGCCCGTGTCGGATCGACGGCCCTCATCGCCGAGGTGCAACAGTTCACGGGGGTGGTCACCGTCATCGCCCCCCTCGCCCGACCCGTCGCGGACGGCATCGTGAACCTCGTGGGCGCCGCCCCCCTGCACATTCCAGCCCAGGAGAAGGCGGCGTTCGTCGCGGACTACCTCCTCGACCTCGCGCGATCAGTGACGGTGACCAGTCCAGACGGTTGCGTCGAGGTGCCAAACCTTCCACGGCCCACCCTCGTGGCGACCCTCAACACGCGCCTGACCTCGGCCAACATCGAGTGGGCCTGGGAGGGAGGCGTGGGAGACTCCAAGGCCGTCACCGAAGTGGCGCAGGTCTTCGAGCCGATCCGCTCCTTTGGCCCGCATCGTCGCCTCCCCTCCGGCCCGCTGACAGGCCGCCAGCTCATTGACGTCGTGGCCGACGCCCTGCCTCGGCTCCAAGAGGTCAAGGACCTCAGGGTTGACGTCGTCGGAACGCTCCCAGAGTTCCGCGAGCTACCCGGAGAGATGCAGCTCACCGTCACTGCCACCGAATCCGAGGAGAACGACTGGCTCGACCTTGGGATCGTCGTGCGCGTCGGCGATGTCGAGGTCCCCTTCCGTCCCCTTTTCGAGGCCCTGGCCGCCGGGGAGAGGATCCTGTTCTTGGATGACGGCACCTACCTCCGCCTCGACCACCCCGCGCTGCAGCGCCTCTCTGACCTCATCGAAGAGGCTCGTCGCCTGTCCGACAAGCCCGGTGTTCCGCGCCTGACCCGCTACCAAACCTCGCTTTGGTCCGAGCTCGAGGAGGTGGCCGACGTTGCCCATGCCAGCCAGGCCTGGCGGGATATGGCAGCCCGGCTCGCCGCCCTGACCGACGATGGCGCCGTGCCCGTCGAGGTGCCGACCCCACCTGGACTGAGCGCTGACCTGCGCGGATACCAGCGTCACGGCCTCGCTTGGCTCGCCTTCTGCTACGCCCACGGTCTCGGCGGCATCCTCGCCGACGACATGGGGCTCGGCAAGACTCTCGAAGCGCTCGCCCTGATCGCCCACACCCGCCAGACCACGAACGATGGCGAGAGGCGCCCCTGGCTGGTTGTGACGCCATCGTCCGTGGTTGCTACGTGGTTGGGAGAGGCGAGCAAGTTCGCCTCGGAGCTTGAGGTGCGAGCGTTGACGGCGACACGGGCGAAGAGCGGGGTCCCAATGGAGGAGATGGTCGAAGGGGCAGATGTCCTGGTCACGTCCTACGGACTGCTGCGGATTGACGAGGAGGAATTCCTCGGACGCGATTGGGCGGGGCTCATTCTCGACGAGGCGCAGTTCGCCAAGAACCGGGCGACAAAGGCGAACCAGCTGGCGCGGAAGGTCAAAGCGCCCTTCAAGCTGGCAATGACCGGGACGCCGATGGAGAACTCGCTGACGGAACTGTGGGCGCTGTTGGCTATCACTTCGCCGGGGCTCTTTCCGTCGGGCGAGCGATTCAAGGAGAACTACATCAAGCCGATCACCGGAAAGGATGAGGTGAGTCGGGGACTGGCCCTGGAGCGGTTGCGGCGGCGGCTGCGGCCCTTGATGATGCGGCGGACCAAGGAGGCGGTGGCCCCTGAGCTGCCGCCACGCACCGAACAGGACGTGGAAATCGAGCTGGAGGGACGGCATCGTCGGGTCTATGACACGTTCCTTCAGCGCGAGCGGAAGCGGCTGCTGGGACTGTTGGATGACTATGACGCGAACCGGTTCGCGATCTTCCGATCCTTGACGACAATGCGGAGGATGGCGCTCGACGCCGCGTTGGTGGATGACGACTACGCGGGGACGCCGTCCTCGAAGCTCGACGTGCTCTTTGAGCTGCTGGAGGATGTCATCGGGGCGGGGCACCGGGCGCTCGTGTTTTCCCAGTTCACGACGTATCTGAAGAAGGTGGCGGAGCGGTGCGAGGCGGCGGGTCTCGAGTACGCCTATCTCGATGGATCGACGCCGGGGACGCGGCGGCCGGAAATCATTTCTGGTTTCCGTCAGGGGAAGGCGCCGCTGTTCTTGATCTCGCTGAAGGCCGGCGGGTTTGGGTTGACGCTCACGGAGGCCGACTATGTGTTCCTGCTCGACCCGTGGTGGAACCCGGCGGTGGAGAACCAGGCGATTGACCGGACGCACCGAATCGGGCAGGACAAGCCCGTCATGGTCATGCGCCTGGTCGCCAAGGACACGATCGAGGAGAAGGTGATGGCTCTCAAGGCCCGGAAGGCGGCGTTGTTCGACGCTGTTCTCGATGATGACGGCACGTTCTCCACCGCGCTGACGGCTGACGATATCCGAGGATTGCTCGAGGGGTAAGAGTGCGAGGGGGACGACGCGGGGGAGCATGCGCGGCCTTTCCACTAGGATGGAGTCACCCTTGGAAGGGGAGTGTGACGCACCATGACAACACTGGTGACTGACGACCAAGGCCAACTGACCCTCAGCAGGGACGTCACTGCGCGGCTTGGCGTTGGCCCTGGTCAAGCCGTGGAACTAGACGTGCTTGACGACGGCTTACTCCGACTTAGGACAGGACGACGCAGGGGAACGAGGACGTGGCGAAGCGTCGCTGGCTGTGCCCCCAATCCTGAGGGCATCCATCTGACGGTCGAGGAGATCAGCAAGTCGATCGCGGCTGGCTGGGCAGGCGAGGCTCTGTGACGCGGATCACGCCGGACACGAACATCCTGGTGCGAGTTGCGGTGTTCGACGACCCGGTCCAGTCGCCCCGGGCGGTTGACCTTCTCGACGGGGCGGACCTCGTCGTCATCACGCTGCCTGCTCTATGTGAGCTTGCTTGGGTGCTTCGCGGTGGGTATCGCCGGTCGACAGCCGAGACTGCGCAGACGATTCGTGACCTCCTCGGTACAGAGAACGCGACTACCGATTGGGCGGCCGCCGCAGCTGGACTGGAATTCCTCGATTTGGGAGGGGACTTTGCAGACGGGGTTATCGCGCATCTCGGCAAGGAGAATGGCGGCGAGGTTTTCGCATCGTTTGACCGACGGGCGGTGGCGTTGGAGGGTGCGCGTGGCGGGAAGGCCCTTCTGGTGGGCGGCTAAGTGAGTGGGCGCCCCACCTGGGAGCTCCTAGGTGCGCCTGCGCCGCACCCGTAGCATCGAATCAGTCTGGACGTCTGGGTATCGTTGGACATGGAACACTTGGCTGCGCGAACGGAGGGCTGTGGGGAGTGTGTGGGTAACTGACAGTGTTGACCTACCGGCGGAAGTGATTGACGCTCACGCCCAAGGTCGCCTTGTCCTCTTCGTTGGGGCGGGCGCCTCTGTGGACCCCCCCTCCGGCCTGCCAACGTTTTCCGACCTTGCTCGGAAGCTCGCGGAGGAGGCGAGAGTTGACTTCAGCGACCGGGCTGCGATCGACGCGTTCCTCGGATCGATGCCCGAGGGTTTCGACACTCATCGCCACGCCGCAGCAGTCTTTCGGCGCGAAGACTCATCCCCAAACGCGACACATGCCGCGATTGTGGAGTTGGCGTCTGCCACGAAGCCATTGAGAATCGTCACCACGAACTTCGACGACCACCTCGCGTCTGTAGCGCGTGCGCGTTCTGTCGAGGTCGGAGACCAGTGGTTTGGCCCGGCTCTCCCACTCGGTGACCACTTCACTGGGATAGTTCACCTCCATGGGTCTGCTTGTCGAGCGCCCGACGAGCTCGTCCTCACTGACCGAGACTTCGGACGCGCCTACCTCACGGATGCTTGGGCGACACGCTTCATGCTCAAGGTGTTCGACGAGTTTGCAGTTCTCTTCGTTGGATACAGCCATGAGGATCCTGTCATGCGATACCTGTCGCTGGGCCTGCCGTCCCAAACCGCTCGATTCGCGCTGACGTCCGATCCGCATGACGAGAAGTGGTCAACGCTTGGCATCACGCCGATCGGGTACCCCACTGAGGACGGTGATCACAGTGCGCTCGCCTCGGCTCTCGAGGCCTGGGGTTCTCAGGCGCGAATGGGTAAGGAGGCCCATGCGGAGAGGACGCGAGCGATCGTCGAGGGAGGGCCGCAGCTCAACTCCGTCCAGAAGGACTACCTTGTCAACAGACTCCGACATCCTGAAGGGGCCCGGGTCTTCGCGAGCATCGCGGATGGAGTCGACTGGCTCAGCTGGATCGAAGGAAACCGGGAGTTCACGGCCCTCTTTGCGGACGCGCGAGACACCGAGGTCGGCGAGATCCTTGGCCACTGGTATTGTGCGCGGTTCATCCAAGACACGGAGCTGCACGGGAGGGCCCTGCAGACAGTCCGGCGGTTGGGGCAGCAATTCAGCCGCTCGCTCTTCAGAAGCGCGACCAATGCTGCTGCTAGGCTCGGCCAAAAGGACGCCGAGGCCGGACGACGGTGGAGAGTCTTTCTGGCGACCTCAGTCCGCGGCCAAACTGTCCCAATGAACCCCGTGGTGGCGCCCAACGCTCTCGGAAACGAGGCCGGGTCAATCGCGGTGCTCCGTGCTGCGCTGTGCCCGTTCCTCGAACTCCAGAGCCCTCTTTTGCTGCCAGGCTCGGACGACACGGCGACGCCGGGCGCAGTGCTGGGATGGCGAATCGACAAGGCGACCCTCAGCAGATGGACCAGGCGGTTGGTGACCGATTCGGTGGCCGGAGATCCCACGGTCGGCTCCCTCCTCGAGAACGCGATGAACGGCGCCTACGACCTCCTTGCGGACTACCACGGAGGGGGCGAGTTCGATATCCTGAGCTATCGGAGATCCGCAATTGAGAAGAGCACTCAGAATCTTGGTGATAGCCAGATCGATAGCCTGATTGATGCTTTGCGTGACTATGGCGAAAAGGCTCGATTCGCGCTCCCTCAACTGCCCGAGCGATGGTGGTCGTTCGAGAACGGCATCTTCCGCCGTCTCGCCCTTCATCTCGTCGCCGGCGACGAGTCGCGTTCCCCAGAGGAAAGGCTTCAGTGGATTCTCGTCCGGCAGCTGCTGTACTGCTCAGACGTGAGGCATGAAATGTACAGTGTGATCGCGGCGACCGTCAGCAAAGCGGGTGCGACGATGAGGGAGGGTCTTCTTCGTGCGGTGCTGGCTGGGCCGAAGCTAGACGACGGCGCATCTACCAGCGGCTTGGACTCGGATTACCAGGTCTACAACTTGCTTGTATGGCTAGACCGCCATGCTCCGGACTGGGGTGCGGTGAAGCGTGAGTTGCGTCGCCTGGAGAAGGAGTATCCGTCTTTCGCTACCCGCGAGCACCCAGACTTCAATCGTTGGTTCTCGAGAAGCGTTTGGGTTGGGCCGTCTGAAGCCGAGACTGCCGGCTTTCTCCAGGCAGCTCAGACCGACTTGAGAGGGGCAGTTGACAGCTTGGCTGATCGTCAACACTCCGCGAGTGTCACAGGGGTGCATTCTGCAGAGACAGCTCGCTCTCTATTGGAGGGCGTCGCGACAGTTCGCCCTGACCTGGGCCTGCGCCTTTGGGGGGCGGTGGACGCGCGTGACGACATCCAGGAGACTGGACTCCTTCTTAGTGGGATTGTGAGGGGTTGGGCTGGAGCCGACCTCCGAGATCTTGCTGAGCCGATCATCTCCCTGATCTCATCGAAGGTATTGCACCCAAGTCTTTCGGAGAGCATCGGCGAGTTCTTACGCAAGCAAATCCTAGACTTCGAGGCCTACCGAGAAGGGCCAATTCCGAGTGCGCTGCGCGAACTTGCCTTGCGTCTTTGGAAGGCGAGAGCCGACGAGTTCGTGGACCCTGGATGGTCTGACCCTTCAACGCTGGCTCTTAACTGCTGGCCAGGTCGCCTGGCATCGTACTGGCTCGCTGAGATCGACCGGCGAATTCGCACGGGGCGAGGAAGCCGGCCGAAGCTGACCGAAGTCGAGCAAGGGGCCCTCATCGAGCTGCTGCAGGGGCCAA
Organism: Micrococcales bacterium; assembly: GCA_009781225.1. Lineage (GTDB taxonomy): Bacteria > Actinomycetota > Actinomycetes > Actinomycetales > WQXJ01 > WQYN01. The sequence continues at coordinate 11,245 of WQYN01000019.1, read as the reverse complement.
AGCCCACGCTTGGTGCTACGTGTCCGGCGTTGGCCCGTCACGCCCACTTCCTATTCCGTGCGGACCCGGCCTTCTCCGAGGCACACGTTCTCCCCCTGTTTACCAGCGAACACACTGCGCCCTCCGCTTGGTACACCTATCTCTATTACCCGGAATACGACGACCAAATGCTCTGTTCTGGCCTCTTTGACGGAATCGTCGCCGAGTGGGAACGTCTGGACTTGATAGGCTGCGACACACTCAGGGGAAATTTCATGGCGCTTCAGGCGGGAATCCTCACGAATTCGGTTCTCCCCTCAGACTGGGGACGCATCCTTCTCGATCTGTCAGTAGTAGCCGCCGATGGCAGACACTCTGTCGAGTTTGCATCCACAGTCGTCCGACTCCTGTGGAGGAAAGACCTGTCCGGAGCGGCGGCATGGGAGACGTGGTTGCGGGACCACATTGCTCGGAGACTGGACGGTCGGCCACGGGAAGCTGGGGATCCCGAAAGAGCGCGTTGGGTCGACGTGGTACCTCTTCTCGGTGACCGAATCCCAGAGGCGATAGAAGCGGTGACGCCGTACAGGATCGGATTCGACGAGGAACTCTTTCTGACGCCGGTGTTCACCGAAATTCCCGCGGTACACTTGCGCGCCGTCCTTCGTCATGTGACCGAGCGAATCGAGCATTCAGAGCCCGGCGACGAACCATTCTCTCCGACGATATGGGCGATGATCAGGGCTGTTCGCGAGGATCTCGGAGACGCGGCAGCCACGCCGTTGCTGAACGCGGCGAGAGCGCGAGGATTCCTAGTCGACGCCTGAGCGAGAGGACGTGCAGCTGTGGCTCATGGGCGGCCACGCGGCCCACAGGACTCGCGCCGGCGGCACGTCGCGGCGATTGTCAGCCAACTCCGTCACTGGGACGCCCCATTCAGTAGGCTGGGCTCTGTGAGCAATGAGATTGAGATTGGTCGGGGCAAGCGCGGGGCGCAGGCATATTCCTTTGACGATGTCGCGGTCGTACCTTCGCGTCGGACGCGGGACGCGAGCGGCGTGTCTACGGCCTGGCAGATCGACGCCTACCAGTTTGGGGTGCCGGTGATGGCGGCGCCCATGGACTCGGTGATGAGTCCGGCGACAGCGGTCGAGCTGGGAAAGCTGGGGGGTCTGGGCGTGCTCGACCTCGAGGGGCTATGGACGCGCTACGACGATCCCGCTCCGCTCCTCGCCGAGATCGCCGAGCTTCCGGGTGAGACGGCGACCTCCCGCCTCCAGGAGATCTACTCCGAGCCGGTCAAGCCTGAGCTGCTCGTGCGACGACTAAGGGAGATTCGCGCCGCCGGGGTCACCGTGGCCGGAGCGCTGTCACCTCAGCGGACCCAGGAGTTCTCGGCTGCGGTCATTGACGCGGGCGTTGACCTCTTTGTCATCCGCGGGACCACGGTCTCGGCCGAGCATGTCTCGCCCGACGCCGAGCCGCTGAACCTCAAACGCTTCATCTACGAGCTCGACGTTCCCGTCGTGGTGGGCGGTGCGGCATCGTACACCGCGGCCCTCCACCTCATGCGCTCCGGGGCGGCAGGGGTGCTCGTGGGCTTTGGGGGCGGCGCGGCGCACACGACCCGCGCGACGCTCGGCATTCACGCCCCCATGGCGACCGCTGTTGCCGATGTCGCCGCTGCACGGCGCGACTACCTCGACGAGTCCCAGGGCCGCTACGTCCACGTCATCGCTGATGGCGCCGTGGGCCGCTCCGGCGACCTCGTCACCGCGATCGCCTGCGGAGCCGACGCGGTCATGCTGGGGGCTGCGCTTGCCCGCGCCTTTGAGTCCCCCGGCTGCGGCTGGCATTGGGGCCCCGAGGCCTACCATCCTCGTCTCCCCCGAGGTGAGCGCGTCCACGTCGGACAAGCGGGGACGATGGCGGAAATCCTCTTTGGTCCTTCACGGCGGGCTGATGGACACGCGAACCTTATGGGGGCGTTACGCAAGGCGATGGCGTCGACCGGCTACCTCGATCTCAAGGAGTTCCAGCGCGCCTCGGTCGTCGTGAGGAATCTCTAGGCTTCGAGGATTCCCAGGGCCTCCAGCAGTTCCACCGCTTCCCGGGCAATCTCGAGTTCCTCGTTTGTGGGGATGACCCACACCTCGATGGCGGAGCGGTCGGTCGAGATCCGGCCGGCACGCCCGCGAAGAGCGACGTTGGCGTCGGAGTCGATCTCAATCCCCAGATGCTCGAGACCGGCCACGGACATGCCCCGAGCGATGAACTCGTTCTCACCGATACCCGCGGTGAACGCGATGGCGTCGAGCCGACCGAGCTGGGCATAGTAGGCCCCGATGTAGCTCCTGACCCGGTGGGCGAACACGTCGAGGGCGATCTGAGAGGCCTCATCTCCCGCCTGCGCCGCCGCCCGAACGTCGCGCATGTCGGGTGAGCCCGCCATTCCCAGGAGTCCGGACTGCTTGTTCACCAGGTCGTCGAGCTCCTCGAACCCGAGCCCTGCCTGCTGGTGGAGGTGGAAGAGCACGGCGGGATCAAGGTCCCCGCAGCGGGTTCCCATGACGAGTCCCTCCAACGGAGTCATGCCCATCGAGGTTTCCACCGAGCGTCCGCCCTTGACCGCACAGACCGACCCGCCGCCACCGATGTGGATGACGATGGAGTTGACCTCCTCCAAGGGGCGTCCCATCTTTCGAGCCAGCTCGCGCGAGACGTAGCGATGGGAGGTTCCATGCGCCCCGTAGCGCCTGACCTGGTACTGCGCGGCCAGCTCGCGCGGAATCGCGTAGGTGTAAGCGGCCGGAGGCAGGGTCCGGTGGAAGGCCGTGTCAAAGACGGCGACGTGGGGGAGATGGGGGAGGGCAGCGCGAGCACCTTCGATCCCCTGGAGGTTGGGCGGGTTGTGAAGGGGAGCCAGGGAAGCCAGTTCCTCGATCTGTCCGATCACCTCCTCGTTGATGAGGACCGGTGCGTCAAAGATCTCGCCGCCCTGGACCACGCGGTGCCCCACCCCGACAAGCCCGACTGCTCCCAGATCCGGCCCGCGCTCGGAGAACAGCCGCATGACCTCGGCCAACCCTGCGGTGTGGGAGGAGATGGGACGGTCAAGCTCCACCTCATCCGTCGGCGTCTTGTGCGAGATTAGCCCCATCGGCTCCCCGATCCGCTCGACGATGCCCCACGCAAGCCGCTGCTCGCTCTCCGTGTCGAGGAGCTGGTACTTGATCGAGGTGGATCCGGAGTTGATGACAAAAACAGTGGTCACAGTGGGCCTTCCTTAGGCGGTCATTGGGCTTGGATCGCGGTGATAATCACCGTGTTGATGATGTCGTCGACGAGGGCGCCGCGCGAGAGGTCGTTGACGGGTTTGCGCAGGCCCTGAAGAACAGGTCCGATGGCGAGCGCGCCCGAGGAGCGTTGCACCGCCTTGTAGGCGATGTTGCCGGCGTTCAGGTCAGGGAAGATCAGGACGGTCGCCTGGCCTGCCACCAGCGAGTTTGGCATCTTGCCGCGGGCAACCGTCGGGTCCACCGCGGCGTCGTATTGGATCGGCCCCTCGACCGGAAGCCCGGGGGCACGCTCGCGGACCAACTCGACGGCCGCGCGGACAGTCTCAACGTCGGGCCCGCTGCCTGAGGTCCCGGTCGAGTAGGAGAGCATCGCGACCTTCGGCTCGATCCCGAACGTCGCGGCCGTGGCCGCCGAGGAGATCGCAATGTCGGCAAGCTGCTCGGGCGTCGGGTTCGGATTGACGGCGCAGTCGCCAAAGACGAGAACCTTCTCAGCGAGCGCCATGAGAAACACCGAGGAGACGATGGCGAGTCCCGGCACGGTCTTAATGATCTGGAACGCTGGGCGAATCGTGTCCGCAGTCGTGTGGATGGCGCCGCACACCATCCCGTCGGCTAGGCCCAGCTGCACCATCATGGTCCCCAGGTAGGAGGCGGAGTTGGTGAGGATCTCCCGGGCCTGCTCGGAGGTCATTCCCTTGGCCTTGCGGATCTCGAAGAGTCCGGCCGACAGCTTGTCGAGGAGCGCGGGGTCACAGGGGTCCTGGACAGTTACGCCCGTGAGATCGACTCCGAGTTCCTGCGCCAGGTTCGCAACCTTGGTCGGGTCACCTAAGACTGTCAGCTCAGCGGCGGACAGGGCGACGATCCGCGCGGCCGCCTTGAGGATCCGGGGCTCAAGGCCTTCGGGCAGAACAATGTGCTTGGGATCGGCCTGGGCCCTTTGGAGCAGGGAGTATTCGAACCGCTGCGGGGTCAGGGCGGGGGCTTCAACCGCATCAACCGCGGCCCAGAGGGCGTCGGTGTCGATCGAGTCGCTGACCAGCTCACTTGCCGCCTTGTTCTTCTCCTGCGTCTTGGGGCTGTGATGGCCGCGCACCGACAGGGCCCGAGTCGCAGTCGTGACGGTGTTGGTCGGAACCTGGATGATCGGCAGAGTGTTGTCGAGCCCCGTGATAAGGGTCATCATCGACTCTGGAACGGTGAACCCGCCGGTCAGGACAACTCCCGACAGGACAGGGAAGTCAGGGTCGGCATGGGCGGCGACGAGCGCCAGCAGCAGCTCGGCCCGGTCTCCGGGAGCGATGACGAGAGCGCCGTTTTGGATCGTGGAGAGCATGTGGTGCGGCTCCATCGCCCCGATTGCCAGCAGCTGCGCCTCGGCGTCGAGGAGGCGGTCCTGCCCCGAGGCCAGTTTCCCGTCGATCGCTTCCATGACGGCCCGGACCGTTGGCGCCGAGACCCGCCGCGACTCGGGTACCGCGAAGGACAAGGGCCCGAGCGTAGCCAACTGGGCGGTGATCTCGGCGAGTTCGCTTTCCTCGCAGCGGCTGGCGATGACGGCAAGGAGGACGGCGTGGTTCTCGGCAAAGGTTCGCTCGGCGACCGCGAGTGTCTGGCGGATGTCGGAGGGGCGGTGCGCGAGCCCTGGCGTCACGAGTGCGACAGGCGTCATGAGGTCGGCGGCGATACGCGCGTTGAGCGCCAGTTCGCTCGCCCCCCCGATCTTCGTGTGGTCAGTGCCTAGGACAACGACGGCATCGCAGCGCTCGGCAATGGCCAGGTAGCGGTCAATGATGCGGGCGTGTGTGGCCTTGGGGTTGGCGAACGCCTCGGCGTAGGTCGCCCCCAGCACCTCTGACCAGCCCAGTTGCACGCTTGCCCGCGCTCTCAGCACCTCGGTGACGGGGCTGGTCTCCTCCAGAGTCTCGACCAGCGGCCGGAAGATTCCCACGCGGCTTACCCTCCCGCGCAGGTCGTCAACGAGCCCAAGGGCGATGGAAGACTTCAGGGAGTCGGCGTCGGTCGAGGCGAGATAGATGCTCTTCGTCACGGGTGCCAGCGCCTTTCATGCAACGGTGTGCGGATAGCCTCGATTGTGGTGCCATCGCTCGACAGGCGATCAGTGTATCCGTCGCCCCGGCAGCCAACCTGGGTCCTGCCCGCAGATTCGCGCAAGTCGCTCCACAGACGCACGATGGCGGACTGTACCCTGGGCCCGTGCCCTCACCTCAGTGCCCCGAGTCCGTCATTCCGTCCCGTCCCATTGACCCCGCCAAGGTCGTCGCCGAGCAGGTCGAGGCGATCCGCGCGCAGGTGGGAACCAATCGAGCCATCTGCGGCCTCAGCGGGGGAGTGGACTCGGCTGTCTCCGCGGCAATTGTCCATAGGGCGATCGGGGACCAGCTGACCTGCGTGTTCGTCGACACGGGCCTCATGCGCCTGCGGGAACCAGAGCAAGTCGAGCGCGACTTTGTCCAAGCAACGGGAGCCCATCTCGTCATCGTGCATGCGGAGGAGCGGTTCTTGGTGGCGCTGGCGGGGGTGACGGATCCGGAGACCAAACGCAAGATCATCGGGCGGGAGTTCATCGAGGTCTTCGATGCCCAGGCGCGCCGACTCGTGGCCGAGGCGGGGGAGCCGGTCAGGTTCCTGGTTCAGGGAACGATCTACCCGGACATCGTCGAGTCGGGGGATGATCAGGGGGCGGGGACCATCAAGTCCCACCACAATGTGGGAGGCCTGCCCGACGACCTAGCGTTTGAGCTGGTTGAGCCGCTGAGGATGCTGTACAAGGACGAGGTGCGGGCGGTCGGCGAGGAGCTGGGGCTTCCGGAATCCATGGTGTGGCGGCAGCCGTTCCCGGGGCCGGGACTTGGGATTCGCGTGCTAGGCGAGGTAACGAAGGCCCGGCTTGACGTGCTGAGGGCGGCGGACGCCATCGTGCGTGAGGAGTTGACGGCGGCGGGGAAGGACCGCGAGGTCTGGCAGTGCCCGGTGATTTTGCTGGCAGACCTGCGGTCGGTGGGGGTGACCGACGGGGAGCGCACCTACGGAATGCCGGTGGTGCTGCGGCCCGTGATCTCGAAGGACGCGATGACGGCGGGGGTCGGGTTCCTCTCGGACGATCTGCTGACGAGGATCGTCTCGCGGATCACTGCCGAGGTTCCCGAGGTTAACCGGGTTGTCCTCGACATCACCCCGAAACCCCCCGCCACCATCGAGTGGGAGTAGCCCCCCTTCAGGAAGGGGAGCGGTCGCGGGAGCGCAGGGCTCCCAGGACGGAGCCGACGAGGATCGTGGCTCCGGCGGCGAGTAGGAGGCAGACGAGCAGGATCGTCGCATCGACGCGCCAGCCCGTGGACATCGCCATCGTGCTGACTCCGATGAGGGTGACGATGACGCCCCAGAGGATGATCCCGATCCGCGGGCCTTTCTTGAAGGTGGGTCCGTAGCCGGGGGGTGCAGCGGTGGGGGGAGCCTCGGGTGGAGCCACGGGCGGGGCGAAGGTGACGGCAGGCGCGACGGGGGTCGGGGCGGACATGAAGGGAGTGGGTTCGGGTGCTGCGGTGTCGGCAGCGGGTTCGGGTGCTGCGTTCTCGGCAGCGGGTTCGGGTGCTGCGGTGTCGGCAGCGGGTTCAGAGGAGGGGAGGGGTGTCGTGAGTGTGTGGTCGTCGTTGGTCATGATCAGTGTCCTTCTCGCAGGAGGATGCGGCCGATTGAGGTGGAGGCTTTGATGGTGAGGACCGGTGTGGCGCCGGCGCGGACTTCAGGGGAGACGAAGGTGGCGGTGAGTCCGATTCCTCCGCTGGTCGCGGACTGCCAGGGGTAGTTGAACCGGACGATATTGCCGTCGAAGTCTGACAAGACAATCCCACCGGGTTTCCCCGAGCCGGGAAGGGTGATTCCAAACCCCTTCGGGTCAATCACTTCCGGCGGTTCCACTGGATCGGCGGGGTCCATGGGATCGGCGGGGTCCATAGTGTCTACGGGTTCAATGGGATCGGCGAGGTCCATGGGGTCGGGAGGTTCGACAGGTTCAGGCTCCTCCGCGAGTCCGTCCTCCCAGTCAAGGTAGATGTCTCTGGACGAGTAGTCGGTGTTCATCAGGTCGCTCGGCTCGACGTACCACGAGCTGGGCAGCCGGGTTTCGATCCCTCCGATGCCGACGCGGGCTTCGATCCGGATGGGGACCCCGGCCGGCAGATCGATGATGGCCGATCCCACTCCCATGTCGAAGGGGATGACCTGGGGCGGGCTGGTGGGAGTTACGCTCCTGAGGTCGAGGACCCCCTCACCGATTCCCAGCGAGAATCCTTTGTCCACGTCAGTGACCGTGGGCTTCCAGTGCCGTTGTCCCATCGTGAGTCCTGAGGGCACCGAGGATGCCACGTGGAGAAGGACCAGGGCAGGCAAGAGCAGTACAGCGGCGCAGATGGTAAACGCCGTGACCCCGCCTGCACGCCGTCCCAGCAAGCCGAGGCAGACGATGACGATCCCAGCAACGGCGAGGATCGCACCAAAGCCGAGCCCAGGAACAAAGGTGGAGTCGAACCAGGTGGTGTACCGGTCGGCCAAAAGGAGGCCGGCGACAATGAAAAGCGTGAGGGAGCCAATGATCCCCGCTCCGATTGGGCCAGCTCCGCGCCGCCGCCGGGGCTTGGCCGGAGGAGGCGTGGCGAAGGACGCCGGTCGCGCGGGGGGGCCGTAGGGGACGAAAGGTCCGCTCGCAGGTGACCACGTCCCGGCACCGGAGGCAACGGGCGTGGCAGCTGGCGTGGAGTCGAAACCGCCGGCCGCGGGCATGGGGGTCGTGACGTCATCGTCCATAGTGGGCGTGGCGCCAGCGTCGGGAGTATCCTCGCTGCTCATCGCGGACTCACCTCGAAAGGGGGCGGCTCCGGGAGCGTACGCGGGGGCAAGAGTCGTGGGCACGCCGTAGGGAGCAGCGCCTGGGGGGGTGTACGGAGGCGGTGCGCCGTTCTTCTTGTGCGCCCGCCTCTTCCCATGGGAGCTGATGCCCACGATAAACACGACGATGAGGGCGATGGTGACCGCGATGGCGATGGGGAAGGCGATGAGGGCCGGGACCCAGCTCACGCTGCTCCACATGATGGTCGGTGGCCCGCCTCCGCCGATGACCAGCATGAGGACGGAGCCGACGAATCCGGCCTCGACCCGGCCGCGGCTGAGCTGGTCGAGGTGGATGCGTCCGTCGGAGGCCTCGGGCAGCAGTAGCCAGCACAGGCCGTAGATGAAGAAGCCGATCCCCAGGCAGGCGGTGACGGCGAAGGCCGCCCGAATGACGAGAGGGTCGACGCGGAGCCGATGGGCGATGCCTGCGGCTACTCCGCCGAGCCATCGGTCGTCAGTCCGCCAGATGCCGATCCGGCGGACCGAGGACAGGAAAGAGTCGAATGTTGCGCGACCTCGCGACTGGGGCGCGGGTCCGGGCTGTGGTGTAGTGCTCATGGTGTCCATCGTGGACCCTGCCTCTGCCCGGCGCTATCGGGTAACACCCCGAAATGCACCCTGGTCCTTCCCCTGATATTCCCCGATCTGGCCCCCTCAGTGGCCAAATCCGTGCTTCGATTGCCTGGTGAGCATGCCCGTGACGCCCGCCGAACCCGACGACCGCCCGCCCCTGGAGCGCGCGCGCACCGGCCGCCGCGTCGCCGGCGTCGCCTCCGGGCTGGCCCACCACCTCGGTTTTCCCGTCAGGGCTGTGCGAGTCGGCTTCGCCCTGGGGATCCTCGCCGCGGGCATGGGCCTTCTCGCCTACCTCTTCTTGTGGATCTTCATGCCCGCCGCAGGCAACCCCGCTCGCCGCCCCTCCCTGCGCCCTCCCAAACGGCGCACGATGGCGCGCGTTCCCTGGCGCCGCTACGTCACCGGAATCGTGGGCGGGATTGCGTTCTTGCTGGTGGGGGCCGCCGTTGTCGGATGGAGAATGGGGCTTGACCTTCGACTGACCTGGTGGCTGCCGGTCTTCATCCTCCTGGGAGGCGTGGTCCTGGCCTGGTCGCATCTGGGGACGCAAAGCGGCCAATCGCGATCCTGGCATTCGGTGTTGCGGCTGGTCGGAGGCCTGGTGCTCGTGACGGTCGGGGTGGTTCTCCTGATCGGTCGGGGCCAGACGCCGACGCTCCTGCTTGTAGGAATGCTCGCGGGGTTGGCCGTGGTCGCGGGCGTCGTGGTCGTCATCGCCCCGTGGTGGCTGCGGCTGTGGCGAGACCTGGGCGATGAGCGGACAGCCCGTGCCCGGGAATCGGAGCGGGCCGACATCGCCGCTCATCTCCACGATTCGGTGCTTCAGACTCTCGCGGTGATTCGCCAGCGGGCCGATGATCCAGATCTGGTTCGCAGGCTTGCCCGCTCTCAGGAGCGGGAGTTGCGAGCCTGGCTCTATGAGGACACGGCGCCGGCTGCGGAGTCGCTGGCAGCGGGCTTGCGGGAGATCGTCGCAGAGGTGGAGGACGCGCAGGGGATCGAGGTGGGGCTCGTCATCGTTGGCGATGCGAAGCCGGACGCTGCCGGGGAGGCGCTGCTGCGCGCGGCCCGCGAGGCGTTGATCAACGCGGCGCGGCATGGGCGCGAGCCGATCTCGGCGTACTTGGAGGCATCGGATCGCCGGGTTGAGCTGTTTGTTCGCGACCACGGCGATGGGTTCGATCTCAGCGATGTGCCAGCCGACCGGCTTGGGGTGCGCGAGTCGATCATCGGGCGGGTCGCCCGCCAAGGGGGAACGGCTGAGGTGCGCCGTGCTCCCGGTCAAGGAACGGAGGTCCGGCTCGAAGTCGGATCGGTGCGAGGAGGAAATCATGAGTAGCAGCCACCAAGGCTCGGATGCGGCCCGGCTGAGGATCGCCATCGTCGATGACCATGCCCTGTTCCGCTCGGGGGCGCGGGCCGAGCTGGCGGAGGTCTTCGAGATCGTCGGTGAGGCCGCGGGGGTCACTGAGGCGATCTCCTTGGTCGCGGGGACTCTGCCGGATGTCGTGCTTCTCGATGTCCACATGCCTGGCGGGGGAGGAGTCGCCGTGCTTCAGGGCTGTGCCGGCCTGCCACCGGAGGTTCGATTTCTCGCGCTGTCGGTCTCCGATGCCGCCGAGGACGTCGTGTCGATCATCCGGGCGGGAGCCCGCGGCTATGTCACCAAGACCATCGAGGTAGCCGAGTTGGTCAGGGCAGTCAACCGTGTGGCCGATGGCGACGCGGTCTTTTCTCCGCGCCTTGCCGGCTTTGTCCTCGACGCCTTCGGCACAGCCGCCGGGGACATCGCGACGCATGATGACGAACTCGACCGTCTGTCCTCGCGTGAGCAAGAGGTCATGCGTCTTATCGCCCGGGGTTACACCTATCGCGAGGTCGCCAGCGAGCTCTTCATCTCCGTCAAGACCGTCGAAACCCACGTCTCCGCTGTGCTTCGCAAACTCCAACTCTCCAACCGTTCCGAGCTAGCACGCTGGGCCGCCCAACGCCGAATTGTCTAACGGAGAGCTGACAAGAATTCGCTAAGAGCGAACAGACAGCGGTAGCAGCTCTCTTGCTGCTCCGAGGGCCCATCTGGAGGAATCGCGAGGAATGTCCGTGCTTTGAGGCCAGTTTGTGCCTATGGTGGGGCACAGTGCCCTAACCGCCGGACTTCCCCACGATGTGAAGGGACCACTCACGTGTTTACCGATGCCGCTCGGTTGCGCCGACTCCTCGGCGCAGCAACGGCTCTTGGCCTGCTCATTTGCCCCAGCCTCCTTGCGCCGACACACTCGGCGCACGCCGGCGGAACCGACCTTGTCGAGGTCGCGTTGCCGCCCGCGCATGACGGGGCCATCTCCATCCCACTCGGGCAGATTGCCCCGCCCAAACTCCAGGCGGCGGCTCTCGGCGTGTCGCAAGGTGCGCCATCGTCCGTAATGACCCAGCCCATCGCGACGGGTGCGTTTGACGTCGCGGGAGTGAGCTGGGAG